>JAPOQV010000581.1 GCA_026710565.1 Spirochaetaceae bacterium | reverse complement strand
GGCGTGGATCGAGGTGGCCCCCGACCGGAGAGAGACCCTGGCCCTGCACCGGCGGCTCGATCCCGAGGTGGGCGCCGCCATCGAGGCGGCGGCGCGGGTGAGCGGGTGAGCGGTGCCGCGGCGGTGCTGCTGCACGGCTTCCTGGGCGAGCCGGCCGACTGGCAGCCGGTCGTCGACCGCATCTCCGGGCGCATGCCGTGCGTGGCGCCGCCGCTGGCGGAGCATGCGACCCTGGCGGCGCTGGAGACGGCGATCCGCCGGTCGGTGCCGGGGCCCGCGGTGCTGATCGGCTACTCGATGGGCGCCCGGCTGGCGCTGCACCTGCTGTTGCGCGACCCCGAACGGTACCGGGCCGGCGTGCTGGCGTGCGGGTCCCCGGGTCTGGCCACGGCGGCGGAGCGCGCCGAGCGGCGCCGCGCCGACGCCCGCCTGGCCGCACGCCTGCGCGGGATTGCCGGCCGCGAGGCGCTGCGCGGTTTCCTGGACGACTGGTACGCCCAGCCGATCTTCGCGCGGGTTCGCGCCCATCCGTGCTACGGCGGCATGCTGGCGCGCCGGCTGCGGATCGACCCCGGAGCGTGGGCGGCGACGCTGGCGCACCTGGGCACGGGCGCGCTGCCGTCGCTTTGGGACGAGCTGCCTCGCCTGCGGCCGCCGACCCTGGTCGTGACCGGGGAGGCCGATGCCCGTTACGTGGACGTCGCCCGGAGGATGGGGACGCGGAGCGCGGCGCTCCGCGTCGGCTTGCTACCCGGTTCCGGCCACGCCGTGCTCTGTGAAAAGCCCGCCGAATTTGCTACACAGGTGGCGACCTTCCTCGACGAGGAGCTCCGGGACACATGAGTCAGATCGATTGGACGGCCTGCGGATCGTATCGCGAGATCCTGTTCCACAAGGCCAGTGGGATCGCCAGGATCACCATCAACCGCCCGCACGTGCGCAACGCCTTCACCCCGCTGACCGTGGAGGAGATGATGGACGCGCTGCGCGACGCGACCAACGACAGCAGCATCGGCGTGGTCATCCTGACCGGCGCCGGCGAGCTGGCGTTCTGCTCCGGCGGCGACCAGAAGGTGCGCGGCCACGCCGGCTACCAGGACGAGGAGGGCGTCGACCGCCTCAACGTGCTGGAGTTCCAGCGGCAGATGCGCCGCTGCCCGCTGCCCATCGTCGCCATGGTGGCCGGCTTCGCGATCGGCGGCGGCCACGTCCTGCACGTGATGTGCGACCTGACGATCGCCGCCGACAACGCCGTGTTCGGACAGACCGGCCCGCGCGTCGGGTCGTTCGACGGCGGCTTCGGCGCCAGCTACCTGGCGCGCATCGTCGGCCAGAAGAAGGCGCGGGAGATCTGGTACCTGTGCAAGCGCTACGACGCGCAGGAGGCGCTGGCGATGGGCCTGGTCAACGCGGTGGTGCCGCTGGCCGACCTGGAGGCGGAGACCGTGAACTGGTGCCGGCAGATCCTCCGCCATTCGCCCACCGCCATCCGCTGCCTGAAGGCCGCGTTCAACGCCGACTGCGACGGCCAGGCCGGGCTGCAGGAGCTGGCCGGAGCGGCGACCATGCTCTTCTACCAGACGGAGGAGGCGCAGGAGGGCCGGGACGCCTTCGTGCAGAAGCGGCAGCCGGACTTCTCCGGGTTCCCGCGCCGTCCCTGACGCCGCCGGGGTGAAGCAGAAGAGCAAGGCCCTCATCTGGCTGGAGGCGGCGCGCCCGCGCACGCTTCCGGCCGCCGCCGCGCCGGTCCTGATCGGCTCGGTGATGGCGGCTGCCGACGACGCCTTCGCCTGGGCGGCCGCGGTCCTGGCGCTCCTCGGGGCGCTGGCCATCCAGGTCGGCGTCAACCTGCACAACGACCACGCCGACCACGCGCGCGGCGCGGATACCGCCGACCGGGTCGGTCCACGGCGGGTGGCGCAGGCCGGCCTGCTCGAGCCGGACGAGTTGAAGCGCGGCATCGCCGTGGTGTTCGGCGCGGCCGGCGTGGTCGGCGTGATCGCCGCGATCGTGGGCGGCTGGCCGATCCTGGTGGTGCTGGCCGCCTCGGTCGCCGCCGCCCTCGCCTATACCGGCGGCCCGAGGCCGCTCGGCTACCTGGGCTTCGGCGACGTCATGGCGTTCGTCTTCTTCGGCCCGGTCGCGGTCGCGGCCACCTACTTCCTGCACGCGGGCACGTGGACGGTCGAGTCCATCGTGGCCGGCATCGGCCCCGGCCTGCTGGCGGCGGCGATCCTGACCGTCAACAACCTGCGCGACAGGGAGACCGACCGCTCCGCCGGCAAGCAGACCCTGGCGGTGCGTTTCGGCGACGGATTCGCGCGCGCCGAGTACCTGGGCTGCGTCATCGGCGCCGCGGTGGTGCCGACCGTGCTGGCGATCGCCACCGGCCGCTGGGCCGGCGCGCTGCCCCTGATGACGCTGATCGCCGCGACCCCGTGGATCCTGATCGTGCTGCGTCCCGGCACCCGGCCTCCCGAGCTCAACCACGCCCTGGCCGGCACCGCCCGCACCATGCTCATCCACGCCCTGCTGTTCTCCATCGGATGGTCGATCGCCTGAACGACGGGCCGGTCGACCTGGTCGAGCTGCTCCGCTCCCGCGGCGAATCGATCGCGCTGGCCGGCGCCGAGCACCCGCCGGGAGAGGGGCTGAGCTACCGCCGGCTCGCCGGTGCGGCCGGCGGCTGGGTGGAGCGGTTCCGCGCCTACGGCTTGCCCCCCGGCTCGCGCCTCACCGTGCAGGCCGACAACAGCGCCGTGCTGGCCGCGTTCCTGTACGGGGTGTGGTCCGCCGGCCTGTTGCCGCTGATCCTGAGCCCGCTGCTGCCGGTGCAGCGCGTGCGCGAGCTGGGCACGGAGCTGCGCTGCGGGCCGCCGTTCACCGCCGGCGACCTGGATCTGCCGGCCGGCGGCGCGCAGGCGGACCCGGTCGACCCCGGGGCGCCCGCCACGGCGCTGCTGACCTCCGGCAGCACCGGCGCTCCGCGCGCGGTGGTCCACACGCTCGCGAACCACCTCTACAGCGCGATCGGCTCGGCCGCCAATCTGCCGCTGGAACGCGGCGACCGCTGGCTGGTGGCACTGCCGATCTGCCACGTGGCCGGGCTGTCGATCCTGTTCCGCTGTCTGCTCGCGGGGGCAACGGCGCTCATCGCCCGCTCGGCCTCCTTCCGCGAGGACGACCGCGGCCCGGATGAGGCGCTGGCGCTGCTGCCGCATGCGACCCGTCTCTCGGTGGTGCCTGCTCAGCTCCAGCGCCTGATCGAGGTGCCCGCAGACCGGCGCAGCGCCCTGCGCAGCGTGCTGGTCGGCGGCCAGGCGGCGTCACCTGCGCTCCTCGAGCGCGCGCGGGCGGCCGGCATCCCGGTGCTGCCCACGTACGGCTCGACCGAGATGGCATCTCAGGTCGCCACAGCCGCCCCCGGCACCGAACTGCCACCAGGCGCGAGCGGCCGCTTGCTCCCACACCGGCGCCTGCGCATCCGCGACGGCCGGATCGAGGTGGGCGGCGCGACCCTCTTCGCCGGCTACCTGGGCCGCGCCGGGATCGAACCGCCGCCGCTGGAACCCGGTGGCTGGTTCGCGACCGGCGACTGCGGCCACCTCGACGGCGGCGTCCTGACCGTCACCGGCCGCGCCGACGGCATGTTCATCTCCGGCGGCCAGAACATCCATCCGCAGGAGATCGAGGAGGTGCTCGGCGCCCACCCCGCGGTGGCGATCGCCGTGGTCGTCCCGGCCCCCGACCCCGCGTTCGGCTCCCGCCCGGTGGCGTTCATCCAGTCCCCGGGGGCCGTGCCGCCCGAAGACGAGCTGCAGGCCCTCCTCGCCGAACGGCTGCCGCGCTACAAGCATCCCGTGCGCTACCTGCCGATGCCGGCGGACGCCCTCACGCCCCTCGGCAAGCCCGACCGCGCCCGGTTGACCGGGTTGGCCCGCCTCGGCTCCGGCGGTCCGGAGTGACGATCCCGGCGTCTACCGGACCGATCGGTCCCGCAACGGCACGCATACGTCGGTCAGCAACTGCTCAGGGGCGGTATCGGCCGGCGAGTTGAGATAGATGTCCATGCAGGGCCGTTCGCCGACCTCCTCGCCGCTCTGCGGACGCGGGCGACCTCGATGTCGTCGAAGGTCTCGATGCGAACTTCCATGGTGATGTCTCCTTCGAAGCTGATGTCTCAACAGCGGTGGCACTCTTGGGGATTGACGACCGTGGCGTCTACCGCACCGGTTGGGGGACGCGTGTCTCCACGACCAGTTCGTGCCCGAGCTCGTGGAGCGCGGCACCGATTCGGCTGGCAGCAGTGCGGTGCCGCGGGTCGAGCATGCGGCGCACCACCTTCACGTCAACGCCAAGGCGCCGCGCGAGGCCGCTCCGTGAGAGACCGCTGTCGCGGAGCGCAATCACCAGGGCGGCTTTCGCCGCGGTGTCCGCCGGCACGGCAACGTCATGCTCTTCAGCGAGCCGGGCGCTCGGAACCGGGATAGGGTCGCCGTCGGCAGGCGGGTGCACGATGCGGCCGGCGATAGCCACGTCCAACGCATCCGCGGCCTCCGCGAGGGCCTCGGCTTCATCGGCGCCCGAGGTCAGGCACTCCGGCAAGTCCCGGAACGAGACGACGACCTCGTCAGGTCCGGTGCGGCGCAATCGTGCTGGATAGACAAAGCGCATGGCGTTCTCCGGTGACGTGGGCTTACTCGAGTCAGCGATGAACTGCTGGCCCGTCACGTACGACGAGTAGGACATTTGTGTCCCACTCGTCAACGGCCGGACCTTAGTGCGCCTTTCGGCCGCAGGCGCCCGTTCACTGGCTTGTCTCCCGGCACTAGTCGAATATCTACTCCCCCCCGATGGATGATTTTTTTCGCAAGCCGATCCTGAACTCGCCTTACGAGTACCCGGGGCGTCACTGGGAGCTGGACGAGAACCGTCAGCCCACGAACCTCATCATCGACCAGCGACGCAGCGTCTCGCTGATCACGCCCATCCCCGCTGCCCGGAAAAGGGTCGGTTCACGGACCCAGGTACAGTTGACCGAGATGATCGACGCAGTCCGGCCTGCCACCCGGGAGGGCGCCGCCACGTGAGCAACGATAGCGGCGGTCGCCTCCGGGAGGCTGCCAAGAGAGGCGCTCACGGGACTGACGGAGACTCAGATCCGAGGCTGGTGACCCGTATCCGCCTGCGGAACTACAAGAGCATCGCTACCTGTGACGTGGAGCCGGACCCGCTCTGCTTCCTGGTCGGCCCCAACGGCTGCGGGAAGAGCAACTTCCTGGACGCACTGCGCTTCGTCGCGGATGCGCTGCGCTTCTCACTGGATCACGCGCTGCGCGACCGTGGCGGCATACAGGAGGTGCGGAGACGCTCGGGAGGCCACCCCAATCACTTCGGCATACGACTCGATCTTCAGCTCCCTCGCGCGGTCGGCTGGTATGCGTTTCAGGTTGCCGCGAAGCCCGGTGGTCGCTACAGCGTCCAGCAGGAGGAGTGCTTCGTCGCGGGCGAGGGCGGCCACGGCTCCTACAAGGTAGCAAGCGGCAACGTGGAAGCCAGCACGATACCCAATCCCCCGGCGTGCGCCAGCGACCGCCTCTATCTCGTCAACATGTCCGGGTTCGACATGTTCCGTTCCGTCTATGACGCATTGTCCGGAATGGGCTTCTACAACCTGAATCCGGATGCGATCCGGGACCTCCAGGCACCCGACCCGGGCGAGCTCCTGAAACGGGATGGCAGCAACTTGGCGAGCGTGCTTTCCAACCTCGACGGAGGCCGCCAGACGGCCGTCGAAGAGTACCTTGCAGCGATCACTCCCGGCGTCACGGGCGTGGCAGCACGAACCATGGGCAGCAAGCTCACGCTCGATTTCCATCAGGAGGTGCGGGGAGCCAAGCATCCATGGCGGTTCCTGGCCAGCAACATGTCCGACGGCACGCTGCGTGCACTTGGCGTCCTGGTTGCGCTGTTTCAGGGCAACGGCGAAACGCCGGGACGCCGCCATCTGGTGGGCATCGAAGAACCGGAGAGCGCCCTGCATCCCGCCGCCGCCGGAGTCCTCATCGACAGCCTCACCGACGCCAGCCAGTTGGCCCAGGTAGTAGTGACGAGCCACAGCGCGGATCTGCTCGACAACGACGCCATCCCCGACAGCGCGATCCTGGCCGTCCTGTCCGAACATGCCGAAACCAGAATCGGCCCCCTGGACGATGCCGGGCGCTCCGCGCTGCGCGATCACCTGTTCACCGCCGGTGAGTTGTTGCGGATGGACCAGTTGCGCCCCGATCCGGAGCACGCAACTCCCCGCCAGCTCGATCTGTTCGCCCGCACCCGCTGACCGATGTCAACTATCGTCGCGATAGTGGAAGGGCCGGGCGAAGTGGACGCCATACCGATCCTGATCCGGCGCATCGCTGCCACCGTCCTTCCCGGAACCGTACCGCAGGTGCGAAGACCGATTCGGGTAAAGCGCGACCGCTTCCTCAAGGAAAGTGAACTGGAGCGGTACGTTGACTTGGCGGCGCGTCAGTCCGGCCCCGATGGCGGAGTACTGATCGTCCTTGATGCCGACGACGATTGTCCTTCGGAACTCGCTGCGACGATTCTCCACCGGGCCACGAGCACACGCAGCGACCGCCACATCAAGGTGGTGCTGGCGAAGCGCGAATACGAGGCGTGGTTTCTCGCAGCCGCAGACTCGATCGCAGGACGCCGTGGCCTCCCAGACGACACCACCGCGCCGAACCACCCCGAGTCGATCCGTGACGCGAAAGGTTGGCTGACCTCGCGCATGCCACCGGGCCGAGCATACAAGGAGACACGCGACCAACCTGCACTGAGCAGTCTGTTCGACCTCTCCATGGCAAGACGCGGAGCACCGTCATTCGACAAGATGTGGCGCACCGTCACCGAGTTGTTATAGGACAAGCGCATAGACGGCAAAGAAGAAGAGCCCCAAGTCGGTTGAAACGATCACGCACGACGAAGCGTCGCGCAGGAACATCCCCACGGCTGAGTACCAGTCCGTGATGGAGAAGACCGATCGGAGCCCCATCCAAGTGGCGTACCAGCGCCGCAACCGCGACCTCGATCCCCAACTCGTCTGGCGCGGCAAGGACGGGCAGGACTGGTCCGACCTCGTGGTGCAGGCGCCCCCGCCTGTTCATCCAGGAGAAGGTCCACCCCAAGGTTCTGATCGACGACACCATCCGCTGCCGGCGACCGCCCTCACGCCCCTCGGCAAACCCGATCGCGCCAAGCTGACCGACCTGGCCCGCACCGGCGCCGGCGGTCCGGATTGACGATCCTGGCGTCTTCCGGACCGATCAGTCCCGCAACGGCACGCATACGTCGGTCAGCAACTGCTCAGGGGCGGTATCGGCCGGCGAGTTGAGATAGATGTCCATGCAGGGCCGTTCGCCGACCTCCTCGCCGCTCTGCGGCAGCCACCTCCCGTACAGGATCCCGTACGCTTCCGGAAGACCGTCGTACGGGCCGCGATGGGTGTACACCGCGAAGCGGCCGGCCGCGATCCTGTCGATGACGATTCCGGGCGGCGGCGACGCGTCGGTCTGAAGCTCGATGCATGCGTCGGCGCGCAGACTGTCCGGCGCGACGGCGCCGGGGTCGTCGTGGTAGATGCCAAGAACACGGCCCGGCCGGGCGCCGATCGCCGCCGCCCACTCGGACAAGCGCGCGAAGCACGGCCCCACCTTGTGGTACGGACCGACATGACGGATGCGGGCGACCTCGATGTCGCCGAAGGCTTCGATGCGAACTTCCATGGTGATATCTCCTTCCATGCTGATGTCTCACAGCGGTGGCGCTCGTGGGGATTCACGACCGTGACTGTCTACCGGACCCTACCCCAGCGACATCTGCGGGTGGAGTCTCACCGCACGATCGACGGGCTCCGTCTGAGCACCGATCCGGACGATGATGAACGCGTCTTCCTGCATGAACGCTTTCCGCACCCACACCCGGCACGTCGTCCGGTCTTACCGGCAGTTGAGCACGTCGCTGCTGTAACCGTAGACTGCCAAGGTCCGAGACATGATGACCTGCCGCAGCCGCCTCAATGCGGTTGAGTCCTACTATGAAGCCAATTGAACACCACAGAGAGCATAGGCCGGCCAATGTCTGATCCCACTGAGCCCGAATCGCACCAATCCAGAACCCGTGTCCCCACTTACACGGACCTGTTATGGCCCACACTCCAAGTCCTGAAGACCCGCGGCGGTTCGGCCTCGATTCGCGAACTTGAAGATGACATCGCCGCGTCCTTGAGGCTCTCGGAGGAGATCCTGGAGGTCCCGCATGGCGACGGACCCCAGTCGGAGGTCAACTATCGCTCCGCGTGGGCCCGCACACATCTGAAGTCCGGTTTCACGAAAGTGGAGGTTACGGGCCGTTCTGGTGATGGAGGGATCGACGGAGCGGGCGTTCTGCGCGTGAATCTGCTCTCATTCCATGTACGGTTTCAGTGTAAGAGGTACTCGGGATCTGTTGGGGCGCGCGAAGTCCGCGACTTCAGAGGGGCGATGGTAGGCAGGGCCGACAAGGGCTTGTTCATCACGACTGGGAGGTTCACGGGCGACGCCGAGCGCGAAGCGGTGAGAGACGGTGCTCCCGCGATCGACTTGATCGACGGCATGGATTTGTGCGATCTGTTGAAGGATCTCCGTCTCGGCATAGCGACCGAAACGGTAGAAGTCGTGGAAGTGAATGCCGGTTTCTTTGCGGGCGTGTAAGACGTCCACCTTGAGGACCTTGAACAGAGCACGCGTCGTAGCACTGCTACGCACGCACAAGGCCCACCTGAGGGAGCGCTTCGGCGTGGAGGAGTTGGCTCTATTCGGTTCCTATGCTCGCGACCATGCTACGGAGATCAGTGACGTCGATGTCCTCGTCGGATTCGACTCACCCCCTGATTGGCAGCGTTACTTCGGAGCGCAGGCCTACCTGGAGGAACTCTTCGGACGACCGGTAGACTTGGCGATCAAGAGTGACATACGTAGCGAGATACGGCCGTACGTGGAGCGGGAGGCCGTCAGTGTGTGACGGTGATCACCAACGTCGTGAGTGGCGTTTCTACATCCGAGACATGATAGGCTTCTCTGAGAGGGTCCTATCGTACTCAGCCGGCGTGGACCAGGAGGCGCTGGTCGCTGACGAGCGCACCTGTGACGCAACACTGCGCAACCTGGAGTTGATCGGTGAAGCCGCCACTCATATTCCGGAAGACGTACGAGACGCGCATCCGGAAATTCCGTGGCACGCGATCATCGGCACGCGAAACCGGTTGGCTCATGGTTACCTGTCCATCAGCGACAGCGTTATATGGAGCATCATCCGCGACGCCGTGCCGAGGTTGCTGCCCGCGCTGCGCAACTTGATGACCGAAACCGAGGACCCCGCATAGATGTCGAACCGCTATGATCGGGCCGACCGTCAGGTTTCCCGGAGGTTGCTGTGAGCCGCATCGATCGCATTCAGATTCGCGAGTTCTCGTTCGACGTTCCCGACCTCGGGTTGGAGCAGGCCGCCGCCGGCGTGGGCAACATGGCCTACGTCAAGGGCGCGACCCTGACCACCCGCCGCTTCGCGGTGCGCATCAGCACCGACGACGGTGCCAGCGGGGAGTACGTCACGCACTGGGTCGCGACGCCCGCTTCGCTGGCGCAGGCGCAGATGCTGGCGCCGCTGCTGCTCGGACGCGACCCGGACCGGCGCGAGCAGATCTACGACGACCTGAAGCGGGAGCTGCGCGCCTATGACCACATGGGGCAGGGCGTGATGGACATCGCCCTCTGGGACCTGGCCGGCAAGCGGCTGGGCATCTCGGTGTCGCGCCTGCTGGGCGGCTTCCGCGAGCGGCTGCCGACCTACGCCAGCACCTATCACGGGCAACTGGGCCCCGGCGGCCTGAACAGCCCGCAAGCGTTCGCTGACTTCGCCGCCGAGTGCCAGGCGGCCGGCTTTGCGGGGTTCAAGATCCACGGCTGGAACGACGGCGACGTCACGCGTGAGACCGACAACCTGCACGCGGTCCGCGCCCGCGTCGGCGACGGCTTCCGCATCATGCTGGACCCGGCCTGCCAGCTCCGCACCTGGAACGATGCGCTGGCGGTCGGCCGCGTCTGCGACGAGATCGGCTGCTTCTGGTACGAGGACCCGTACCGGGACGCCGGCATCGCCACCGAGGGTCACCGCCGCCTGCGCGAGCGGCTCTCCACGCCGCTGCTGATCACCGAGCACGTGCGTACGCTGGAGCAGAAGGCGGCGTTCCTGGTAGCCGGCGGCTGCGACATGATCCACGCCGATCCCGAATACGACCTGGGCATCACCGGCGTGATGAAGATCGCCCACGTGAGCGAGGCGTTCGGGCTCGACCTGCAGGTGCACGCCTGCGGCCCCGCCCACCGGGCCGTGGTCTCGGCGCTGCGCAACACCCACCTGTACGAGCTGGCGCTGATGGGGCCGGGCATGCGCAACCTGGTCCCGCCGGTGTACGACGGGTACAGCGACCAGCCCGACGGGGTCGGCGCCGACGGCTGCGTGCCGGTTCCCGACGGCCCCGGCCTTGGCGTCAGCTACGACTGGGACTACATCGAGCGCAACACCACCACCTCGGTCGACATCACCAGCGACTGAAGCGGGCTGCCGCGCGTGCTACCGTCGCGGCATGGAACTGCGCAAGAACCGCATCAAGCAGAGGCTGGCCGCCGGGGAGCTGGCGACCGTGGTGTCGGGCATCACCCACCCCGACGACATCGACGCGTTCGGGGCGATCGCGGAGGCGAACGGGATCGACGGGATCTGGCTGGAGGGCGAGCACGGGCCGGTGGACGCCGCCGAGCTGGGCAACCTCACCCGCGCCTGCGACATCTGGGGCCTGACCTCCGTGGTGCGCGTCAACGACAACCACCAGGGGCTGATCTATCGCACCCTGGACCGCGGCGCCCAGTCGATCGTGGTCCCGCACGTGAACACCCGTGCCGAGGCCGAGAACGTCGTGCAGGGCGGCAAGTTCGCGCCTGCCGGCGCCCGCGGCCTGTATGGCAGCCGGCAGTACCACGGCGTGGCCGACTACACCACGCGCGGCAACGACGAAACCTGCCTGATCGTCCTGATCGAGGACATTGTCGCCCACGGCAACCTGGACGAGATCCTGGCGGTCGACCACATCGACGTGTTCTTCGTGGCGCCCTCGGACTTCGCCTCGTCGATGGGCCACATCGGCAACCACGGACACCCGGACGTGCAGGCGAAGATCGACGACGCCCTGCGCCGCATCGTGGCGGCGGGCCGCACCGCCGGCACCTTGACCTCCACCGCGGACGTCGCCTCCTACATCGACAAGGGGGTCCGGTTCGCGCTGACCGGCGTCGGGGGCTGGATGCAGGCCGGTGCCGCGGAGTACATGAGCCGCGTGCGCGGCTGACCGGTCAGCGCCGGACGGCCCGGAAGCGCAGCCGCACGTAGTCGACCGTCCACGCGCCGTCGGGACCGCGCAACGCGGTCGAGGCGGCGGCGCTCACCTCGGCCTCGACCTGCTGCCGCGTTGCCGGGTCCAGCGGGTCCAGGAACGCCGCCGCGAAGGTGTGCAGCCACTCGGTGAGCGTACCCGGCACCGGCGTGGGGCGCGGGAACAGCCGGATGTCAGCGACCTCGAACCTGTGCGCTTCCAGGAGGCGCCGGTACTCGACGTCCGTGGGGAAGTACCAGGGATCGCGGGCAGACGCGTCCACGCCGCGGCGGCACAGGGCTTCGTGGAGGGCGCCCCGTACCGTGGCGATGTTGCCGGCCCCGCCGAACTCGGCCACGAACCGGCCGCCGGGGCGGAGCAGGCGCCGGACGCCGGCGAGGACCGCCGCCGCTTCAGGTATCCAGTGCAGTACGGCGTTGGAGAACACCGCGTCGAACCTCCCCGCAGCCAGCTCCGGGCCGGCCAGGTGGCGCGCGTCCGCCTGCAGCGCGGTCAGTCCGCGCTCCCGCGCCGCCGCGACGAAATCGGCGCTGCGGTCGACGCCCAGCACGCGGCAGCCACGCGCCGCGAGGTGGGCGGTGAGCTCTCCGTCGCCGCAACCCAGGTCGAGCACCCGCTCGCCGGGGCGCGGGTCGAGCAGATCGATCACCTCGCGGCCGAGCGCCGGCACGTACGCGGCCCAGCGCCGGTAGCGTTCGGGGTCCCAGCGCTGTCCGCCGGCGGTCGCGTTCTCGTCAGAGTCAGGCACTTCCACGTTGGCGCCTCCCGCGCCGCATGCAAGCATACCGGCCATGGATACCGGGACCGAATTCCTTCGCCTCGTCACCGCCGAGTTCGCCAAGGCGCGCGAGTACGCCGAGCGGGCGGTCGCGCAGATGCCGGCCGCCGACTTGGCCTGGCGGCCGGACGAGCGCGGCAACAGCGTCTCCATGCTCATGCGCCACCTGGGCGGCAACCTGCGCTCGCGCTTCACGGACTTCCTCACCACCGACGGGGAGAAACCGGACCGCGACCGCGACTCCGAGTTCCGCAACGACGTGAACGACCACGCGGCGGTGACCGCCAAGTGGCAGGCCGGCTGGACGTGCCTGGACCGCGCGCTCGCGGAGCTTGCGCCCGCCGACCTGCACCGCACGATCACCATCCGCGGGGAGCCGCACACCGTGCTGCAGGCGCTGCTGCGCGCCGTAACCCACACCAACTACCACGTCGGCCAGATCGTCGACCTGGCGCGCACGCGCGCGGCGGAGTGGCAGACGCTGAGCATGCCGCGCCCGCCGGGCGAGTAGCGCCCCGAACCGCCGCCCTCAGCCCTCGCGCATTCCCTCCGCGATCGGCACGCGCAGGGCCGAGAACACCGGCAGCACCCCGAACAGGCCGCCGACGCCGATCGCCGAGCCCACGCCGATCGCGATCGCGGCAAGGCTGATCACGCTGCCACCCAGCTCGGCCTGCGTGGTGCCGCGGAAGATCGGCACTACCAGCTCGGTGAGCGGCCCGGACAGCAGCAGGCTCAGGGCCACGCCGATCAGCGCCGCCGCGCTCACCATGATCAGCGAGCGGGCGAAGAACTCGCGGGCGATCACGCCGCGCGACGCGCCCACCGCCCGTTCGACGGCGATCTCGCGCGTGCGGCCGAGCACCTCCACCAGCATGATGCTGAGGATGCCGATGCAGCCGGTCACCAGCAGCACGAAGCCGAGCAGGTTCACCACCAGCGAGAAGGTGGCCACCGTGGCGCGCGCCTCCTCCAGCGCGGCGGAGCCGCCGTCCGGCCGCCCTTCCCATACCTCCGCCGTCACGTCGTCGCCGTACTGCTGAGCGAGCGCGCCGCGCACCTGGCTCTCGATGGTCGCCAGCCCACTTCCCTGCACGCGCAGCGCGATCCGGGAGCTCAGGAACTGCTGCAGCCTGGCCGAGTTGACGTTGCTGGGAAACGCGGACGTCATCGGCACGATCATGTCGCCGACGCCGTAGGCGCGCCGCTGGATTTCGCTCGGATCGCCGAAGCCCCCCCGCACCGTGTAGGTGGGCGGGGTGAAACGGCGTCCACCGCCGCCCTGTCCCTGTCCCTGCCCCTGCTGCGCCTGGGTCGGGGCCGGCGGCTGGATGACCTGGCCGAGCGCGTCCACGGACGAGCCGAACAGCACCTCTGCCATGGTCTCGGAGACCAGCGCCTCGCGCACCCCCTGGGCGACGTCCTCCGCGGTGAAGGCGGAGCCGGCGACCACCTCCAGGCCCATCACGTCGAGGTAGTCCTCGTTGACGCCGACGACGCTGCGGAACCGGTATTGCTGGCCGCCCACCACGAACTCCGTCCACGGCACGAACGCGACCGGGCTTGCGGCGCCCGCGCCGGACACGCCGGTGCGCAGCGCGTCGACCACGTTCGCGTCGAACTGCGGAGGCCGGACCTGCTGCAGCTCGCCGTCTTCGTCGATCTCGACGTTGGCGACCATCACCACCAGGCCTTCCTTCTCGAGCTGCTCGGACACCAGCCGGTTGAACGCGCCGCTGATCGACAGCGCGAAGATCAGCACGCCGACGCCGAGCCCGACGGTCGACAGCGTCACGGTCGACTTGACCGGCGAACGCGTCAGGCTGGTCAGCACGGAGCGAATGGTACGCATGACTCCTCCTCGACTCTCTTTGCCTACTCGTAGCGGATCGCTTCGGCGGCCGGCACCCGCGCCGCCGCCGATGCCGGCACCACGTTGAAGACCGCGACGATTCCCCAGGACACCAGCACGCCGACGACGATCAGGCCGATCTGCAGCGCGCCGAAGCCGATGGTCTCTTCCATCAGGCGCGACAGCAGCGCCGACAGCCCCAGGCCGACGGCCGCGCCCACCGCGCCGATCGCCAGCGCCTCCAGGAAGAAGACCGTGAACACCTGGCGGATGCTCGCGCCGACCGCCTTGAGAATGCCCACGGTGCGCCGTTTGCGCACGGCGCGGCTGAAGAAGATGTTGGTGACGTTGACCGCCGCGATCAGCAGCGCCGACAGCGCCAGGAACAGGATCACCGTGGCCAGCCGGCCGTTGCGGTCGGCGGTCGCCTCCGCCTCCTCCCGCGGAACGCTGATCGCCACCGCGCCCACGCCGTGGGAGGAGTCGAACCAGTTGACGAGTTGCGCCCGCGCTTCCTCCAACTGGTCGGGATCTTCGACCATGAACCGCAGGTTGGTGCGCAGCGCCCGGAAACGGCCGCCAAACCCCTGGAACTGCCCCGCAGCGATGACCGCAGGTGAGAAGGCCAGGCTGTCCACCTCCGTCCCGCTGGGCTCCAGCACGCCGATGATGCGGTAGAGCTGGTTGCGCGAGAGGACCTGGCGGCCGACCGATTCGCCGTCCTCGAACAGCGTGGAGCCGAGCGTGGAGCCGAGCACGAGCAGCGGCTCGCCCCGATCCACGTCGGACGCCTGGAATACATCGCCCTCCGCCGCCGCCAGCCCCCAGGCGGCGAAGAACTCGGGAGTGACCTCCCAGCCCTCGACGAAATCGATCTGCGGTTGCGGGCCCTCCGGCGGCGCAACGACCTCCGGACTTGCCGCGGTGCTGGCGTCGGCCTGCTGGCCCTGAGCTTGTTGGCCCTGGGCTTGTTGGCCCTGGGCTTGTTGGCCCTGGGCTTGTCCCTGCGTCTGCCCTTGCGCCTGAACCTGCTGGCCCTGTCCGGGCTGTCGCTGACCGGCTTGGCCGCCCTCGCCCTGTTCGGCCGCCCGGCCGCCCCCGGATTGACCGCTCGACGCCTGGCCGCCCTGACCGGCCTGACCCTGCGCCTGTGTCTGTGTCTGCGTACCCTGTCCTTGGGCGCCCTGGCCCTGGGTGCCCTGGCCTTGGGTGCCCTGGCCTTGGTTCTGCCCTTCGCTCTGGTTCTGCCCTCCGCCGCCTTGGCGGAACCCGCTCTCGCCGAACCAGAAACCGGTCCGGTTGGCCAGGTAGGCGTACTGGATCGCCTGCGTGACCGAGCGCGCCTCCAGATCGGCGGCGGTCAGGATGCTCACCTCGGTGGAGGTCTGCACCTGCGCGGGCAGGTCCATCTCGTCGGCATCCTCGCGGGCGGCGACGACGATCTCCCGGTAGCGCGGCGCCGACAGCAACTCGCGCGATTGCTCGTTGGTGCGTCCGGCCAGCGCGATGCCCGCGGCAGTCGCCCCGACCGCCAGCGCCACGCCCAGCGAAAGCAGCAGCGACTCGGCCGGCCGGCCGATCACCGAGCGCACGCTCATGCGCAGGTCTTCGCGGTAATTCATGCGGCCGCCTCCCCGTCCTGGGCGACGCGGCCGTCGAGCACGCGTATGCAGCGGCGTGCGCGCCGTCCCAGGTCGTCGTCGTGCGTCACCATGACGATGGTCACGCCTTCCCGGTTGAGGCCCTCCAGGATCTGCATGATCTCCTCGCCGCGGTCGCTCGGCAGGTTGCCGGTCGGCTCGTCGGCCAGGATCAGGTCCGGCTTCAGGGCGAGCGAACGGGCGATGGCCACGCGCTGCTGCTCGCCGCCCGACATCATCGTCGGCAGGTGGTACATGCGCTCGCTCAACCCCACCTCCTCCAGCAGCTCGGCCGCGCGCGTGCGCCGCTCGCCACGCCCCATGCCGGCATAGCCCATCGGCAGCATCACGTTCTCGATGGCCGACAGCTCGCCGAACAGGTTGAAGCTCTGAAAGATGAAGCCGAAGTGGCGGTTGCGGATGCGCGCCTGCTCCTTGTCCGGGAGCTGCGTGATCTCCACGTCCTCCAGGAAGTAGCTGCCTTCGCTGGGCACGTCGAGCAGGCCGACGATGTGCATGAAGGTCGACTTTCCCGAGCCGGACGGCCCCATCACGGAGATGTACTCGCCGCGCTCGATCTGCAGGCTGACGTCGGTCAGCGCCGCCACCTCCACCTCGCCCAAGTCGTAGCTCTTGCCGATCTTCTCAAGTCGTATCATCCGTCGCTCCCCTCCAGCACGAGGATGTCGTGCTCGATGAAATTCTGGTACCCGCTCACGATGATCAGGTCGCCGGCCTCAACGCCGGTCAGCACCTCCACCACGTTTCCTTCAACCCCGCCGAAGGTGACGGCGATCTTGGCGGCGCGATCGCCCTCGACCCGGTACAGGTAGCGCTGACTGCCGGTGGTCAGATACGGGCCGCGCGGCAGCAGCAACGCGTCCTCGGTGACGCCCACCTCCAGCACGCCCACGGCGGTGGCGCCCGACAGCAGCGGCCCGGCTTCCGGATCGGGCTGCACCCGCACCAGCACCGTGGCGCCCAGGCCGTCCGGGGACTGCTGCGCGACCCGCCCCACCGAGGTCACCCACCCCGTCAGACCGACCGCGCCGATGCCCAGCTCCACCGGCTGGCCGAGCTGCAGCGCGCCCGCGTACTGCTCCAGCACCTCAAGTTCGATCACCGCGCTGTCCGGGTCGGCGATCGTGAACAGCGCCTGATTGTCGCTGATGGCGCTGCCGGTGATGCCCAGCGCCGCTTCCACGCTCAGGACCTCACCGCCCATCGGAGCGGTGACCGCCATCGAGGCGATCGTGTCCTGCTGGCGGCCGATCTCGACCTGCAGCGCGTCGATCGCCGCCAGCGACACCTGGTCCTCCAGCGCCGCGATCTCCCGGTCCTCGGCGAGTTGCAGGAGCTGCTCGTCGCGGTCGTCGATCAGCCCCTGCAGGGTGCGCTCGGCCGCCTCCAGGTCGCTCGGCGGCGACACCTCGGCTGCCACCATCGACTTCGCCTCGTCCCGGTCGCCGGTCGCCTCCTCGATCTCCTGCTCCAGATCGTCGATCTGGCGCTGCTTGCGCTCCAGGTCGATGCGGCTCTGCAGCCGCTGCTTGGCCAGCGACCGCTCCGCGTCGGCCAGGTCGGCGCGCAGATCCTGCAGCGCCTCCTCCAGGTCGGTGGCGGCGAGCTCCGCCAGGAGCTGGCCCGGCTCGACGCGATGGCCTTCCTGCACGTGCAGCGCCGCGGCCGATCCCGCCTCCGGGCTCAGCAGCGTCATCTGCACCGGGAAGGCCACCGTGCCACTGGCCTGCGTGGTCTGCACCAGCCGTCCGCGGGTCACCTCCACCGCATTGTAGGACCGCAGCGTGTACAGTTCCTGACGCGGCCCCAGAACCAGGTACGCGGCGACCGTCAGCCCTACCACCAGCACGCCAACCAGCAGCACCAGCCGCCACTGCCGCCGCTGGCCGGGCGGACGGTACGCCTTGACCTTTCCGGTATCTACGATCTTGCCTTCAGACATCGCTCATCCGCGACAGCATAGTCGCCGGCGGCCGTAAACATCCGGGCAATCCCATCTAAACGGCTCCGGAACCGCGAATCCGCGCCGACAGCTCGTCCCTGATGCCGGTGGACGAGCGCGCCAGGCAGAACCGGTCGGCAGGCAGCTCCAGGAACAGCGCTCGCAGCGCCTCCGGCACCCGCAGCCGCCCGAGCGTCAGCAGCCCGGAGGGCAGCGGCCGGGCAGCCACCAGGAATCGGCAGCCCGCGCCGCCGATGGCCGCCACCGCGTCCATCATCTGTCGCTCGCCGCCGTAGAATCGCGGCTGCAGCACCCGCTCGGCCGTGTCGGCGCCGACCACGAACACCGCCCCCGGGAACAGCGCCGCCTTGTCCGCATAGAGCGCCGCGCGGGTCAGCCACAGCTCCGCGCGTCCCAGGAACTGCGCCGCGCGACGGTGCGCCTCGGCACCGTCGAGCGGGGACTTGTCGGCGTTCAGCACCGGCAGCTCGTAGGCCACGGACGTGCCCAGGAACGCGGCCGCCGCCGCCGCCAGCCCGCGGTGGCCGTCGTGCACGGGATTGAAGGCCCCGGACAGGAGCGCGCCCACCCGCGACCGTCGAGCTGCCGGCGGATCGGCCAGCACGCTGCCGTCCACCTCCCGGCACACCGCCCGCGCCCCCTCCCCGAGGAGCGCCGCCAGCTCCGGGCCGGCGTCGACGGAGACCTGCAGCGGTTCCGGTTCCGGCCACGGCGGCAGGGCCGCGAGGTCGACGCCGGCTGCGTTGGCCAGCGCCAGCAGCACCAGCCGGCCGGCGACGGCCTCCTCCTGCGCGCGGGTCCGCGCCCCCTTGGTGAGCTGGACCGTCGCTCGCCGCGACCCCAGGCCGTCCCGCGTCGCGACGTGGCTGACGTGAGCGCCGCGCCGCGCGCGGCCGGTCACCATCGCCGTGGTGCAGCCCAGGCCCACCACCGCCGCGGCCCCGCCGGCCAGCGCGCGCGCGCGCTCGCGGGCCGCGGCCGCCAGTGCGTCCGCCACCGCCGGATCGGTGGCGCGGGACGGCGTGACTCCCAGAGCCGTGGTCAGCGAGTCGTGATGGTAGCGGTCGTGCGCCTCCAGCACCGTCGCCGACGACCCCTCCACCGCGTGCAGCCACGCCAGGCCCTGCGTGCCGCCGGCCAGCTCCAGAACGGTCGCCACGGGCGCGTCGTGGACGGCGCGGACCAGACCGGTCCACGCCGCTTCGTCATGCGGACGGGCCGACATCTGCTACCCTCACCGCTGCATGGCGCGCACCACCACCGTTCTGTTCATCGCCGACCTCGTCGGCAAGCCGGGCGTCTACTGCGTCAAGAGCCTGCTGGGCAACCTGCGGCGCACGCACCAGGTGGACCTGACGATCGCCAACTGCGACGGCGCGACCGGCGGCTTCGGCCTCGGCAAGCGGCATGCGGCCTACCTCCACAAGCTCGGCGTGGACGTGATCACGTCCGGAGAGTGTATCTATTACAAGCGCGACATGGTGCCCTACCTGAAGGAGGTCCGCTACGTTCTGCGGCCGTTCAACTACCCGCGCCACAATCCCGGCAACGGCTGGGCGACCGTCACCGCCCGCGGCGGCGCGCGCGTGACGGTGGCCTGCCTGCTCGGCCAGTCCGGCTACGACCGCGTGCACGCCGGCAACCCGTTCGCGGCCGCGGACTGGCTGGCCAGCGAGCGGCGCGCGGAGACGCCGATCACGATCCTGGACTTCCACGCCTGCACCACCGCGGAGAAGCGCAACATGTGCGTGTGGATGGACGGCAAGGTGAGCGCCGTGTTCGGCACGCACGTGCGGGTCCAGTCGGCGGATGAGGCGATCAGCGCAAAGGGCACGGCCACCCTCACCCATTGCGGGCGTACCGGAAGCATCGATTCCGTTGGCGGCCTGGACCCGGAGATCGAGATCCGAAAGTGGCGGACGGGGATCTACGAACGGTCGGCGGACACGTGGAGCAACCTGCAGTTGCAGGGAGCGCTGGCCCGTTTCGATGATGAAGGCCGTGCGGTGGCTCTGGAGCGGCTGCAGGTGCCGTGCCCGACTCCCGCGGGGACCGATGAGCAAACCGGCTGACCGGCGCCGGGACGGGTTCCAGGCCCCGGTGACGCTGCTCTCGGCATCGGCGGTGGCGGCAGCGGCGGTGCTGGCATCGGCGCTGTTGCTGGCCGGCTGCTCCTTCGACTACCGGTCCACCGAGCTCGACGACGAGCTGGCCGAGGAGGTGCCGAACACGGTGCTGAACGGCGTCGAGCACACGGTGATGAGCGGCGACCGGCTCACGGCGGTCCTGCGCATCGATCGCGTGGAGAGCTATCACGATCGCGACCTGCTGATACTCTCGGGCATTCACTTCACGGAGTTCGACGGCGACGGCGGCGTGATCACCGAAGCGTGGGCGGATCGCGTCGAGTACCGCAGCAAGACCGGCGACGCCCGCGCCGAAGGACGGGTGGAAGTGTCGTCGCACCGGGAAGACGCCCACATCACCGCCACGGGACTGAACTGGAACGACGCCGAGCGCATTCTGACCGGCGATGAGGGCGCGGAAGTGGTGCTCGAACGCGGCGACGGATCCAGACTGGAGGGCGTCGGTTTCGAGGCCGACGTCGCTCGCCGAATCGTCCGCTACCTGGGGCCGGTGTCCGGCAGCCTGGTGGTCGACCGGGCCGTCGACCGATGAGGCCACTGCTCCGCCGCGATGCCGCCGGGCGGATGGCGTCCGCGGCCCTGCTTGCGGGCGCGATCCTGTTTGCGGGCGCGTTCCTGCTGGCGTCCGCTGCGGCGTTCGCTCAGGAAGAGTCGGCCGAGGAACCGGAGAAGACGACGATCACGATCAAGGCCTTCGACAGCATGGAGGTGTTCGGCGCCAAGGGACAGGAACGCACGGTGATCGCCGGCGCGGTCGAGATTGTCCTGGACGACACCACCATCCGCGCCGAGCGCATCGAGCTGTTCGGCAAGGACTACGGCCTCATCCTGTGCCAGGGCGCGGTGCGGGTGATCGAAGCGGATGAGAACATCGAGATCGGCAGCGAGCACCTGTTGTTCGACCGCGAGCGGTCGGTGCTGCGCATCCAGGGCAGCGCGCTGTTGATCGACCGCGACAACGAGGTGGTGGTGAAGGGCGGCTTCATGGAGTACCACCAGGATTCCGGAGAAGCCACCGTCCAGATCGGCGTGCGCATCCTCAAGCCCGACCTGGTGTCCCGGTCGGAGTTCGCGCGCTACCGCCGCGACGAGAACACCGTCGACCTGTCCGGCTTGCCCGTCGTCACCTACCGGGGCGACGAGTACCGGGCGATGCGAGTCTTCATCGACCTGGACCGGGAGACGGTTCGGATGGAAGGGGAGATTCACGGCACCATCACGGAGTCGTGAGCGACCTGCCCACGAGAACCCCTCCGGTGGCGACACTGGCCGTTCAGGGCCTCCGCAAGAGATTCGGCCGCAAGGTTGCCGTGGACGGGATCTCCTTTCGCATGACCGTGAGCGAGGTCGTGGGCCTGCTCGGCCCCAACGGCGCCGGCAAGACGACCGCGTTCTTCATGATCGCCGGCTTCATCGAGCCGTCGGAAGGCAGCGTCCTGCTGGAGAGTCAGGACATCACGCGGCTGCCGATGTACCGCCGCGCGCGCCGCGGCATCGCCTACCTGCCGCAGGAACCGTCCGTGTTCCGCAGGCTGACCGTGCGCCAGAACGTGCTGGCGGTGCTCGAAACCCGTCGGATGCCCCGCGGGCAGCGGCATGAGCTCTGCGACGAGCTGCTCGCCGAGCTCGGCATCGAGGAGATCGCGGACCAGAAGGCGCATACGCTGTCCGGCGGCGAGCGCCGGCGTACGGAGATCGCACGCGCGCTCGCCAGCGATCCCCGCTTCCTGCTGCTGGACGAACCGTTCGCGGGCATCGATCCGATCGCCGTGCACCATCTGAAAGAAGTGGTGCGGTCGCTGTCGGGAAAGGGCATCGGCATCCTGCTCACCGATCACAACGTCCGCGACGCCCTGGAGATCACCGACCGCTCCTACATCATCGACGGCGGCCACATCATCGCCGAGGGCAGCCGTGAAGCGCTGCTGGCCGATCCGGCCGCACGCAGCGCGTACCTGGGCGAGGAGTTCCGCATGTAGCTTGTTTCGTCGCCTCGGGCTTGCCGCTCCCGCGGCAACCCGACAGACTCCTTGATGGGCGACCTTTCACCATGCAAGCGCAGCAGCCGGTCCTCCGGCAGGAACAACGCCTGCGGATGACGCCGCAGCTCTATCAGGCGATCCGCATCATGGCGCTGCCGCTTGCCGACCTGCAGCTCACCATCGACCAGGAGCTCGAGCGCAATCCGGCGCTGGAGGTCATGTCCGACGATCCGACCGACTCGCTCGACGAAATCGAGGACCGCCCGGAAGAGGAGCTGTTCGGCGACTCATCCGACCCCGGCTTCCAGAGCCTGCGCACCGACGCCGACCCGGACGCGAAGCAGCGTTTCCTGGAGGGCGCACTGCAGCGGCCCGAGACGCTGCAGGAGCACCTGCTGTGGCAACTGCGCCTGCAGCCGGTCGAAGCCGAGTTCCTGCGCACAGCCACGTCGCTGATCCGCCATCTGGACGACAACGGGTTCCTCCTGGAACCTCCCGAGGTGGCGGCGCCGGATGCCCAACCCCGGACGCTCGCCCGCGCACAGGCGCTGGTACAGGGGCTCGACCCGGTCGGCACGTGCGTCGCGGACTACCGGGAGTCGCTCAGCGTTCAGATACGACATCACGACGCGCCTGCGCCGCACGCCGCGACTGTCGTCGAGGACCATCTGGTCGCACTGGAGCGCGGCCGGCTCGACGAGATCGCGCGCGCGCTGGACATCCCGGTCGCCGCGGTGCGCGAGGTGCTGGCGTTCGTGCGCACGCTCGATCCGCTTCCCGGCCGCAACTTCCAGTCGGAGCCCACTCGCTACGTGGTGCCGGACGTGATCGTGCGCATGCACGACGGCGAGCTGGCAATCATCCTCAACGACGAGGTGATTCCCGTCCTGGGCGTCGACAGTTTCTTCGAGAAGATCGGCAGCAACGGCAACGGCGTCACCGCCGGCAGCACTCTCGCGGGGAAGGAGGCGCGCCGATTTGCCAGGGCGAACCTGCAGGAGGCGCGCTCCTTCATCCGCAACGTCACCGCGCGAAACCGTTCGCTGGTTCGGGTGACACGAGCGGTCGTCGACCACCAGCGCGAGTTTTTCCGCAGCGGGCCGAAGCAACTGCGCCCGCTGACGCTGCGGGACGTGGCCGCAGAGGTCGACCTGCACGAAGCGACCGTCTCGCGGATCGTCAACGGCAAGTTCCTGCAGACCGAGTGGGGGATCTACGAGCTCCGCCACTTCTTCACCAACTCGATCTCCGGCGCCGGGTCGAGCGGATCGCGATTCTCGAAGGCCGGCGTCAAGGAGATGGTTCGCGAGATCATCGCAGCCGAGCCGCCCGACGGAAGGCGCTTGTCGGACAGCCGCATCGCCGCCATCCTGGCCGAGCGCGGCGTCAGAATCGCCCGTCGTACGGTCGCCAAGTACCGTGGCGAGCTGGACATCGAGAGTTCCCTGGAGCGCTGATGGGGATGCACTTCCGTTCCGCGGTCCGCCTGAAGACGACGCCGCGACGAACGTGCGAACGCGGCGCTGCTTGACATGCCGACAGAAAAAAAGGAAACGCACCCCCACATGGCCTTCAACGTCCTCGACCTGCTGCGGCTGGACCTGCGCGAGAACGAAGCGCTGCATCTCTCGTGCATCGGCGGACGCGCGGGCATCACGCGCGAGATCAACGCCCCGGAACTGAACCGTCCCGGCCTGGCGCTGGCCGGGTTCTACGAGCAGTTCGCGTTTCAACGCATCCAGGTGTTCGGCCGCGGCGAACGCGCCTACCTGGAGACGCTCTCCGCCGAAGGCAAGACCGACACCCTCAAGCGCCTGTTCGACCACGCGATCCCGTGCTGCGTGTTCACGGACAGTCAGCAGCCGACCGAGGACTTCCGCGAGCTGTGCGAAGCCGCGGGCTGCCCGATCCTGCAGACCACGCTCTCATCCTCCTCCTTCACGGCGCGGGTGGTGAGCGCGTTGAACTCGATCTTCGCCCCCTCCGATCGCGTGCACGGCGTGCTGCTGGAGGTGTTCGGGCTGGGTGTGCTTCTGCAGGGGCCCTCGGGGGTGGGCAAGAGCGAGGCGGCACTGGCGCTGATCGAACGCGGCCACCGCTTCGTGGCCGACGACGTCGTGGAGATCCGGCGCGTCGGCAACACCCTGATCGGAAACGGGGTGGAGGTCACCAGCCACCACCTGGAGATCCGCGGCATCGGCATCATCAACATCGCGCACCTGTTCGGCGTCGGCGCCATCCGCGAATCCAAGCACATCCAGTTGGCCGTCCAGCTTGAGGAGTGGGACAACTCACGAGAATATGATCGAATCGGCGACCAGGACATCCAGGTGGAGCTCATCGGCACCCACGTCCGCCAGATCGTGATTCCGGTGCGGCCGCGGCGGCCCGTGCCGATCCTGATCGAGACCGCGGCGATGAACGAACGGCTCAAGCACATGGGGTACCACTCGGCCCAGGAATTCAACCGCAGCGTCATGGCATGGATGTCGGCGCGCAACCCGCAGACCGCCGCGGTCGAAGAGTGGTAGGTGAGTCCGAATGGTGGAGCGTGAGGTGATGATCGCAAATCGGGCCGGCGTTCACGCCCGGCCCGCGGCGCTGCTGGTGCGGACCGCCAACCGGTTCCAGGCCGACATCTACCTGGAGAAGGACGGGGAACGCGTCAACGGCAAGTCGATCATGGGGATCATAGCCCTCGGCGCCGCCTACAGAACGACGCTGCGTGTCATCGCCACCGGCGCCGACGAAGCGGAGGCCGTGGAAGCGCTGGTCCGCCTGGTGGCCAGCAAGTTCCAGGCGACGGACGACCTGCCATGAGAGGCCTCACGCAGCGCCAGCGGCAGACCCTGCAGTTCATCGAGCACTACCTCGACCTGCACAGCTTCGCGCCGACCGTGCGCGAGGTCGCATCCCACCTGGGAGTCACCACCAAGGGCGCCCACGACCACCTGCGGGCGCTGCAGCGCAAGGGCTGCATCACGCGCGGCATCCGGCGGTCGCGGGCGATCGCCGTGACCGGGAACGGTTCGGAGGCGCCCGAGGTCGTCGACCTACCGGTGCTGGGCACCGTGGTGGCGGGACAGCCGCTGCTCGCCGAGGAGAATCTGGACGGCACCTACCAGCTTCCCCGGTCCAGCATCGGAGCGGGAGACCACTTCGCGCTGCACGTGCGCGGCGACAGCATGAAGGACGCAGGCATCCATGACGGCGACCTGGCCGTCATCCGCCAGCAGCCCACCGCCACGGATGGCGACATCGTGGTTGCCATGATCGACGACGCCGTGACCCTGAAGCGCTTCTTCAAGGAGAGCCAGCGGGTCCGGCTGCAGGCGGAGAATCCCGCATACCCACCCATCTACGCCACCGACCTCAGGATTCTGGGCAAGCTCGCGTGCCTGGTGCGCGACTACCGCTGAGATACCGCGCCGCGCCGTTCGGGCGCCGGTCCGATGGCTGAATCGCCCGTCCATCTGTTCTGCGGCCCCGACACCGGCGAGAAGCGCCGCGCGATCGAGCGGCTTCGCGGGCAGCTCCAGCGCGCCTCGGGCGGGGCCACGCTGGCCATCGAACGCCACTACCCGTTCGACACCGTCATCGTCGACGTCATCGCGTCGCTGCGAACCCCGAGCCTGTTCGCACCGCGGCGGCTGGTGGTGCTCAGCCAGGCGGAGGCTCTGAAGGCGGCCGATGTCGCGGCGCTGGCCGACTACTGCCGGGAGCCTGCCGACGGGACCACGTTCGTGATCGAGACCGAGGAGCTGCGGGTCGGCAAACGCCTGCAGGACGCGGTGCCGGCATCCTGCCGCCGGGTATTCTGGGAGCGTTTCCCCGATCAGCGGCGGCGCAGCATCAGCGCGTTCTTCCGCGAACGCGGGATCGCCATCGACGACCAGGCGGTGGAGACGCTCAACGAAGTCGTGGGCTCCTCATCGGCCGCGCTGGAGAGCGAGTGCGCGGCGCTGGCCGCCATGCACCGGGCGGCGGCCGGCGGACCGGATACGTCCGGCGGACCGGACACGCTGACCGCCGAGGACATCGACCGATGGGTGCACCACAGCAGGGCCGAGACGGTGTTCACCCTGTTCGACCACTTGGGAAGCCGCGACCTGGCAGCCGGCGTCCGCACTCTGCAGGCGATCATGCTGACCCGCCAGACCAGCCCGTCGCAGCTCCTCGGGGGCTTGGCGTCGCAGTTCCGAAAGACGGCCGATCTGCAGCAGTTGCTGCCGCGCATGGACCGCCAGCAGGCGTGGCGGGTGCTCAAGGTGTCCGGCAAGCGGGCGCAGGCCAGCCTTGCCCGCGCGGCCGAGCGCTACCACGCTGCGGAGCTGCAGGCGATCCTGCGGGTGCTGGCCGAGTTCGACCTGCGCATCCGCGCCGCCGCCCAGCACATGCAGCTCAGCCTGCTCCGACTTGTGCTGTACTACGTCGTCGTTCGAGGTGGGCAAGGAGCGTGGAGGTTGTTTCCTCACTGACCGCCGCGCACCGTGCGTTGCTGAAGATGAGCCAGTAACGTCGAGGCTGTTTCCTCACTGACACCGGCGCAGCGGCTGATCTGGCCCGGCGTGGCGCCCGCCACCCCCGCGACCGATGCGAACCGCTGCAGCAGGCGTTTCGAGCGCGCCGGCCCGATGCCCTCCACCGCCTCGAGCGCCGAGCGGGCCACCCGCTTGGTGCGCAGGCGCTTGTGGTAGGTGGTCGCGAAGCGGTGCGACTCGTCCCGCACCGCCTGCAGGAGCCGCAGCGCGGCGCTCCCCTCCGGCAGCGCCGCGGGCGTGCCGATCCCGGGCAGGTAGATCTCCTCCTTGCGCTTGGCGAGGCCGGCAAGCGGCAGATCGGTCAGCCCGAGTCCGTCGAGGATCCCCTTTGCTGCGCTCACCTGGCCGGCGCCACCGTCCACGAGCACCAGGTCGGGGCGAGGCAGGCGGTCGTTGAGCACGCGGGCATAGCGACGCGCGATCACCTCACGCATCGCCTCGAAGTCATCGACCCGGCCGCCCAACGACCGGATCCTGAAGTGCCGGTACTCGCCCTTCGCCGGCTGCCCGGTCTCGAACACCACCAGCGACGCCACCGTGTCGCGCCCGCCAAGGTGCGAGATGTCGAACCCTTCGATCCTCCGCGGCGCGGCCGGGAGGTCCAGTGCCCGCCCCAGCTCCTCGACGCCGCGCTCGCGGTCGACGCCCGGATTCGCCTGTTCAGCGTCCTCGCGGGCGTTGGTGTCGGCCAACCGCAGCACCTGCGCATGCTTGCCGCGCCGGGGAACGTGCACGCGCGGCGCGGCACGCCGCCGACCCGAGTCCGACGGCAGCAGCGTGCGCAGCGCGGCCACGAGCGCCTCGGGCTCCTCCACGGTGCGGGTGAAGATCGTCAGGCCGGCCAGCGCCGTCCTCCTGCCGCCGTAGTAGCCGAGCACGAACCTGGCGCGGGCCGCCGCATCGTCTGCATGCGGGCCGTGGTCCTGGACGTGGAATCGTTCCCGTCCCACCAGATTGCCGCCCCGGAACTGCAGCACCAGAAACCGGTGCCAGTCGCCGCCGGCGAAATGGCCGATGTAGTCGCGCGCGTCCGCGTCCACGCCGGCGACGTGCTGCTGCTCGGTCACGTCGCGGATGGCCTGGAGCTGGTCGCGGATCGCCGCCGCACGCTCGAACCGCTGGTCGGCCGCCGCCTGCTTCATCCGCCGCGTCAGGTCCCGACTGAGGTCGTCCGCACGGCCGGAGACCAGCTTGCGCACCGCCCGGACACGCTCGGCGTACTCCTCGGTGTCGATGGCGCCGACGCAGGGCGCCGCGCAGCGGTTGATGTAGTGGTTGAGGCAGGGAGCGGGACGGCGCCTGAATCGCTCGCCGCGCTTGCGCAGCGGGAACAGTCGATCGATCAGGTCCAGGTAGACGTCGATCTGGTTGGCCTTCGCGAACGGACCGAAATACTCGGAGCCGTCGAACACGATGGTGCGCGTGCGGTAGACCCGCGGAAACTCCTCTGCGGTGAGCCGGATCACGGGATAGGACTTGCCGTCCTTGAGGTTGATGTTGTAACGCGGCGCGAAGCGCTTGATGAGGGAGTTCTCCAGCAGGAAGGCCTCCGACTCGCTGCCGGTCAGAACCGTCTCGATCGAGGCGGTCCGGGCCGCCAGCATCAGCGCCCGCGAGTCTCGCGGGCCCCGGTTGAAGTAGCTGGACACACGCGCCCGCAGCCTCTTGGCCTTGCCCACGTAGAGGACGGCACCCGACGGGTCCTTGAAGAGGTACACGCCCGGCCCCTGCGGCAGGCTCGCGGCCGCGGCGCGCAGGTCCGAGGTGGCGCCTATGTCGTTACCAGGCATCGTGCATGGGCTCCGTTTCTTTCGCAGATTGTGCTTTTCTCAGGGTACCGTCCTGCCGATGGTCAAGTGTAGACCTATCCTGCGCGGCCGGCCGGGACCGGCCGCGCAGGCGGTTTGTCGAAGGAGTTGCATCTTGATAGGTTGTGTCATCACCCGACGGGGGATTAGCTCAGGTGGTAGAGCGATAGGTTCGCAATCTATAGGTCAGGGGTTCGAGTCCCCTATCCTCCACTCCGCAACGTCCGCCGGCCGCCGGCCCGTCCGGCACGCGGCGCGGGCGGCGGCGGTGCTGCTGGCCGCCGTGGTCACGCTCAACTGCGCCACGAATCCCGAGGTTCCCGGGCTTGACCTGAGACCGGTCGTACCCCAGGAGATAGACGCCCCGCAGAGCGCCAGCCAAGCGGGGTCGGAGGTCACCGTCACGGAGCCTGCACAGCCGGCGACAAGCGAGCCGGAGTCCGCTTCTGCCTCCGAGCCGGCCGAGCCCGCCGCGCCGACGGCGGCAGAGCCCATGTCCGAGCCGGGTGATCCGATCGAGGACCGCATCGACCGGTTGCTGGCCGGCATGACCGTGGAACAGAAGGTCGGGCAGCGCTTCATGACCTGGATTCCCGGCACGGCCGGCTCGGAGCGCGCCGCCGCCCTGATCGATCAGGGCCACGTCGGCGGCGTGATCATCACCGAGCAGAACGTCGAGAGCCACGATCAGGTGAGGGAGCTGATCGACGGGCTGCAGCGCATGGCGCAGGACGGTCCGTCGTCCGTACCCCTGTTCGTCGCCACCGATCAGGAAGGCGGCCGGGTGACCCGCGTGCGCCTGCCCGAGGTCACCCTCTTTCCGGCCGCGCTCGATCAGGGCAGGCACGCCGACCCGGACTACGTGGAGGCGGCGGCCTACGTGACCGGCGTCGAGTTGCGCCGCCTGGGCGTGAACATGAACCTGGCGCCGTTGCTCGATCTGTACGACCAGGACGACGGCACGGTGATAGACGGCCGCGCCTACGGCGCCGACTCCCAACTGATCGCCGACTATGCGCGCGCCTACGTGCGCGGCGCCAACCGCGCCGGCATCATCTCGGTGGCCAAGCACTTCCCCGGGCACGGCGTGACCACGGACGATTCCCATGACCGCCTGCCGGTCGTGCGGCTCACGCGATCCGAGCGCTCGGCGATCCTGGCGCCCTTTGTCGCCGCGATCGACACCGGCATCCACTCGGTCATGGCCGCGCACATCCTGTACGAGGATCTGGACCCGAGCCTGCCGGCCAGCGTGTCGCCGGCAGTCATCACCGGCCTGCTGCGCGAGGAGCTCGGCTTCGACGGGGTGGTGATCACCGACGCGATCGAGATCCGCGATCCGGCGCCGGCGCTTATGGTGCCCTACGTCGTGCGCAACAGCTTCACGGCCGGAGTCGACATCATCCTGGCGGCCCGGTCCAGTGACGTGCTCCCGCTCATCGAGGAAGGGGTCCGCCTGGTCCGTTCCGGTATAGAGAGCGAAGAGCGCCTGGACGACTCCGTGCGCCGCATCCTGCGCGTCAAGCTGCAGGAGTCGATGATGGAGCGATGATCGTTTCCGATGCCACGATGCGGGAGCTGCTCGACGCGGGTACGGTGGAGATCGACCCGCTCGAGGAGTACCAGCTCCAGCCGGCATCGGTCGACCTGCGGCTCGGTGACCACTTCCTGAAGGTCGACGAGAACACCGCGGAGAGCATCTCGCTGACCGACCCGGTCCGCTACACCGAGTTGCGGGCCGAGCAGATCGTCATCCCGCCGCAGTCGTTCCTGCTGGCGGTCACCCGGGAGCGCATCCGGCTGCCCCACGACATGATCGCCTTCGTGGAGGGCCGCAGCTCGATCGGCCGCATCGGCCTGTTCATCCAGAACGCCGGTTGGGTGGACCCCGGATTCGACGGCACGATCACGCTGGAGCTGTTCAACGCCAACCGCCTGCCGATTCGTCTCACCGCCGGCCGGCGCATCTGCCAGATCGTCTTCGCCCGCATGGACCGGCCGGCGGCCCGGCCGTACGGCGGCAAGTATCAGAACCAGCGCGACGCGGTGGGCAGCCGCGTCTACCAGGACACCGCCTGAGCGGCCGGCCGGAACCCCCGCGGGATCCGCTCCGTCAGCGCTCTTCTATCGGCACGTAGCGGCGCTCCGTCGGCCCGGTGTAGATCTGCCGCGGCCGCGCCAGGCGCGCGTCGGGGTCGAGGATCATCTCGTGCCAGTGCGCGATCCAGCCCGGCAGCCGGCCGATCGTGAACAGCGTCGGGAACATCTCCACCGGAATCCCCAGCGCCTGCAGGATGATCCCGGCGTAGAAGTCCACGTTCGGGTACAGCTTGCGCGCGATGAAGTACTCGTCGCGCAGCGCGATCTCTTCGAGCTCCACGGCCAGGTCCAGCAACGGCGTGGAGGCGTTCAGCTTGTCGAGCACCTCGAAGCACGCCTTCTTGAGGATCTGCGCGCGCGGATCGAAGTTCTTGTAGACACGGTGCCCGAACCCCATCAGGCGGACCCCGGCGACCTTGTTCTTGACCTTCTCCAGGTACTCCGCGCCTCCGTCCCCGGTCGCCAGGATCTGCCGCAGCATCTCAACGACGGCCTGGTTGGCGCCGCCGTGCAGCGGACCCCAGAGCGCGTGCACGCCGGCGGCGATGGAGGCGAACAGGTTGGCCTTGGAGCTGCCGACCATGCGGACGGTGGAGGCCGAGCAGTTCTGCTCGTGGTCGGCGTGCAGGAGGAAGACCGTGTCCATCGTGCGGGCGATCTCGAGATCGACCACGGACTCCTCGCACGGGGTGGCGAACATCATGTGCAGGAAGTTGGCCGCGTACCCGAGGTCATTGCGCGGATACATGAACGGCTGGCCGATCGAGTGCTTGTACGAGTACGCGACGATCGTCGGCAGCTTCGCGATCAGCCGATGGATGGAGATCTCCACCTGCCGTTCGTCGTGCATGTCCAGCGAGTCGGAGTAAAACGTGGAGAGCGCCCCGACCACGGCTCCGCAGATGGCCATCGGGTGCGCCCGCTTCGGAAACCCCTCGTAGAAGCTGCGCACGTCTTCATGGACCATGGTGTGGTAGGTGATGTCACGCATGAAGGCGTGCAGCGCCTCGCGGCTGGGCAGCTCTCCGTCGAGGAGCAGCATCGCCGTCTCCAGGAAGTGGCTTGACTCGGCGAGCTGCTCGATCGGGATGCCGCGATAGCGCAGCACGCCCTTCTCGCCGTCGATGAAGGTGATCGCGCTCCGGCAGGAGCCGGTGTTGGCATAGCCCGGATCGACGGTGATCGCGCCGGTGACCTGGCGCAGGGTACCGATGTCGATGCCGACCTCTCCCTCGGACCCGCGCATGATCGCGAGATCGATCTCCTTTCCATCGAGCGAGATACGGGCCGTTTCGGCCATGTTCTGTGAGCCTCCGTACCTGACGTCGCGCGCATCTTATCACGGGCCGGTCCCGGCGAGAGCGGACCCGGGACGAGGACTATGGTGGGAACTGGAGGGTGAACGTGGTGCCGGAACCCACCTCGCTCATCACGCTGACGCGACCGCCGTGCGCCTGCACGATGTGCTTGACGATCGCCAGGCCCAGGCCCGATCCGGCGATGCTCGAGTCGCGCTCGACCCGGTAGAAGCGCTCGAATACCCGTTCCAGATGCTCGTCGGCGATGCCCGGTCCATCGTCGCTCACGTCGATGCGCACGCCTCCCTCGCTCCGGGCGCTGATGCGCACGGATGCCCTGTCGCCGCCGTACAGCAGCGCGTTTTCCAGCAGGTTCGCCAGCGCCCGCTCCAGCAGAGGGCCGTTGGCGCGCACGCGCACGCCGTCGACGCCGACGGTGTCGATGCGCGCGCGCCCCTCGCCCAGCCGCGACCGGCAGGGGTCGATCGCCCGCGTGACGATGGGAGCGAGCGGCTGCGCGGGGGCGTCGATGCCGTCGTGCTCGCCCTGCTCGATCCGCGACAGGCTCAGGAGGTCCTCGACCAGCGCGTGCAGCCGCTCGGCCTGCGCACCGGCGATCCGGAGGAACCGCTTGCCGTTGGAGCCGCGGTACAGGCGGCGGTCGAGCATCGTCTCCACGAACCCCTTGATGGCAGTGATCGGCGTGCGCAGCTCGTGGGAGACGTTGGCCACGAAGTCGTGCCGCAGCCGCTCCAGCCGGCGGAGCCGCGTGGCGTCGGCCGCGCAGACCACCACCAGCCAGCCGTCTTCCTCAGCCTGGATCCGGCTCACGCGGACGTGGATCACCGCGTTCGGCACCAGATCTCCCAGGTCGCACGCTCCGTGCCCGGAGGTGCCCGCCAGCACCGGGGCCAGGAGCTCACGCAGCGACGGCGCGGGCAGCGCCTCCGCGACAGGGCGGCCGACATGCTCGGGGCGCACCCCCAGGAGCTCATCGGCCGACGCGTTGGCGACGCAGACGACGCCGCGCGGGTCGACGCCCACCACCGCGTCGGGAAGCTGGCTGAGCAATCGCTCGACCCGACGGGCGTCGCGGGTTTCGGCGACGCTCGTGCGGGCATCCCGGTGTGCCCTGACGGCCGCCGCGCGCGCCCGGGCCATGCACCACGCCAGCACGCCGGACGACGCCCCCAGCAGCGCGATCGACAGCCTCCCGGCCCATCGCCCCAGGAGCTCCGCGGGCAGCAGCGCCGCGGTGGCGACGCCTGCCGCCGCCACCGCGGCGCCGGTCACCACTGCCGCGACCGGCCGGCCGCGATCGCCGGGATCCCCGGGCGCTGCCGTGCCGCTCACTCGCGCATGCGGAAGCCGACGCCCCGCACGGTCTCCAGGCGCCACGCCTCGTCGCGCAGCTTCCTGCGCAGGGACGCGATGATGACGTCCACCGACCGGTCGGTGACGGGGTAGTCGGCGCCGTGCACGCCGGTGACGATGCGCGACCGCGACGACACCCAGCCGGCCCGCTCGGTGAGAAACAGCAGGGTCCGGAACTCGGTGGCGGTCAGCTTCAAGGGCACCCCGGCCACGGTCGCCTCGTGCCGCCGCGGGTCGAGCCGGATGGGACCCGCCGAGACCGGAGCGGCCGGCTCG
>JAPOQV010000580.1 GCA_026710565.1 Spirochaetaceae bacterium | reverse complement strand
CGATGTCCCGCTCCGGCTCCCGCTCGCCGTCGTCCCGCCGGTAAGCGTACAGCCGGGCATCCTCCAGGTCCGCCACCCACGCCGTTTCCCCGTCCGACCAGATCCCGCTCGGAAGGCTGTTCCCCCTGGCCAGCGGGAAGCCCTCGCCCGCTTGCTCGGTACCCGGCCCGTTGACCGTCGCCTCCAGCCGGTTCGACAGCGGCCTGTCATCCTCTGTGCAAATCGCGTTTGCGGCACCGCAGTCGCCTGTCGCTGGCAGCACCAGCACCACATCCGCGTCGGAAGCCGGCTGCACCCGGATTCGCCAGCGCACGTTCGAGGGCCGGTCGAGTCGTCCCGCCCCTAGTACTGATCCTCCGGACACCTCGAACGCTGAGTCCCGCAGGGTCCTGAAACTGACCTCGGGCTCGGCGCTGAAGCGCAGTTCGAAGTCGAACTGCGACTCTCCGTCATGCGTCAGAGGCATCCCCACGAACTGTGCCGTCAACGGCGCCGCCTCGTCCGCCGCGATCGCCACCGTCGCGGTGCCGACCTCGCTCCCGGCGTGCCGGGCCGAAACCACCACCGTCTCCGACGATTCATCCTCGGTGGTGTCCTCGACCGCCGCCAGCGTCGCGCTCACCGACGTCGCGCCCGCCTGCAGCGTCAGCGATGCCGGGCTCAGCGTGAAGTCCGACGACGACGCCGTCCCCGATGTCGACAAGACGATCACCTGGTCCAGACTGAACGTCACTCCGTTTGCGATCGACACGGTGACCGCCGAGCTTGCGCCCTCCTCGATCTCCGCAGGCACCGCTGTCACACCGAACGTCGCGCTGTCGTCGTCGGTCACCGTCACCGAGGCAGACGCGTCGGTCCCCAGCGCGTAGCCCGTGACCGCCACCAAGGTCGCGGTCACCGTCCCGTCGGGTTCCACCACCGTGTCGTCCTCGGTCGACGCGCTGAACGTCGCGCTCGTCTGGTCGGCCTGGATCGTCACCGACGCCGGCGCATCGCCCGACAGGACCTGGCCGGTCTGCGTGACCGACAGCGTCACGGTCACCGCCTCCGGCGACGCCTCCGACAGCGTCACCGTGAAGGACGCCGACGTGCCCTCGGTCACCGAGGCGATGTCCGCCGCGATCGTCGCCTCGGGGGAGCCCGGCCCGTTGACCGTGGCCTCCAGCCGGTTCGACAGTCTCCGCCCGCCGCTGGCACAAGGCCCGGAACCGCATCTGCGGCCCGGTTCCAGCACGACCGTTACGTCACCTTCACCAGTCGGCTGTACCATGATTTCCCAGAACCTGCCGCTGCCCTCGACGCGGTCGGCGTCACGCACCGTGCCGCCGGTTACCGTGAAGGCCCTGTTTCGGATGGTGGTGTAGGAGTTGCGCAGACTCGCGCTGAAACGTACGCGGAAGGTAAACGCCGTGGATCCGTCGTGGGTTGCCGGCATGTCCTCGAACTGCGCCGTCAACGGCGGCTCCTCGTCCGCCGCGATCGTCACCGTCGCCGTGCCGATCTCCACACCGTCGTGGTTCGCTGCCACCGTCACCGTCTCGGCGTCCTCCACTTCCGCGTCCTCGGACGCCCTCAGCGTCGCCGTCGCCGACGAGGCACCCACCGACAGCGTCAGCGCCGTTGGCGACAGCACGTAGTCCGCGCCCGTCGCCGTGCCCGACACCGACAGCGCGATCTCCTGGTCCGTCGCAAATGTCACGCCGTTCACGATCGACACCGTCACCACCGATGACTCGCCCTCCGCGATCTCCGGGGGCGAAACCGTCACCGCAAACTCCGCCGCGTCGTCGTCCGTCACCGTCACTTCGGCCGCAACGTCCGATCCGAGCACGTAGCCGGTTCCCGCGGACAGCGTTGCTGTCACCGCGCCGTCCCCTTCCGCCACGCTGTCGTCTTCCGTCGCAATCGATAGCGTCGCGCCCGTGTCGCCCGCCGCCACGGTCACCGACGTTGGCGCCGTGCCGGCAAGCATCGAACCGCTCTCCGTCACCGACAGCGATACCGTCACGTCCTCGCTCGGTGCCTTGTCCAGCGTCACCTCAAATACCGCCGGTGAACCCTCCGGCACCGAGGACGCTTCCGCCACGATCGCCGCCACCGGATTACCCGGACCCGCGACCGTCGCCTCGATCCGCGCCGACAGACGCTTCCCGCCCCGCCCGCACACGCCTTGTGAGCAGCGCCGGTTCGCCTCCAGCACGATCGTCACGGCGTCGGTCCCCGACGGCGTCACCTTGATGTTCCAGAGCCTTCCACTGCCGTTCACCCGGGTCGCGCTGACCACCGAACCGCCCGTCACCGCGAAGGCCCTGTCCCGCACCGTCCTGTAGGGGTTGGTGAGCGTCTCGCTGAAACGCACCTGGAACTCGAACGTCGCGGTGCCGTCGTGGCTCGCCGGCATGTTCTCGTACGACCCGGTCAGCGGCGCCTTCTCCCGCTCCACCTCCACCGTGTACGTACGCGCCGTAATGCCGTCCTCTGCGGTCACCGTCACCGTGATCTCGTTGTCCCCCTCCGCCAGGGAAACGGTGCGTGACGTCCCCGCCGTGCTTCCGGCCGCATCCGCGATCACCACGCCCGCGCCCGCGTGGTTCGGCTCCGCCGTCACCGTCGTGCCGGTGACTGCGTTCTCCACCGTCGCTGCGTAGTTCGCCGATTCCGCCGAGAAGGTCCCGATGTCCACGTCCGACAGCGACAGCGATCGCAGCGTCGCGTCTTCCGACACGACGGGGTCGGAGTCCGACTCGCCCAGCTGGATGATCTGGACGCCGCTGTCTCCATATCCAGTGACGGCCGCGTAGATGACCCTGCCGATCTGGAACGTGGCGATGCCACGCGCATCCTCAAGTTCCCGATCTGCGGTGTCGCCTATGCTGTCTTCCGCGGTGATGTCGTACGGGTCGGTGAGATCCAGTATCTGGACGCCGTCGTCGAGCATCGATGCGGCAGCCGCGTAGGTGCTGCCGCCGATTTGGAAGGTGGCGATCGAGGCGATGTTTCGAAGTCTCCGTTGGCCGGTGTCGCCTATGCTGTCTGCTGCGGTGATGTCGTGCGGGTCGGTGAGATTCAGTATCTGGACGCCGTTGTCGTGTATGGCCCCGACGGCCGCGTAGGTGCTGCCGCCGATCTGGAAGGTGGCGAATTCATACGCGCCGTTGAGTTCGAGACTGGCGGTGTCATTGATTCGGTCCGCTGCCTCGATGTCGTGCGGGTCGGTGAGATCGAGTGTCTGGACGCCGTCTTCGAGCATCGACGCCGCAGCCGCGTAGGTGCCGCCACCGGTCTGGAAGGTGACGATGCCCCTCACGCCCAAGAGAGACCGTGCGTCGTTGTCGGTGATCTTGTCCGTCGCAGTGACGTTGTATGGGTCGGTGAGATCGAGTATCTGGACGCCGCTGTCCCGCTGTCCCGCCACGGCCGCGTAGGTGCTGCCGCCGATCTCGAAGGTGTCGATGCCCCGCGAGATGTCAAGCGCCCGGCTAGAGGTGTCGGTTATCTTGTCTGTCGCGGTAACGTTGTACGGATCGGTGAGATCCAGTATCTGGACGCCGTCGTCGCGGGTTGAGGTGACTGCCGCGTAGTGGTTGCCGTCAATCTCGAAGGTGGCAACGTCATACGCGTGGTTGAGTGCCAGGCTGCCATCGTCTTCGATTCGGTCTGTCGCGGTGATGTTGTACGGATCGGTGAGATCCAGTATCTGGACGCCGTCGTCGAGATGCCCGGCAACGACCGCGTAGGTCCTGCCACCGACCCGGAAGGTGTCGATGCCCCATGCGCCATCGAGTTCCAGGATGTCCGTGTCGGCGATACTGCTGACCGCCTTCAGGTTCAGGCCCGGTTGCGCGGCCTGCGCGAAGGCGTGCCCGGGTGCCACTGCTGTCCCAAGCAACGCAACGAACACTGCGAGTGCTGCGAAGCCGGGTCGCACGGTGCGAGAAACCGTCATTGGTGGGCGCCGTCGTCACACGCGGCGCGCGGGGACTCGCCGTTGCCGTCGGTGGCGGTCAGGGCAGCGCCGACGTTCTGGCCCGCGGCCGTGTTCTCGGCCACCTCGCGATCCGCCGTGGCTGAGGGGAATTCCGGCGCGGTGTTGTCTGCCGTGCTGGGCTGCCCATCTCCGGGCGGAGACCAGGGGCTGTCGCCTTCGTCGTTGGTCGCAAGAACCTGCACCTGGTAGCGGGTGTTCGCGGGCGGGCTCATGATCGTGGATCTGGTACCGGTGACGTTCTGGGGGCCGTTGATCCAGCCGCCGCTGGTGCCTTGCCGGTATCGCAGGTCGTAGTTGTCGACGGCCGTCCGTCCGGTGTTCGAGACGAGGGTCGTCTGCGCCTGCAGCGCCAGGATCAGCAGCATCGCGAGCGTGGCGGCGAGCGCCGGAAGCAGGGTCCTCGCCCGGCAGGGGAGGCCGCGCAACGGGCTCGCACTCCTTTCGTCCGCTCCAAGAGCCTCGCCCCTCCCTAGGCAGGAACT
>JAPOQV010000579.1 GCA_026710565.1 Spirochaetaceae bacterium | reverse complement strand
GGGTCGCGACCCATGTCGAGCCGTGCGGGCGGTGCCGGCAGCAGGGGCACGGGCGGGACGACGATCTGCCCGTAGACGCCCGCCGGCAGCCGCCGCGGCTCCCGAAGGGCCCGTAGCTTCGCCGGGGCGTCCGGGAGCGTGGGGACCGGCACGTCCGGGATCACCGGCTCGGGCGGCAGCGTGAGCTGTGCGCCCGCATGGGCCGTCGCGGCAATCAGCAGCGCCGCGGCCAGCGCACGCCCGACTCTCTGTACGTTCACGGGCTCAGTACTCCGTTTCGGAGTCCGTACCGCGCGCCGCCGCGATCGGGAACAGCAGCGCCAAGAGCAGGGTCAGCACCACCGCCAGGACCAACCACCGGCGGATCAGCCGTGGTGTCCATGCGGACCGCTCTGCGGAGGCTGCCATCGCTCATTGGCCAAGGAAGCCGCCGTAGAACGCCACGACATCCTCCTCCTCGGCCATGATCTGCTTGAAGACGGCGATCGCCTGCTCCGGCTCCGAGCCGGAGTCGCGCGTCTCCATGCGCACCGGCCGGCCTTTGATCCCTCCCGTGGCATTCAGATAGGCGATGTAGGTCCTCCATGCCGACCGAGCCGACGGTGCCCGCCTGCGCGTAGATGCCGGTCGGCGGCACGGACTCGCCCCAGACGATCTCGCCGTCGTCGGGATAGCACCGGCGTCGCCAGCCCCCGCGGCCAGCGCGACGATGCGCCCGGCTCTTCTCACGACCTCCATGCCGACTATCCCCTTCGATCTTCCGAGTTTGGAGTGTCAGACCAAGTCCGTTTACCGCCCTGAGCGAGCCGCGCCGCAGACTGATCACCGGCTACCGCTTGCGCAGGGAAAACGACCCGAGTGCCTCCACCCACTTGAATACCGATCGGGCTGACCGATCGCGGTGTGCGCCCGGTCGACGTTGGCGGACATCCGCCACGTCCCCGTAATCGCGGCCGTGTACTTCCAGTAGTCATCGCCGATCGTCGCCGTCTCGTGGGTGTTCGTCACATTCAGATCGCCAGACGGATGATGTCCACGATCATCGCGACGATCACCAGCGCGGAGATGGCCAAACCGACCGCAAGTTGCATGGTCCACACGGTCGGGTCCTCCTGACCTCCTCCGACAACCGGCGGGCGAGCCTTCATTACCGCGCGCACACCGGCGACGATCGCGTCTCTGAGGTGCACATGGGTCAGGACGTCGTCAGGAGCGTGGACCATGCTCACGGCCCCTTTTCCCTCCACCGTCCATCGACTGTTACGAAGGCAGATCGTCGCTACCGGCGGATCATCTCCGATTGGCCGAGAACCGGGACCTGGCACCCACACGCCATAGATCACGGGGCTTTGGGGCAGGCGCATCGCATGAGCTACCAACTCGCCCCGCTCCCCGGTTACGTAGTACTCCCCCGAGGTTTCAACGACCTTCAACATGGCTTCGAAGCCTGATCTCCCGGCTACCCGCCGGCGAAGGGAAACGAGCCGAGTGCCTCCAGCGGATCGTGAACCCGATCGGGCTGACCGATCGCGGTGAGCGCCTGGTCGATGTGGTGGAACATCCGCCACGTCGCCGCAATCACCGCCGCGTACTCCCAGTCGTCATAGCTGACCAGCGCCGCCTCGTGCGCGGCGACCGCACGCCGCAACTCCTCGACCGTCGACTCGGCGACCGAAGACTGGCCGGCCGCCTGGTCGAGCGCATAGCGCAACTCGTGCTCCGCGGCCGCCACCGCCGCGCGGGCGTGCGACCGGAACAGCGTGGTCTGCATCCCCGTCTGCGGGGCGACGCCGTTCCACTCCGAGGTGCACTGGCACCACACCGTCGAAATGCCGTGGGTCGTGTACTGGTTGACGAATCGATGCAGCAGGGCGCCGGTGATGTCTCTCCGGTTCTGGGCCAGCTCGTACATTCTCCGCAGTGACGAGTACTCGCCGTCGAAGTGGAATCGCCGGCGGGGTTCCGGTGCGTGCATGTAGCCCAACCCGTGCTGCAGCGTCTCGAGCGCCTGCAGCGTTGAGACCTCGCGCACGAAGCTGCGCGCCAGCGCTCGCTCCGCCGGGTCGCTCGAGTCGAACTGGTCGACCCAGTGAATGGCGGCGATGTCGAGCGCCTTGTGCGTGAGGCCACTGAGGCGCCGCATCGACTGGACGGTGCCGTCCGGCATGACGCCCAGCGGATCCGCGCTGCCGTTGCCGCGGTCCCTGCCGAGAAAATACTGGGGAACCAGGGTGAAGAAGTCGCGGCGGAAGATGGCCCCGCCCGACTCGTTGCCGGCCACCGAGCTCCACCAGCCGCCGCCTCCCCAGGTGGTAAGAAAGACCCCGCCCGCGAGGGTGTGGGGAAACGTGCCCCACTTCTCGCCGCGCGGGCCGGACGGTGACGGGGTCATGATGAACACCAGCGGCTTGACCGGCGCGCGGCCGGTGCGGTGGAACAGCTCTTCGCCGATCGCCGTGGCCTCGGGCCAGATCCTCTCGTAGATCCCCAGGCCGCCGGCCTCCCTGCCGGCAGTGAAGAGTGTCTGGGCGACGTTGGAGCTGATGCCGAACTCCCAGTTCGCGGTCAGCGTGTCGAATCCCCCGGCGGGATTGACGAAGCTCAGCTCCCGATAGAGCGGCGGGTGGGTCACGACGATCGGATCGCCGCCTCTCGGGTTGGGGAACGTCGGGCGGTCCAGGTTGCCGCGCAGCGCCGCCTTCGCCTGTGCCCCGGCGACGCGGTCGATCGTGCCGTCCTCCTGCATGCCGAAGGGAAACGGCACCGTCGTGACCGTCCAGCTCGCCGGCACGAACTCCGCCAGCGACCGTGTGGCGAGCTCGGCGTCGAACACGTCGGCCAGCTCGTAGCTCTTCTCCGTCTCGAAGCCGTCGCTGGAATCCAGGCAGGCTGCCGGATCGTCGCCGGCTTCCACCCGGCTCAGGATGCAAGCGTCGGTCTCGTCGTAGCGCAGGTCGACGACGAGCATGCGCAGCTCGTACGCCTGGGAATACGGGTTGTCGGCCTGCAGCGACGGCTGCAGCACGCCGTAGCGGTAGAGCTCGTAGGCATTGCCGGCGACGCGGTCGACGAGCTCGCTCGCCTCCAGGTCCCCGGCGGCGAACCGGGCCAGCTCGCGCGTACCGTCGGAGACGTAGTAGCGCCGCATCTTGTTGCCGAGCAGGTTCGGGATCGGCTCGAGCTGCCACTGCTCGCAGAGCGACTGCGATTCCGTGGCGCGGGGAACCGCCAGCCCGGCCTCGGCCACGGTGGTGGTCCTGGGGCAGACGACCTCCAGCGCTGCCAGCATCTTGGCCTGGGTGAGCCCGCCGCCGAGTGCCGCTGCCATGACGTCCGCGGCCCGCTGGTAGCTCGGATCGGTCGCCGTCACCTCCGGGTACTGTACTTCCGCCGGCGCGGTGGCCCGCACAGCGTACCGATCCTCCTGCGGCTCGATGTAGAAGGAGTAGGGCGCCTCCGCCAGCGGGGGCAGGTTGAGGAATACCAGGGTTGCGCCGCCGCGCCGCTCTTCGATCTCCACGTTGTCGTCGAGCCAGTCCATGAGCCGGTTGTACGAGTAGAGCTGGAACGTCTGCTCCGGATTGCGGGATGCGTACTCGACCTGCGAGGCGCGCAGCACCGGGTAGAGATCGGCCAGAGTTGCGGCCGGCAGGTGCGAAAACGTCAGGTCCTCGATCTTCCAGGTGACCCCCGTGTAGGCGCCGTCGTGCTCCATGTAGTAGACGATGTCGTTGTGGTGGTGCCAGTCCTCGACCGACTCGTTGATCTCGCGGTTCGGCAACCACATGGTTGCGCCGGTCGTCGGGTTGGTGCCCCTGGTCAGCGAGCCGCCCTCGTAGCGAATCAGTCCGTCCGGCGGGATGAGCTCCGCGGGCAGTGAGTCCGGGGCGGGGGCGGTGTCGAACTCCGCCTGACCGAACAGCGGCATGCGCGGAATCCACCAGGGCTTGGTGTCGACGATGCTCAAGGCCGCGAGCCGCTCGGCGACCGCCAGCTCCAGTTGGCCGGCGACCTCCGCGGGAAACCCCACGAAGTAGATGTGGAGCTCGACCGTCTCTGCGCCCCCAACCTGGTCGCGCAGGCGGGGGAGCTCCCGTTCCGCGAGCTCGGCCAGAGTGGCCTTGCCGTCCGAGTCGGCGTGGGCCACCGATGAGCCTGCCACGGCAAGCGCCACGATGCCGAGAATGAAGATCGCCTTCTTCCTGTCCATATTATGTCCCCATGGTCTTGAGTTTCAATACAGAGGATATGGCGATTTGCATCACTGTTCGTGAGTGTTGCGAGAGCATGGTGCCCGCAATCCGTGAATTCTTTGTGAGTATTTTCTAAGATCGAGCCAAGAGGCGCTGCCTGTGCCGACAATGGTCCTGTCCGTCGCCGAGACGTCATCACTACAAGGAGGAACCGACTGATCGGTGGCGTTCCGCGCGGGAGAAGGTCTGCGACGCAGTCATGACCGGAGGGGAGCGGGGAAGCACAGGGTTCGCCCGTGCCAACGAAGCATCCTGCCTCCCTGCTCCCCTCTCCTGCTTGCGTTGTCACCAGAGGGATGAGAGATGGGAATTCGCGTACGGCAAGGCAGTCCGCGCTCGTCGGTCGCCTTACGGATACTTCTGATCATGGCTCTCATAAGTGTCACCCGCTTCGGCGCCGCGCAGCCGGGGGAGACGGTGCTGGATCCGCTCAGCGAGACGCCGTTCCCGGTTTCGCTCATTCCGCCCGGCGGCGCGAGCGAGCAATCGCTCACCGGCACGGGGCTCCGCGAGGTGCTGGTCCTGTTCTTTCCCGTGCACGTGTACGCCTTCGGGTTGTATGTGGAGGAAATTTTATCGAATGATGCCGAGACCCGGCGACTTGCTCAGCGCCGGACGTTATCCCAGGAATCGTCCGGCTGCTGGGTCTTCCTATGGATGGGACCGGGCAATCACTGGAAGATGGGCGGAGCCTCGTCTGGCCCATAGAATGGTAGGGCAGATTCTCCGTGCTGCAGAAGGAATCGAGTCATTTGGCTTTCGAGGCTGCGCAATCTCGTTTCCATGCCTGTTGCTCTGTCGCCAAGCCTCTCCTCGGCATTCGTGACACGCATGTCGACCGCAGTGCGCCAGTTGTGGGACGCCGTCATCCAGATTCCTGTGGCAGCAAGGACGCCTGCAAGTGCGGCTAGCCCAGTCACGATGACGGTTATCAGATCCTTGTTTCTGCTTAACGCTTCTTGTAGGGGGCTTCTGCGGGCCACTTCGCTCGTCGCCCCCTCCTCGCTGGCGGGAGGAGCTTCTTCCGGCGGGACGCCGTTCTCAGACTCTTCGTTCATGACTGGGACGATCGACCCAGTATACGCGGCAGCCTTGGTGCGAAGTGACTAATCATTGAGTCCCGGTCGATCACCGCGCCACTTCTGACGGCGAAGGCGCGTTTCCAGGGGTCCTCCCTATGAGTGAAGCCAACGAGAGCCCCTGCAGTATAGATGCCGAATACTTGGTATATCCGCTCCATAATCTTGAGCTGGTTGTCGGTGAACCGGTATTCGTTGTAGGCTCGTGGCACTGGGAGGGGAGACTTCCCGTAGGCTTTGAAGGCATGGAACACTTCTCGTACCACTGGCCCCTTCTCCCATGCTTCGATGTCGTTGCTGAACAGCGGTTCCTTGCGGTCGGCAAGGTGCACACCCTGGAAGTAGTACAGGAGCTTCTGTAGCTTGAGGTGAGTAGTCGGATCAGCCCCGTTGGCTTGACGGTCACCTGCGATCAGGATATAGTCCACTACGTCGAAAATGTCGTTCTTCATGGCGGCATGCCCTCGTCGCTGCGTCACCGAACGACGCGCCGGCCCGGTACAGACTGGGTGAGTCGCACGGTGGCGGTTTCTTGACCCCTCAGTATAAGAGGGTGTGGAGGAATCGTCAACAGATGGACAGATGAGATGACGCCCTGGAGTCGGCGGAGATCCTGCCCGAGGTAGCAACCCGCCGCATGCTGGGTGCTGCCAACGCGCTCACCTCGTCGACATGGTCGGCGCTGATGGCGATCGGCACCGCCACGGCCGGGCTGTTCGGCAACCACGCGGCGTTCGTCGTGGACGCGGCTACCTACGGACTGTCCGCAGTCCTGCTGGCGCGCATGCCGTACGTACCGGCGACGCGGTCCGGAGGAACCGGGAGGCGACCGGTGGGCTTGGCGTCGACCGCGCGCGCCGGTGTCAGGGAGTACATTGGCGGGTTGCGCTACCTGTGGCGGCGGCAGCGCGTGCTGGCCGTGGCGCTGCAGAAGGGCTTCCTGATGTTCTTCGTCTAGGGGTTCCAGGTGGCGAGCGTCGCGATCGCGGGCAACGGCGATCGCCGGCAGCGCGTTCGCCTTCGGTCAGGGTGACGGTCTGGCCCTCGGTCTGCTCTTCGCGTCGGGTGGGGTCGGGTCCGGCGTCAGCCCGCTGGTGGCGCGGCAGCTGATCGGCGACGACCGGCGGGCAATGCGGTTGACGATGCTCGCAGGCTACGTGACGTTGGCCGCGGCCCTGATGCTGGCCGGGCCGCTGGCCAGCTTCGCGCTGGTGATCGCCGGTTCGACCCTGCGCGGGATCGCTGCCGGCCTGATCTGGGTATTCAGCACCCAGCTCCTGCTGGAGACCGTGCCGGAGGGGTTGCGCGGCCGGGTGATCGCCACCGAGCACGCCGCGGTCACGCTGTTGGGCGCTGCCGGCTCGGCCGGCGTGGGCGCGGTGCTGGAGTGGGCGGCGATCCCGACGGCCCTGTGGATCATGGCCGCCCTGGTCGTCGCTCCGACGCTGCACTGGGCGGCCGCCGGGGTCCACAGCGCGGCCGAACCCCCGAAGGCCTCCTGACCGCGTCAGCAACTCATGACCTCGGGTCAGTTCTGTTCCGTGGCGGCATCGACCGCCTTGACCGCAGCATCGACGACCGTCGCCAGTGCGCCGTCGACGCTCTCCAGCAGGGAATCGACGATCCGGTCGACCGCGGAATCCCCGACGACCTCGATCGCGGCATCGGCTGCAGCTTGCAGCGCCGAATCGGCGGCCGTCTCGACTGCAGCGGTGATGGCAGATTCGAGCGCGGCATCGACGGTCGCGGCCCCGGCAGCGGCCGAGCTGATGGCGATTATCGCGGAGGTGATGCACAGCGAGCCACCCAGGACGGCCAACCCGAGCCCGTTGACCTTGCGGGTCACGGCCATCACCAGCCCGATGAGCGCGAGCAGTGCCCCGATGATGGTCGTGGGAACTCCGACCAGACCGAGGAACGGCACCCACGAGAAGGTGAGCCCCAGGGCGCCCATCACGACGGCGACGATTCCGAGCGTGAGCACGACGGCACTCAACTCCGATCGAGTGCCGCCGGAAATGTCAGTCACGTACCCCTTCGGTCCTTCCGACTGCGGGCCCGCAAGGCAAGGGCCGTTGCGGCTGCACCGCCGACGATCGCTACCAGGCCGAGGGCGGTGGAGAACGTCAACGTGCCCAGGATCGGGTGCCACAGCATGAACACGCCGATCACCACCTGGAGCAGGCCCCGGAAGAACCGTCCCAGGGACCACGATGCTCCGGAGCGCTTCTTCGCTCTCGGGCTGCCCCCCAGCATGTTCATGACGCCGGTGACGATCGCGGCAAAGGCCGCTACCAGGAACAGCGTGGCCACGGTCAACACGGCGCCGACGATGGGATGGCCCAAGATCACGAAACCGGCGAGCATGCCGATGACGCCGCCGATCAGGCTCCAGCCCCAGCCCTTGTCACGGGCGACCATCGCGTGGATGACGTCGATCGCTCCTCCGACGAGCCAGAACACGGCCATGACCTGCACGAGGAACACGGCTTTCCCGACGGGTCTGGCGATGAGCAGCACGCCAAGGACGACGACGCTGATGCCCCATAGCAGGTGTGCCCACCAGCCATGAGAACCATGCTCCCGGGACGATCGGTCTACGGTGTTCATGTCAGAACCCTCAGGACTGGATTTTCGTCCAACCAATACAGAGCATAGAGCGATCTGCAGCACATGTTCGTGAGTGTGACGCGTAGGATGTGCGAAAACTCGTGATTTATTTGTGAGTTTTGGCTAATGTTTTGAGCCAAGAGGCGCTGCGCGCCGATGCCTGGAAACGGGGTCACACGGGCCACGCAGAGGAGGGAGCCGTGACCGGTCTCGACGATCTTCGGCGGAAGAATGACGATCTTCGGCGGAAGAATGAAGCACTGCACGAGCGCACGTCCCGGCTGGCTGCTGCAGTCCGGCAGATCAACGCCAGTCTCGACCCCGATACCGTCCTGCACGAGATTGTGGAGAGCACCCGCGTCCTGACCGGAGCGCGCATCGCGGTGATCGCGACAATCGACGAGGCGGGTGAGCCCGACGACTTCACCAGCTCCGGCCTCACGCCGGAAGAGCAGCGCACGCTCGCGGCGTGGCCCGATGGGCCTCGGCTGTTCGAACACTTCCGGAACCTGCCGGGAACGCTGAGGCTGCCGGACGCGCGCGCCTACGTGCGCTCCTTGGGTTATGCGTTGGAGCTGGTGCCCCCGGCGGCCTTCCAAGGCACGCCGATGAGTCATCGCGGGGAGTACGTCGGCAGCTTCTTCGTCGTCGCGAAGGAGGGCGGCGGCGAGTTCACGAGCGAGGACGAAGAGGTTCTGGTGCTGCTTGCGTCGCAGGCGGCCACGGCGATCGCCAACGCCCGCACGCACCGCGCCGAGCGGCGGGCGCCGGGCGGACCGGAGGGGCTGGGGGGGGGCCCCCCGGGCGGCGGGGGGGGGGTCGGTGGCGGGGCCGGGGGCGGGGGGGTCGCC
>JAPOQV010000578.1 GCA_026710565.1 Spirochaetaceae bacterium | reverse complement strand
GCCCCGCGCCCGCGGCGGCCCCCGGCGGCGGCGGCGCCGCGCCGCGCGGCCGCGGCCCCGGCGCCGGGGGGGGGCGGCGGGGGGGAGAGACCCGCGTCGAGCTGGTGGCCGGCCGCACCCCGGACGGGCTGCGCCGGTTGCGCATTGCCTGCTCGTGGGGAGACAACGAGCGCGCCATGCACGCCGCCATGCAGCGGTGCATCGAGGACGTGATGCGGGCCGGCGGCGGCAGGACGCGCGCGCTGTTCGGGGCGACCGCCGGCCTGCCGGGCGTGCTGGGCCTGCCGGGCCGGCTGGAGCGGCTCTGGTCGGCGGCGCCGCCGGGCGCCTACGCGCACGAGGTGGGCGGCGCCCGCATGGGCGGCGATCCGTCCGACTCGGTGATCGATGCGCGCAACCGCTGCTGGGCGCTGCCCAACGTGCTGGTCACCGACGGCGCCTGCTGGCCCACGTCGGCGTGGCAGGGGCCGACGCTGTCGATCATGGCGTTGACCGTGCGCGCCTGTGCGCTGGCGGCCGACGACCTGCGGCGCGGGAGGCTGACCGCGGCCGGGCAGAGGGCGAGGTGAAACGGATCGCCATCGTCGCCATCGGCTCCTGGGGAGACGTGGGACCGCTGATCACGCTTGGCGCCGGCCTTGCCGGCGCCGGCTACGAGGTGGTGCTGGTCACGCACGCCGCCTACGCCGGGGACGCCGGCCGCGCCGGGCTGGACTTCGCGCCGCTGAGCGGCGATCCGGTGGCGATCCCGGAGGACGAGCGCGGCCGCCAGTGGCTGGAGTCGGGCGGCAACGGGCTGCGCTTCGCCCTCGACCTGGTACGCATCGCCCGGCCGCTGCAGCGCACGGTGCTCGACGAGGCGTACGCGGCCTGCCGCTCCTGCACGGCGGTCCTGCACACGCCGTTCGCGTCGTTCGCCACCCACGTCGCCGAGCGCCTGCGGTTGCCGAGCATGGTCGTCGGCCAGCAGCCGGTCACCCGCACCGGCGCGTGGCGGGCGTTCCTGGTCCCGGACGGCCTGCCGCTGGGCCGGTTGGGCAACCGGCTGTCCTACCGGCTGATGGAGCAGGCGGTGTGGCAGCCCTACCGGGCCGGCTTCCAGCGCTGGCGCCGCGAGGCCGGCATGCCGGACGCCGGCCCGTTCGGGCCCGCCGGCCGGTTGTACACGGGCCGGGTGCCGGTCGTGTACGGCTTCAGCAGCCTGGTGGTGCCGCCGCCGGCCGACTGGCCCGCCTGGCACCACGCCGCCGGCTACTGGATGGCGCCGGCGCGCGGGTCGTGGGACCGTGAGGACGCCCGGGTCGCGGCGTTCCTGGATGACGGGCCGCCGCCGGTGTTCGTCGGCTTCGGCAGCATGACCGCCCGAAAGCCCGAGCGCGTGCTGGCGCGGGTGGTCGAGGCGCTGCGCGTGGTCGGACAGCGGGGACTGCTCACGGGCGCGGCCGGCACGGCGCGCGCCGCCGGCGCGCTGCCGCCGCCCCTGGACGCACCGGACATGCTGGTCGCGGAGGGCTTTTCCCACGCCCGCGCGCTGCCGGGGGTGGCGGCGGCCGTCCACCACGGCGGCGCCGGTACGGTTGCGACCAGCCTGGCGGCCGGCGTGCCCACGGTGGTCGTGCCGTTCTTCGCCGACCAGTT
>JAPOQV010000577.1 GCA_026710565.1 Spirochaetaceae bacterium | reverse complement strand
CGCGCGCAGGCCGGCGACGATCTTGGGTAGCAGGTCGTCCGGTATGGCGCCGCCGCGCGGCTCCCGCGGGGACGGGTTGCCGGCGCCGATCACGTAGCCGCGCCGGAAGGAGAACAGGCGCACGATGCCGGCGCCCAGCTCGCCTGCCACCTCGCAGCTCCGCCGGACCTGCTCAAGGTGCTCGGCGACCGCGGCGTGGCGGGTCACCTCCTCGATCGGAACCTCGTCCAGCTCGATCGCCTTGAACGAGGGTGGGTCCACCGCGACCACCTCCAGGCCTTCGCCGGCGACCATGCGCCGGAGCTCGGCGATGTCCGCGCCGGACAGCTCGTGCACGCCCTTCTCGCCGACCTTGTTGAACTCCAGGTGGGTGAGCCCCATCTCGCGCGCCGCCGGCAAGGCGACCGCGGGATCCGCATCGATCTCGTCGGTGACGACTCCCAGCTTGAAACTCAATCGTAACTCCCTTGTGGATGCTCCCCCATCAGGCGCCGCTGGCGCTCGCTGGCCGTCGCCAGGATCTCCGGGTCGAACCGGAACCGGTTCAGATAGGGCGGAAAGCGCTGCGCGATGGCGCGCTGCCCGTAGCTGACCTGCAGCAGATGGCGCACGCGCTCGCTGTGGTTGGCGCTGCCGCGGTGCCACACCTCGCTCCGAAAGATCACCACGTCGCCCGCGCTGCAGAGGATGCTCTGCTCCTCCCGGCCCTGCCAGGACTCCCGGCCGTCGGGCCGGCGGCCGGCGCGGTGGCTGCCGGGGATGAAGCGGGTCGGGCCGATCTCCTCGTCCAGGTCGTCCAGGTAGAAGTGGGCGGTGGCGATGTAGACCGGAACGCGCACGCGCGGGTCGGCCATCACGTCCTCCGGCAGCGTGAGCGCCTGGTAGTCGGCGTGCAGCGGCTGGTCGGGCCTCCCCGGCCCGGTCAGCCAGGAGGTCATGGCGATGACGTGGCAGTCCTCCCCGAGCACCGCCTCGGCGATCTCGATCACGCCGGGGTAGTCCAGGAACTGCACGAAGTGGGGGTCGCGGTTGAACGCGTTGTTGATCGCCCGGTTGAGGAAGCCGTCCTCGGACACGCGATCGTAGCTCTCGGCGAGCGGCTCCAGGCGCCCCATGTGCCCGCGCAGCTCGGCGACCTGGTCGCCGTCGAGCACTCCGGGGAGGTACACGTACCCGTCGTGTTCGACGGCGTTGACCTGACTTGGCAGGTCCGGCTGGGCTACCAGCGGCAAGGCTTGGGGCATCGAGATTCGGTACGCTACCAGTCTGACGACATCGGAGGGAAGGATGGCGACCATCAACGTGAGGCGCCTCGATGACGAGGTCGTGCGGCAGCTCAAGCAGCGCGCGGCGGTCAGCAACCGTTCGCTCCAGAGCGAGGCGCGTCACATACCCGAATGCGCCGCAGCAGACGATCTGGAGACGCGGCGCCGAACCTTCCTCCGGATGGTCGTCCGGCTGCGGCACGCCAGCCGGAGCCAACGGGCGCACACGCCCTCCGAGGTTCTGATCAGGGAAGATCGAGCCGGCGGCCATCGATTTTGACGATGCGACTGGTCGTGGACGACAGCGTGGCCGTGTGATCGCTTCGTGTACTTCTGTTTCTGCCCGTGCCCAGTCCGTCATTTTATCCAGCTAATCCATATTCGAGAACCGCGCTACGGTGCGTAGTTGGCCCAGATGAGCCGATACATGTAGTGCGAGAAGACGGGCTGGCTCTTCAAGTCGGGGGTCGCCGTCGAACCACAGAGGGATTCGCCTGTCGAAATACCCATCAACGACTTCGGAGGTGGCCTGATGGCCCGCACGATCAACGTCGACTCACTTCTTGCCGGCTGCGCGGACGACTCATTCGACGACGGCATCCGCATCGACACGGAACTCGATCCGCTCTCCGGACCTGGGGGTCCGGTGAAGCCGGCGGTCTACGAGGGTGGAACGTATCAGATGGATCGGCGCTGGGCGGCACCGACCGACGAGGCACCTACCGCTGTCATCGTGATCGACAACGTCCCGTCGCAGGCGAACCGCCTGGAGGAGGCGATCCGCCGCCATCGGAAACAGATCGGCGTGCCCGAGCTGGTGCTTGACCTGACCGGCGTGGGCAAGCTGCCGGCCCACCTCCCGCGCCAACTCTCCAGTCTGCAGTTTCCGCATCGCAACGCCGACGCGTATCTGCGGGATGCCCGCATCGGTCCCGACGACTTTACGCGGACGGACATCGGACAGGCGACCTTCGGGGCAACGCCGGAGGCATGCGGCCCGCTCATGGCCTGGTTCCCGCAGGCGCTGCTGTACGGATTCTGGCAGTCGCACCTGGGGAAGAAGCGGCAGAACACCAAGCATGCCCGTTCATGGGTGTCGGAGATCGTCGGCTGGAGCCCCGCGTCTACTGACACGAAGGTCCTCGGACTGAAGGGCGACGCCCTGAATCTCAGCACCGACGAGGCGATCACGTCCAATCCTGACGATCGGTTGAGCTGGGACATCGGCAAGGTGGAGAAGGTCGCAGGAGGCAAGAGGGACAAGCTCTCCGAGATCGGCCATGGGCAGGTGCCATTCATGGGCGCCGAAGCGGCAGCCGCCGCGGTCTCCTTCGCTCGGGTGTCACAGCGGGCGACGCTGTCGTTCGCGCAACTGAGGCGCATCTCACTGGGGCCGGACCATGATCGCAAAGCGGACGCCGCTGGCCGGGCGCTCCTGGTTGCGCTCGGGCTCCATGCCCACGTGCTCGCCTTCGGTCGAGGCTTCGCGCTGCGCTCCGGCGCCGAGTTGCGACCGACGGCAGCGACTGTCACTTGGCTCGGAAGCGTTACCGACGACGCGTGCGAGGTCGGCGACGCGGAGATGACCGGAGCGTTGCTGCAAAACGCAGTGGACCACGCGAGGTCGGCCGGCGTGCCGCTCGACGGGTGGGGCGAGCCGCCGTTGAAGCTCACGCCCAAGGACAACCTGCGCAACGCGATCCTGGCGACGTGGCCGGAACTCGATGACTGATGCTCGCCATCTCGGTTGAGCTTCTGCATGGAACGTTTCGGGGCGATCCCGATGGCACCGCAAACACCGGTGGCCTGACCCGTGGCGAGTGGCCTCCTGCACCCGCCCGGCTTCTGGCGGCGCTGGTTGCGGCGGACGGGACCCGAGGCCGGTGCACGGTGACCGACGGGTCCGAACTGAAGTGGTTCGAGCAGCTTCTGGCGCCGGTCATCCACGCTCACGCGCGGCCGTGCCATCAGGTGCTTCGTCCGCGCTACGTCGTGGAGCACAAGGGGAACGCGCAAAAGTCGACCCACCAGGAGTACCTTGCGCGCAAAGGCGCGTCGGTACGGCCGGGAGTGCGGGTCACGCCTCGCGATCCCCGTGTCGTCTACTCGTGGGATACCGAGTGCCCGCCCGGGACGGCCGACGCCCTCCGCCGGCGGGCTGCCCGCATCGGGTACCTGGGAGCGGCTGACTCGCCGGTGCGGGTACGCGTCGACACGCGAGTACCGCAGTTCGCAGAAACCGCAGAGGCGTTCCATCCCGACCCGTACGGAGACGTGGAGATCAGCGTGCCCCAGGAGGGCGACGTACAGGTTCTGGACGCGATGTACGACCGTTGGGTCGAGTTCGGAGCCGATGTCGCCCGTGCCCAGTTCCCGGCCCTGCGGCATCAGGTTCCGTACCGGTCACCCGCCGCGGCCGTTCAGGACGACACCGGCACGGTGGTGGCCTGGCTGCGTTTGGGCGCGGCCGTCTCGGGCCGTCGCGTCACAGCGGTTACGGCACTGTTCAAGCAGGCCGTGCTCAGCCATCACGAGAGGATGCACGGCGAGCCCCCACCGGCTTTACACGGGCACGGGTTCAATCGAAACGGTTACGAGCTGGCTCGCTTCCTGGCGCTCCCCGACGTCGGGTACGCGCGGTCCCGTGGGAGGATTCACGGTCTGGCGTTGTGGATGCCGCCGGGATGCGAGCCCGACGTGCGTCAGCGGGCTCGCGACGCAGCGCTGGCGATCCAGCGCTTGACCGGTCGCGGCGTCGATGTTGCGGTCACGCCGTGGCAGGGCGAGAGCCGTCCCGTGGCGGCGAGCCCGGCGCGTTGGCGGAGCAGATCGCGCTGTTGGGTGACGGCGTTTCCGGCGATCCACGAGCGCCGAGGCACCCTTGATCTGGCGGACCTGTCCAGATGGTGCGTCCATGCCGGTCTGCCGGCGCCGACACGGTTCCGATCCGCGCGCTCACCGCTGGTTCGTGGCGCGGTAGATCTCGCTCCGGTGGAAGTGAATCGGCCCGGCAGGACGGGGTTGCCCTACTCGCACATCCAACTGTGGTTCGAGGACGCCGTCGTCGGGCCGGTGGCGATCGGCGCCGGGCGACAGCGTGGTTTCGGACTCTGCGTGCCGGTGGACGATGCAGATGGCCAGGACACCTGATCGGCCGGCTCCGCGCGCCATGCCGGCATTCGGGGAGTTCTACCGAGCCATCAATGGCCGTGACCCGTTCCCTTGGCAGTCTCGCCTGGCGGACCGTGTCGCCGAAACCGAACATTGGCCCGCCGAAGTCGGCGTGCCGACCGGTCTCGGGAAGACGGCGTGCCTCGATGTCGCCGTGTGGTGGCTCGCTTCCCAGGCTGACCGCTCGCCGGCCGTGCGCACGGCGCCGATACGGATCTGGTGGCTCGTCAACAGGCGGCTACTGGTCGATGCGACGGCGGAGCACGCAGAGGCGATCGGCGGAGCGCTGAGCGATCCGCGCACGTGCGGACTCGACGGTGCCGAAGCGGATGCCGTCATGGCGGTCGCGGATCGCCTGCGGTCGCTGTCTGCAGATCCGTACGCCGAACCGCTCGACGTGATTCGGCTTCGCGGTGGAGTCCCGTCCCGTATTCCAGCCGATCCGTCACAGCCGGCGATCCTGCTCTCCACCCTGCCAATGTACGGATCCCGACTCCTGTTTCGCGGCTACGGGTCCACCCGGTCGATGCGGCCGATCGACGCCGCCATGGCCGGAACCGACAGCCTCGTCATCATGGACGAGGCGCATCTGGTCCCCCACCTGATGGGTCTGCTGGCGGCACTCCCCGAGTGCACGCCGGGGGCGCTGCCGATACTGGCCGACGCAAGGTCGCGGCCCGCGATCGTGGCGCTGACGGCGACCGGAGACGCCTCCGTAGCGGAGCGGTTCGACCTGGACGCTGCAGACGAAGCACACCCGATTGTGCGGCAGCGGCTTGATGCGGCGAAGCCGGTGGAGTTGCGCGTCGATTCCGGCGATGCCGGGCAACGGCTCGCCGAGGCGACGTGTTCCTTGGTGGACGGCGCATCTGCTCCGGCAAGCTGCGTGGTGTTCGCCAACACTCCGGCCACCGCCCGCGAGGCGTTTCGGCGCCTGAGCAGTACTTTCGCTGACGAGGCGGACGTCCTTCTCCTGACGGGCCGGGTCAGGGAGCGGGAAGCCGAACGCATCCGGCGGCAGATCCTCGATCCCGTGCACGGAATGGCTTCGACCCGTGATTCCGCGGTCGGTCGCCGACGCCACTTGATCGTGATCGCCACCCAGACGCTCGAGGTTGGCGCCGACATCGACGCCGAGTTTCTCGTTACTGAAGCGTGCGGCGTGCGGGCCTTGACGCAGCGGCTCGGACGCTTGAACCGACTCGGGCGCTATCCCCATGCGAGGGCCGTCTACGTCCACCTGCCCCCGCCCAGGAACAGACGCACCGGACCTCAGGACGGTGAGGCGTGGCCGGTCTACGGCGGCGAACCAGCGACGGTGCTGCGGAGACTTCAGGCTGCCCTCCAAGGCGACGGCAGCGACAGAGGCACGGTGGTCCTCTCACCCCGGCGGGTTGCCGGGATTCTGGGACTGCCGGCCGATGATCCCGGACGTGCGCCGGAAATACTGAACGGTCTCTTGTGGGAGTGGGTGAAGACCACGACGCCTCCCGACGGCGAGGCGCCGGTCGACCCCTACTTCTCCGGGGTGGCCGCTCCGGACTACTCGGTGACGCTGATCTGGCGCGTTCACGTTCCACAGGACGGCGAGTTGCTGTGGCCGCGAGCGACCGACCGGGAGGCCGTCGAGGTACCGCTCAACGAAGTGCGGCAGGTGTTCGGCGACGAAGAGGAGTTGCGGCGGCTCGCTCCCGACGGCGTAACCATGGAGACGGCTTCTCGCGCGGAGCTTCGCCCGGGTGACGTAATCGTGCTGGAATCGGAACGGGGCCTGCTGGACCAGTTTGGGTGGGATGCGGAGTCTTCAGCCCCCGTCGTCGACGCATCGATCGCAGATTCCGGACTGCCCCTGGACGCCGATGCGATCCGACGGCTGTGCGGCGCTTCGGTCGGCGCTCTGGTCAACAGAGCAATGGGGACCATCGCCGACGACGAAGACCTCGACGATGCCCAGCGCGCTGAGGCTGTCGACCTGATCCTGGAGGCCATCGGCGCTGCAACGCCGATCGGCTGGGACGAATCGGACTGGCGCGAGCTGATCGCCGATCTGGAGCGAGGGGTCGTCACCATGGCGAATGAGGTGCCGCGTCTGCCCAGGCGCGCTGCCCGCGAACCAAGCAGCGACGAGCTCGATGAGCTTTCCCAGGCGGACACCGCCGTCGAGCTGGATCGCCACAATGACGCCGTCGCGGCGCGCTCACGAACGATTGCAGAGCGCCTTGGCATCTCGTCCGACCTGGCTGCCGTGGTCGAGCGGGCCGGCCGTTCTCATGATGTCGGCAAAGCCGACCGCCGGTTCCAACGATGGCTTGATCCCGACGGGGATCAGCCCGTCCCCGTGGCCAAGTCGCAGATGCGGCGCAGCCGGTGGAGTGCCGCCCGGATCGCCGCGGGATGGCCACGCGGGGGCCGGCATGAGGAGTTGTCGGCGCGTCTGGTTCGGCGCTGGGTTGAAGCACACTCGGAAGGGATCGATCCGCTACTTGCGGATCTGCTCGTCCACTTGGTCGTCAGCCATCACGGTACGGGCCGACCGCTGGTGACGCCGGTCGATGACCATACGACCGGCGCCGTGTCCGTCGACATCGCGGGTGCGCGCGTCGATGCCCCGGCCGATCTGTCCATGATCGACTGGAACCAGCCGGCGCGTTTCAAACGGCTCAACGACCGGTTCGGACCATGGGGACTGGCCCTCCTGGAGTCGATCGTCCGTCGGGCCGACCACGCGGTCTCGGCAGGATCGCGGGTGAACGAGCTGGAGGTCCGCTGATGGCCGAAGTGACATGCCCGGGGCTTCCGGCGTCGTGGCTGAACGCATGGCTGGCCGCCGTCGGGGCGACCGTGCTGGACTCAAGGATCCGTCTCCATTGGACGACGGAGCGGACCCCGGTGGCCGTCCTCTCGGCCGATGGCGCCGATCCGGTGGAGACCCTGGCCGACTCCTGGCCGACAACCGGTGTGCTCGATGCCATGCCGATCGCCGAGCATTGGGGTGACACGCCATCGTTGCCAAGAAAGGTGCACGTCGACGCCTTCATCCAGAGAGCCCGCGCCACGCGCGGTCACCTGTACTCGTGGACGCTGTCGTCGACCATGACGGATCTCCACTTAGAAAAGAGTGGGGAGGTTGCGCATGGTCCTTTCGATCCTCCTGCGCCGAAGGGGGCCACCATGCAGAGTCGCCTCTTGAGGGTGCACGACAGGGTGGAACCTTCCGTCGAACGTTTCATGGATTCGTTCGCCGGCAGAGCGGTAAGGGTCGAGGGAAACGGCCTGGGGTTCGATCTGACGAGACTCGGATCGCAATCTGATGTTTCAAGAACGGCGGTCGACCCAGTCATCGAAGTGCTCGCGTTCTTTGGCCTTGCTCTATTGCCTGTACGAGGCGAGGGGACCGACTTCCGGCTCGCCAGTAAGTCCCGCTCCTCCATGATTCAAAGAGGTTGGCGCCGAGTGCCGGGCGGCGCCCGTGAGCACCGATTCATGTGGCCGGCGTGGGCTCCTGCGCTGGATCACGCAGCCATCGACGCGATTCTAGACGCTTGGAAACCAGACAAGCGTGTCTGGCCGCAGCTAGCCCAAGTTTAACGGCAGTGGGGGTGATTTCTCGAGGTTGGGGTGATTTCCGCGAATCTATGGGGGGCTCTGACTCCAAGAGGGCTGAATCCTTCAATGTAGTGCCATAAATGTCGAAGGTAGCATT
>JAPOQV010000576.1 GCA_026710565.1 Spirochaetaceae bacterium | reverse complement strand
CTCGGTCGGGTACAGCGGGCGGTCGGCCACCGTCTGCCCGTCAGCCGGCCGCCGACCGTATGGCGTCGACGTTGCGGCGCGCGATCTCCCCCAGCATGCCGTTCAGCTCGCCGCAGATGATCATCCGCGCGCCCATCTCGATCCAGCGCGCCGCGCTCTCGCCGTCGGGGACCACCGTCCCGCACGGCTTGCCGACCCGTGCGCAGCCCTCGATGGCCCTGCGGATCACCGCCTCGTGCGGCCCTCCCGGGCGGTAGAAGTCGGCCAGCGCGATGCCGTGCGACATGGCCAGGTCGTACGGGCCGACCAGGCAGGAGGTGACCCACGGCCGGTCGAACACCGACGGGTCGTCCACCGCGCGCGGCGTCTCGATCATGGGGATGAGGGCGAGCTGGGCCTCGAACTCCGCCCAGGTCTCGCGGCGAACGTCGCTCACGTGGCGGTTGCCCGGGCCGCCGGGACCGCGCTCGCCGACCGGCGGCAGGAAGGCAGCGCGGCGGATCGTGTCGACCTGCTCGGGGGTGTCGACCATGGGAAGGATGGCGCCCAGCGAGCCGTAGTCGAGCGCCAGGCGCACGTGCTCGTACGTGCAGAAGGTGCGCATGATCACCGGGAAGCCGGCCAGGCGGCCGATCCGGCAGATGGCGGCGAGGCGGTCCGGCGGATACTCGCCGTGCTCGGCGTCAAGCATCAGGAAGTCGTAACCGGCGTTCTGCAGCACCTCGATGTGCGATTCGTGGGTGTTGTCGGTAGCGAGCGCCCCGATCGGCACCTCGCCCGCCGCGAGCTTGCGTACCACGGCGTTCTGTGTCACAGGCATGCCCAAGACCATACCCCACGGCCGGCCGGCACGCTTCAGAGGATGCCGACGAGCTCCAGCACCCCGGAGACCCGTACCGCCATCACCACCACGGCGACGACCAGGATCGCCCGGATCCAGCGCTCGCCGCCGGCCACCGAGAACCGGGTGCCGATCCAGGCGCCCGCGGCGTTGCCGGCCGCCAGCGTCAGGCCCGGTCCCCACTCGACCTTGCCGTTGAGCAGGAACACCGTCAGTGCCGACACCGTGAAGATCAGGATCACCGCGACCTTGACCGCGTTGATGCGCACCAGGTCGTAGCCGGTCAGGAAGATCAGGGAGCTCATGATCAGGAAGCCCACTCCCGCCTGGATGAAGCCCCCGTACACGCCGATGGCGAAGAAGATCGCCATCAGCAGGATGCGGCGCGAGCCGGTCGGGGGCTCCGCCGTGCCCTGTCCCGCAGCCGGCTTGGGCTTGAAGAAGATCGACACCAGCACCAGCACCATGACCCCGGCCAGCACCGCGTTGAACACGGCGTCCGGGACGTCCACGGCGATGCGCGAACCGACCACCGCGCCGGCCAGCGCCGGCAGGCCGAGCTGCAGGGCGAGCGCCGGCTCGAAGTGGCCCTTGCTGCGGAAGCCGGCCACGGCGGTGATGTTCTGCAGCATGATCGCCACGCGCACCGTGCCGTTGGCGACGCTGGACGGCATGCCCAGGAAGATCAGCACCGGCATGGTGAGGGCGCTGCCGCCGCCGGCCACCGTGTTCAGGAAGCCGCCGGCGACGCCGACCACCAGCACCAGCGCGAGCTCGGGTAGGGCCACGGCGGTTACCGAAACGGATCGTGGGCGCGCACGGTGCCGTAGATCCTCTCGTGCTGAAAGTCCTCGGACACGATGCGTTCCAGACCGTAGTGCTCGGCGTACGCCCACATATGAGCGTCGAACCAGCTCAGTTGGTAGGTGACGGCGCCGCGATGCGCGGTGCGCAGGACCTCCGCGGTGGGGTAGAGCACGTCGGTGTGCAACATGAGATCTTCGGCTTCGCGGATCGCGTCAGGGAGTTCCAGAATGGGGCCGTTAGGCCGCCCGCGCGTCACCGCTGCCAGAAACTCGACGAGCGCCTGATGGGCCAACCGTGCCGTGCCGTCTGCGATCCCACGGCGAAGCAGGTCGCGCGCGATGCGTTGCTTGATCGGATCGGCGGGATCGAACCGGTACACCAGTACGTTCGTATCGATCAGGTCAGCCACGCGTGTACAGGTCCGCGCGCGTCCAGTCTCGCGGTTGCCTGGATTGACCGGACTCGCGGAGGCGCTGCCGCTCCGTAGCGGCGTCGAACAGGCGCAGCCGTTCTTCCACCGGCAGACCACGAGCGGCGTGACCATCCGACGGAGCGACACGAACAGCGTCGCCTGCCGGTTGCCACTCGATCTCGGTCCCCGGGGCAATTCCGTATTGCGTGGCGATCTTCTTGGGAATCGTGACCTGGAGCTTCGTCGTAACCTTGGACATCTTGTCCTTACTGTATCACGGATGATGGTAATGACGCGCTGACGTCGCCCACAGGATCTTCGATCGCGGCCCTATGCCGGCTCGACCGGGACCACGCGGCCGGTGGTCAGGCTGCGGCTGACGGCGTCGGTAAACTCCATGTACTGCAGGCCGATGGTAAACGGGGTGAGCACGATCTCCTCCTCACCGCGGATGGCGCCGACGAACTCGTCCTCCACCCGCCAGGACTGCGCTTCGCCGGGGCGCACGTCCACCTCGGCCAGCGCGTCGTCGCTGCGGCGTCCGGCCCATACGGTATCGGTCTCGCTGTCGAACCGGATCGTGCCCTCAGAGCCGCACAGGTAGATCTCCGAACCGCCTGTGAGCCCCATCACGGCCGACACCTGCAGATGGAGCTGCGCGCCGCAGTGCAGCTCCGCCGTGATGTCGACGTGCTCGGGCACCAGCGCGTCGCGCAGCACGCCCGACGCATCGCGCCGGCGCGTCACGACTGTCCGGCCCATCGCCGACAGGCGGCGGGCCGTGCCAACCCAGCGCATCATCGCCTCGTACCAGATGCCCATGCTCATGATGTTGCGGCCCGACAGGTCGGTGTCCTGGCGCCAGTGCAGCGGCGCGTCGCGGTCCAGAAAGCCGGTCGAGACGTGCGCATCGACGACCAGCAGCTCACCGAGCACCCCCTCGGCCATCAGTCGCTGGATGGTGCGGTCCACCCGCACCGTCATCGGCGACGGTACGATCTGCGCCACCAGGTCCGGACGCTCCCGCGACGCCGCGAGCATCCTGCGCGCCTCGGCCGCGTCGCGCGCCATGCGTGCCTCGCACAGCACGTGCTTGCCGGCCTTCAGCGCGGCCACCGTCACCTGCTCGTGCAGGTAGGGCCACGTGCCGATCACCACCGCGTCGACGTCGGACTCGACCACCGCCCGCCATGTCGGCAGCACCTGCGGGATGCCGAACTCCGCCGCTACTCGCGCGCCCGAAGCGTGCGACCGATTGCAGACGCTCACCACCTCGACCCCGTCGATCGCCTGCAGGCGCGGGATGTGCAGGTGGCGCGTGTTGGCGCCGGCGCCCACGACGCCGACCCTGATCCGTGAACTCATGTTAACTCCTTGGGCGTGAGCCGCCCCTCTCGGCCCGGGACTACCGTCAGAAAGACACGAGGGCCGTGAACCCCTCTCAGTCATCCAGATCCGCGACTAACGGTGCCCACCGACGGTTGCTACTTCCGACTCCCGGCCTCCGATAGTCGATTTCCACTGTCGGCGCGCTAGCCAGCCTACTCAAGTTCCTTCCGTGGGAAATCTCGCCAGGGTTTCTGAAGCGCGATCACGTCCGGCTTGCACGCGCAGTTGTCCAGCCAGCGATAGAGACAATCCTTACGGTGCGCGATGTTCCAGGTAGCGACTCTCATGGAGACCTGCGGTATCTTTCAGCTCTCCACGTCCCCGAGTCCATGAACTCGTCGCCCGGCTCCGGTGGGCGGACGGGGGCGTTGTCGAGCAGGTTCACGAGCCCACCGGACTTCGCACCAGCGGCTCGATCTTCGAGAAGTCCTTGGGCCGACACGACGGCGCCGATCTTCTGCGCCACGGCAGCGACGATCCACTGATTGAGCGACACCCCATCCTGCGCTGCCAGGCGCATGGCGCTTGCCTTGAGCGACTGGGGCAGGTGAAGCAGGTACCGGTAACGAGTTGGAGCACTCACAGCGACTCACCGAGATCATCGTAAATGACATGCTGAAGAATGGCTACGCAGTACTCGGGGGCAGGTGCCTATCCCGCAAGCAGGTGCCGGCTCAGGTCCCAGACGATGGTGGCGATGCCCAGGATCAGGACGGCGGCGAACAGGCGGCGGATGCGCTGCCCCTTGAACCGCCTGGCCAGTCGCACGCCGACCTGCACGCCGAGCACCGACCCCGCGGTGAGCAGCATCACCAGCACCAGCTCGACGTGCCCCTGCCCACCGTGACGGAAAGCCCCGTATCCGGAGGCCAGCACCACCTGCAGGGCGCTGGTTCCGATTGCGACGTGAGTCGGCACGCCCAGGACGTAGATCAGGAGCGGGAAGTTGATGAACCCGCCGCCCACGCCCATCAGCCCCGTGAGGATGCCGACGCCGAAGCCCATGGCCAGCGGCACCCATACCGAGATGTCGGCCAGATCGGAGCGCGGCAACGCGATGACCGGGCGCAGCCGTATCCGGCGCAGCGCCCGCGCCACGGGCGTGTCCACGCCGTCGCCGCGACCCGAGCGGGTCTCGCGCCAGATCATCCCGGCGACCGACGCCAGCAGCACCACGAACAGCCCGCCGAGCACCAGGTCGAGCAGCGTGATGCCGCCGCCGGTGACGCGCACATCGCCGATCGACTCCAGCGCGTTCTGGATGCGCAGACCCACTTCCGCCCCCGCAATCGCGCCGGCGCCGAGCACCAGCCCCAGGCGCAGATCCACGTTGCCGGCCCGCCGGTGTCGGTACGCGGACACCGTGCCGGTCAGAAAGATCTGCACCAGGTCGGTGCCGACCGCGACCGGATACGGCACCCCGAACAGCGCCTTGAGAGCCGGCGTGAGCAGGAACCCGCCGCCGACGCCGAACAGGCCGGTGAGCACACCCACCGAGAGGCCGAGCAGCACCGCGCCCGGCAGCCACACCTCCACCTGGGCCAGCGGCAGGAACAGCGTCAGCATCGCGCGAGCACCCGATACGTCGGCGCTTGCCTACCGGCCGTCGACCTGACTTCGGTCCGCCTGGTCGTGGTCTCGTCCCCGAACCGGCGCAGCAGGCGCAGCGCGTCCTGACACAGGCTGCCGCACGCCGCGCCGCTGAGGCCCGCGCCGAACAGGAGACGTCAGCCCGTCGCGCGGCCGAGGCGCGCATCGCGGAGACGGAAAGGCTCCTCCGCGAGCGAGGCGACTGAGAACGTTGGCAGGATTGGTGCGGCGATCCACTTTCAGAAGGCGACCGGCGCCACCGCCACCCAGTAGTAGACCAGGTAGGAGCCCGCTCCCAGCAGGAACAGCACGCCGACGTGGTTGGCGAACGGCATCAGCGCCCGCAGTTTCTGCGCCAGCGTGGTGCGCAACAGCGCGGCCGCGACGGTGACCACGGTGATCACCGCCCCCATGCCCAGCGCGTAGCTCACGAACTGGGCGAGGCTGACCAGCCACCCGTCCGCCGTTAGCGCCGTCGACACCACCAGCAGGAAGATCGGCAGCGCGCAGCTCAGCGACGCGATGGAGTAGGTCATCCCGAACAGCAACGCGTTCAGGGTGTTGCGCCGCGGCGTGACGTGCACGCGGCTGGCCGCGGCGATGCCGATCTTGCGGCCGGTGACGAGTAGCCACAGCGCCAGCGCCACCATGACGGCTCCCACCCCCGTGGCGGCATAGGGCAGCACCGGACCCAGCGCCTGCCCGGCCAGTCCCACCAGCACGCCCAGCGGCGCCACCACCGCCACGAACCCCGCGGTGGTGGCCGCGGCGATGCGAAGCGCCGCCAGCGTGCGGCGCAGCCACGAATCCGCGCCGTAGCCGGTCTCCTGCGTGCCGAGCTGCAGCGACAGGTAGGTCGGCAGCATGATGAAGCCGCAGGGATTGACGCAGGCCACGATGCCGGCCCCGAACGCGGTGCCGAGCCGGACCGAGCGGGCCAGCTCGGTGGCGGCGTTCTCGGCGCCGGCCTGCACGCGCGTGAGCAGATACACCAGGGCGACCACCGCGGCGGCCGGCACCACGTAGTACCAGAGGACGTGCCGCCACCCGCCGGTCGCCGGCCGGGACAGGTCGGCAGTCCGAGCAGTGGCCATGCGCTTACTTCTCCGCGTCGATCAGGGCGCCGGCCAGCTCCTCCAGCTTCTCCCTGGTCAGCAAGCCGGTCCAGGTGTGGGCGATCTGCCCCGCGGAGTTGATGAAGTAGGTGGCCGGAAGACCCAGCAGCTCGTATTCGGCCTGGACGTGCTCGTCCGCGGTGGTTACCGCCGGGTAGGTGATCTTCAGCGTGTGCAACAAGGACACTGCGTGCTCGGGCAGGCCGAGCCCGGCCAGCGCGCCGATGTCGACGCCCAGCATCAGCACCTGCTTGCGATGCTTGTCGTAGTACTCCTGGAATTCCGGCATCTCGACCTGGCACGGCGGGCACTGGGCCGCCCAGAAGTTGAGGATGATCGGCTTGCCCAGGGCGACCACGTCGCTCAGGCGCAGCTCCCGGCCGCCCAGCTCCTTCTCGCCCTGGTAAGCCTCGAAAGAGAAATCGGGGGCCATCGGCAGGTCCGCCTGAACCGCGCCGCCGCCGTCGCCGCCCTTGCCGCCGCAGCCGGCCAGCAGCAGGCCTGCCGCCGCGGCGGCCAGCAGGACGCGCCCTCCTCGTCGTGACCGCTCCATCGCTTCCTCCTTAGTCGACGCCGGCGGCCGGCGGCCCCTTACCCTCGGAACCGTCCGCCCACGGCGCCGGCAGGCCGAGTGAACGCAGCTTGACCTCCGCCTCTGCCCGCTCGCGATTGCGGGCCAGCCGGCCGGGCTGCCCCTTGCGCTCCGTCAGCCATCCGGCCGAGCGCGCGGTCGCGATGGCCGCGTCGGCGTCCCCGGCCGTGAGAGCCGTCACCAGCTCGGTCTCGATCCGGCTCAGGCTGGTCGTGTGCAGGCGGTAGTCGCTGAACGCCTCCCATGCCAACGGACACCAGCGGGCGACCACCTCCTCCCCGATCACCTGCGCGTAGCGGCGGATCTCGAGCTGCGCGTGGTCGTCCATGCGCAGCGACAGGAAGTGCAGCAGGTTGTGCAGGTCGATCTTCCAGTACGCCTCGGTATAGGTCGACAGCGGCAGGTCCTTGCGCGCCTGCTCGCGCGCCACGCCGGCATCGAGGCGTTCCTGGTAGACGCTGCGCGCCCGTGTCTGCAGCTCCGCCTCCGCGGCGCTCAGCCGCTCGCCGGCCGCACGGTCCAGGGGATCGCCCGATCCCTGCCGGTTGCCGGACGCCTGCGTCCGCCACTCCGCGGGGGAAGTGGCCTGCGCGGCGTCGATGGCGATCGAGTAGCGGGTCGAGATCTCGTTGACGGAGGCGGTGCGGTGCCTGATCCACTGCCGCCAGGCGTCCATCGGCACGCGTACGTGCAGCTTCAGCTCGCACATCTCGAACGGCGTGGTGTGGCGGTGGCGCATCAGGTAGCGGATCAGCCCGCGGTCGTCGCTCACCCGGCGCGTGCCCTCCCCGTAGGAGACGCGCGCCGCCTGCACGATCGCGGCGTCGTTGCCAAGGTAGTCGACGACGCGCACGAAGCCGTCGTCCAGGACGTCCAGCCGGCGGCCCAGGATCTCGTCCAGCGCGGCGACGTGCGGCCGCGTCAGCGTGTGCTCGGCGGGTTCCCGGTCACCGCCTTCGGTCTCCAGGAAGCGGGCCGCGCGCTCTACCACCCGGCCCGCCTCCGGGAAGGTGAACAGCTCGCACACCTCCGGGAGGGGCAGCCAGCGGTAGTCGGCGATCTCCTCGGCCTGCAGCCGGACCTCGCCGGCGCCGGCGTCGGCCAGGAAGTAGTACACGACCTTGTCGTCGCCGGAGGGCAGGCGGTAGCGCACCTCCTCGCGGAATCCCGGCAGGAAACTCAGGCCCTTGAGGCCCACCTCCTCGGCGATCTCTCGCCGCGCCGCTTCGGCGATGCTCTCGCCGGCCTCGACGTGGCCCTTGACCAGCCCCCAGTAGCCGCGCTGCGTCCGCGACTCCACGGCCAGGAAGTGCAGCGCGCCGTCGACCCTGCGGAAGAGGGCCGCGCCGCTCGAAGTCACCTGCGCCATCGCCGGCGGCGATTCCACTTCACCGCTCCTGCACCGACAGGACGACCTTGCCGACGTTCCCGAAGCGTTCCACCAGCGCGTGGGCATCGCCGGCCTGCCGGATCGGCAGCGTGCGGTCGATGACCGGCTCCAGCCGCCCTTCCTCGAACAGCGGCAGGAACCGCCGCGCGAATCCCGCCGTGATCGCCGCCTTCTCCTCGTCCGAGCGGCCGCGCAGCACCGAGCCGATGATCCTGATCCTCCGCCGCATCAGCGCGGCCAGGTCGACCGTCGCCTGCGAACCGCCCAGCGTCGCCAGCAGCACCAGCCGGCCGCGGGCGGCGAGCACCCGCAGATTGCGTTCCAGGTAACCGGCGCCGACGATGTCCAGCACCATGTCCACGCCGCCCCAAGCTTGCTCTATCTCCGCGGCGAAGTCCTGCCCGGTGTGGTCGATCGCCAGCTCCGCGCCCAGGCGCCGGCAGACCGCCAGCTTGCGCTCGTCGCGTGCGGTGACCGCCACCCGCGCGCCCGCGCAGGCGGCGAGCTGGATGGCCGCGGTGCCGACCCCGCTGGCGCCGCCGTGGATGAGCACCGATTCGCCCGCCCGCAGCTCCGCTTCCTGGAACAGGTTCACGTACGCGGTGAGGAACGCTTCCGGCACCGCCGCCGCCTCGGTCAGCGACAGCCGTTCCGGCACCCGCATCAGGCTGCCGGCAGGCACCGGGCAGCGCTCGGCGTAGGCGCCGCCGGCGACGATCGCGCAAACCCGGTCGCCGGCGGACCACGCCGTGACGCCCTGGCCGAGCGCTCCGATCCGTCCGGCGATCTCCAGGCCCAGGATGTCCGACGCCCCGGACGGCGGAGGATAGCGGCCGGCCCGCTGCATCAGGTCGGCGCGGTTGATCGCGGTGGCGGTAACCTCGACCAGGACCTGACCGGGCGGCGGCGCTGCCGGGTCCGCGACCTCCTCCCAGCGCAGGGAGCGTTCGGGAGGGCGGCCGACGACGATCGCGTGCACGGTCAGCCCCGCAGGTTGGCGATGGCCGTGCGAGTCCCGCCGGGAGAGGCGAAACGGGCGATCACGCTCACCAGCAGGGGGCCGGCCAGCGCCTCCCTGAAGCGCTCGCAGGTTGCCTCCGGATCGGCGTCGAAACGCACGCACAGGGGCTCGCCGGCGAACGGCGCCGGATCGCCGGGTCCTCCGGCGTAAGTGGTGACGCAGCGCCCGCTGCCCGGCGGCAGCGCGTCGCAGGCGAAGACGCTGCGCTCGGTCACGGCCCGGCCGTCCTCGGTGCGCTCGCGCACGACGCCCAGGCGGCAGGCGGCGGGCGCGCCGGCCTCGACCACGCCGGTGATGCGCGGCGTGGCCAGCTCGTCAGGCTCGGCGGTCCACGCCTGGAGCGCCCGCTCCAGCGTGTGGCCGGCGCACAGGACGTCCAGGATCGGCCGGGTCTGCTCCCCGTTGCTCACCACGTGCGTCCCGCCACGGCTCATGAGCAGGGGATAGACCACCAGGGCCGGATCGTCACCGCGGCCGGCGTCGACGAACTCCGTCCGCACCGTGCCGTCGGCCGACTCCGCCAGCCGCCGGTTGCGGCTGCGCTCGCTGCGGCCGGTGATCCAGTAAACGATCACCGCGCTCGCTCCGTCCGGTGACCGCCCCAGGGCCAACCCGCGCCCCCGGTAGGTGCCGTCGGCCAGCCGCGCCAGGCCGTCCACGTCCGGCGTGCTCAGGCGGGAAGCGCGGCACGGATGCGCCCCGCCTCGGCCGCCAGCGCCTCGTCGCCCGGGTTCGGACCGACGTTCGCGAAGTCCATGTCGTGCATGCCGTCGATCGGGCTCACGTGGACGTGCACGTGCGGGACCTCCAGACCGGCGATCAGCAGCCCGACCTTGGCAGGCCGGTAGGCCGCCTGCTGCGCGCGGGCGATGGTGCGCGCCACCCGCATCAGCGCGTTCAGGGTCCGGTCGTCCAGATCGATCCAGTGATCGACCTCGTCCCGCGGCACGACCAGCGTATGCCCGGGGCGCAGGGGGTTGATCGAAAGGAACGCCACGCACCGCTCGTCCTGCCAGACGAAGTGTGCCGGCAGCTCGCCGGCGATGATCCGGGTGAAGACGCTTGCCATGACGAAGCGCAGTGTAACCCGTACCACGGTCGCGCTATGCTCGCCCGCACGTGGACCACGCCCGCACCCTCAACGTCCTCCTGTTCATCATCGTCGTCATCGCCGTCGGCGTGGCGCTGAAGCTCATGCAGCCGGTGCTCACGCTGTTCCTGGTGGCGCTGATGCTGGCCTACCTGATCGATCCGGTGATGGTGGTGATGGACGAGCGCCTGAAGCTGCCGCTGTGGGCGGCGCTGCCGCTGACCGCCATCCTGTCGCTGGCCGTGCTGTCGGGCATCGGCGTGATCGTCATCCGCAGCCTGGTGGAGTTCACGCGGGACTTCGACGACTTCATGCCGGACATCGACCAGACCCTGCAGAACGCCATGGACTTCGTCGCGAGCAGACTCGGGATGGAGCTCTCCTTCGATCCCCTGGACGAGCTGCGCGGCCTGCTGCTGTCGTCCTTCAACCAGGTGGCGACCGCGGCGCAGTCGGTGCTGCGCGGCGTCAGCTCGTTCCTGCTGGTGTTCTTCTTCGCGCTGCTGTTCCTGTCGGCCAAGCACCACATGACGCGGAGCTTCGCGGACGCGTTTTCGCATCCGCGGAGCTCGATGCCGGCCATCCTGGGCCAGATCGACCGTTCGCTGCGCCGGTTCATCGGCGTCAAGACCCTGATCAGCCTGTCGGTCGGCACCGCCACGAGCCTGATCCTGCTGGCCTTCGGGGTGCGCTTCGCCGTGGTGTGGGGACTGCTCACCTTCCTCCTCAACTTCATCCCCAGCGTCGGATCGCTCGTCTCCATCGCCGCCGTGGCGCTGTTCTCCTTCGCGCAATTCGGGGGCGGCCTGACGCCGATCGCCGTGATCGCGTGCGTGACGGCGGCGCAGATCCTCACCGGCAGCATCCTGGAGCCCAAGCTGCTGGGCGACGCGTTGAACCTGTCGCTGCTGGTGGTGTTCCTCTTCCTGTTCTTCTGGGGGTGGCTTTGGGGTCCGATCGGCGCCCTGCTGGCGGTGCCGATGACCGCGGCGCTGCGCATCGTGCTGGCCAACATCCCGGCGACGGAGTCATTCACCCGGCTCATGGAGGGTCGGCGGCGCGAGTCGTCCTGAGGTGGCCGACGTGGCTGCCGGCGGCCGGGGCGATGCACTGCAGGTCGACGATCTCTGGGTGCGCCGCGGTACCCGTGACGTGCTGCAGGGCGTCAGCCTGGAGGTCGCCGGCGGCGGAGGGCTGCTGATCACCGGTGCAAACGGCACCGGCAAGACCACGCTGCTGCGGGCGATCCTGGGGTTTCTGGCGCCGCGCCGCGGCATGGTCACCTTCTGCGGAAGCCCGGGGGGGGGTCCGGCAGCCGGCCAAGTGCAGCAGGAGGACCCCGACGGCGGCCTGCCGATCAACGCCAGCGAAGTCGTGGAGCTTCGCACGG
>JAPOQV010000575.1 GCA_026710565.1 Spirochaetaceae bacterium | reverse complement strand
GAGGGGGGGGCACGCGACGGGGGCGCGCCCGACGCGGTCGTCGACCACAGCAAGCGTTATCCGTACTTCATCCAGCTCTGGGGCGAGGCGCTGTGGCAGCAGCGCCTCGCCACCGGCACGTCCCGGCTGACGGCTGCTCACGCGGATGCTGCGCGCCCCGACGTGGCGGTGCGGATGACGGACTACTACCAGGACCGGTATTACGAGCTGGATCAATCGGGCTGGTTGGCCGCCGCCGAGCAGGTGGCCGCCCGGCTTCAATGTGCGCCCAGACTGACCTACGCCGAGTTGAAGTCCGCCATCGCCGACAACCTCGCCCCGAACGCGGACCACGTTCACGTGCAGGCTGCCCTGGCCACCCTGCAGCGTCTGGGCTTTGTCTGGTGCCCGCCGGGCCAACCGTCGCCTGTTCGGTACGAAGCCGGCATCCCCTCGCTGATGACCCACGTGCTCGACCAGTCTCCGGCGACTCCCGAGCTCACGATTCGATGAGCCGAAGGTCGGTGCTTGTTGCGCTTACAGCAGCGCCAGGAAGCCGCCGTCCACGTACAGCACGTGGCCGTTGACGAAGCTGGAGGCGTCCGAGGCCAGGAACACGGCCGGTCCCACCAGCTCGGTGGTGTCCCCCCAGCGGCCGGCCGGCGTGCGCTCCCGCAGCCAGGCGTTGAACGCCGGATCGTCGGCGAGCGGCTGGGTCATCTCGGTGACGAAGTAGCCGGGGCCGATGCCGTTGGCCTGCACCCCGTGCGGCCCCCACTCCACCGCCATCGCCCGCGTCAGCATCTGCAGTCCGCCCTTGGCGGCCCCGTACGCGGCGGTGCCGAGCCGGGCACGCTCGCTGATCAGCGAGCAGGTATTGATGATCTTGCCGCGGCCGCGCTCGCACATGCCGCGCGCCACCCGCCGGCCGACCAGGAAGGGCGCCGTGAGGTCGGTGTCGATCACCTCCTGCCAGGCGGCCGAGTCCAGCTCGACCATCGGCGCGCGCCGCGTCATGCCGGCGTTGTTGACCAGGACGTCGATCGGCCCGATGGACCGCTCGACGGCGCCGATCGCGGCGTCCCCCGCCTGCTCGTCGCGGGTGTCGAAGGGGCAGGCGTCGGCCTCGATCCCGTCCGCGCGCAGCGCTTCGATCATCTGCGCGACCCGATCGAGCCGGCGGCCGTTGACCAGAACGTGGGCGCCCGCCTCGCCCAGGCCGCGCGCCAGCGCGGCGCCGATGCCGGAGGTCGAGCCGGTGACCAGGGCGAGCCTGCCGTCGAGCCGAAAGTCGTTCGCCGTCATGGCGCGCATGGTAGCGGCGGCGCCGGGATTGATACACCGCCGGTGGAAGGTCAGCCGGCGGCATCGAGAGGTTGCCGATCGTTCCGAGACCGGCCCGGCAGCGAGCGAACCGCAAAAAAGTCGAGAAATCCTGCCGCAGGGTCTTGACGGCAATGTGCGCCTGCGAGGTGGCACGCCAGCGCACGCTGTGGTCCCGTCCGGCCTCCCTGAAGCTCGCGCACCCGTTCGGCCGCGCCGCACCCCCTTCAGCGCACGCTGCGCGCCGATCAGATGCCCGTCCCGGACTGGTAAAAGAGGTATATCTGGAAACCATGGTTATATTTACTACATGGATACCGCCACTCTTGACGGCCCCGTCCTCCCCGCCATCACCTCCACCGTCGGCGCGCTCTCCGATCGCGATCTGCTGCGTCAGACCGGCACCCTGGTCCGCCACGAACGCCACCTGCAGGGCGCCGTCATCGACCACCTGTCCGAGATCGAGGCACGCCGGCTGTTCCTGCAGCGCGGCTGCTCCAGCCTCTTCGACTACGCGGTGCGCGAGCTCGGCTACAGCGACCCTGCCGCCGGGCGGCGCATTGGCGCCGTACGGCTGTGCGCCGACCAGCCGGATGCGCGCGAGCGGCTGCGCGACGGTT
>JAPOQV010000574.1 GCA_026710565.1 Spirochaetaceae bacterium | reverse complement strand
GTCGATCGACTCCGCCGGCTCGCCGTCCAGCAGCGGCTCGGCGAACATGCAGTTCAGGTGCACGGCCGCCGCTGCCGAACGGGCGCGGTGTACGGCCTGATCGACCGTGGTCAGGAGCGCGGCCGGATCGATCCGGTCATCCGGGACCGGCAGATCGAAGCGCCACGCCACGGCGCGGCCGAAGAGATCGGGCTGATCGATCGTCTGATTGGCGCCGGTGTCGCGCAGCTCCGGCGGGCGGTCGGCGGTCAGCAGCAGCAGAGGCGCGCCGCTCATCGCCGCCTCCACCGCGGCCGGCAGCAGGTTGGCGGCCGCGGTGCCCGAAGTGCAGATCACCGCCGCCGGCGCACCGGAGGCGCGCGCCGCGTTCACGGCCTGGTACCCGGCCGCGCGTTCGTCGATGCAGATCGATGTGCTCACCTCGGCCGAGCGCACGGCCGCGGCCGCCAGCGGGGCGGATCGGGCGCCGGGGCAGACCCACGCGGCGCGGCAGCCGCAGCGGGCCAGCTCGTCGACGATCAGCTCGGCCCACAGGCGGTTTCGCACGGTCGCGGTGGGCCGCACGGTCGCGGTCAGGGGGACTCAGCCGCCGGGTGCGAAGTAGCAGCCGATCTTGGCTTCCAGCTCCGCCCACTCCGCGTCCGGGGAAGAGCCGGTCACCAGCCCGTTGCCGGTGTAGAGCGACACTGCCCCGCCGTCGATCAGCGCTGAGCGGATGGCCACCGCGAAGGTGGCCTCGCCCCGGCCGAGCCAGCCCACCGGCGCGGCGTACCAGCCGCGGTCGAACGGCTCGTGCCGGACCAGGAAGCGCCGCGCCGCCTCGGCCGGCTCGCCTCCCACCGCCGGTGTGGGGTGCAGGGCGTCCAGCAGGTCGGCGACGCCCACGCCGGACGCCAATTCGCCCGAGAGGCGGCTCATCAGGTGCTGGACGGACGGCAGACGCAGCACGGTCGTCCTGCTGGCCGTGGTCGCCGTGCACAGATCCTTGAGCGCGGCGGCGATCGCGTCGTGCACGATGCGGTGCTCCAGCACGTCCTTGGCCGACGCCGTGAGCTCCCGCCGCAGGCGCTGGTCGTCCTTGGGCGCGGTGGCGCGCGGGCGCGTGCCGGCGATCGCCTCCGTGCGCACGGTGCGCCCGGACAGGGAGAACAGCCGCTCGGGGGTGACGCTGACGAAGGCGGTACCGGGCCGGGGCTGCACCAGGAAGCGGAACGAGTGGTCGTCCGCCCGGCTCATGGCGGCAAGCAGCGCCGCGGGAGTGATCGGCGCGGCCGCGGTCGCGCCGGTGCGGCGCGCCACCACCACCTTGCGGAGCGGATCGCCGTGGTCGTCGATGGCGGCGAGCGCCGTACGCACCAGCGTCTCCCAGCCCGCGCGGTCGGGCGCATCGGCGTCGCGGCTCAGGCGGACCGGCGCGGCCGGTTCGGGGACCGCTGCCGGCGGTCGCTGCAGGTCGGCCAGCAACGCCGGCAGGCCGTCGCGTTCCGTGGGCCGGAAGTTGCAGGCGAGCATCGTTCTGCCGTCGCGCCTGACCGCCTCGAAGCGGGGAACCACGAACCGGTAGGCGCCGAGGGTCCGCCACTCGGGAGCGGCGGGGGGCCCCGCGGCGGAGCGGAGGAGGCCGTAGAAGCGGGCACCATCATCGGCCGGGGGCGGGGGTGGGGGGGGGCGTTGCGCCCCCTCGGCGGGC
>JAPOQV010000573.1 GCA_026710565.1 Spirochaetaceae bacterium | reverse complement strand
GTGGGTGAACGGCAGGTTGGCGCGCGGGTCGCCGGTGACGGTCAGGTCGCGCGGCGCCGCGCCCGGTGCCGCCGGCGCCAGCACCACGTCGACGTCGCCGAACAGCGCCGCGAAGCGCTCCTGCGCGTCCGCGCGCGCCGCGCAGGCGTCGGCGTAGCGCGCGGGCGAGTCGCCGGCGGCGGCCGACTCCAGTACCGCCTTCATCTTGGGCGGGTAGGCGTCGCGGTGGCGGGCCCAGAGCGCGGCGTGCGCGCGGGCCGCCTCAACTTCGAAGATCACCCGGTTGTTGTCGTAGACCGCCGCCAGCTCCGCCGGCAAGGCCAGCTCCCGGGTGGGAATCCCGCACTCCCCGAGCCGCTTCGCGGCCCAACGGAGCGCTGCGGCCATCTCCGGGTCGAAGGGTCCGCTCAGGAGATCCCCGACGATGCCGACCACGGGAGGCGCCGCCGGCTCCTGTGCGGGCGTGGCGCGGGGAGAGACGGCGCTCCACAGCGTCGTCATGTCTTCCATGGAGCGAGTGAAGAATCCGATCGTGTCGAAGGTGGGGACCAGCGCGAAGCAACCGTCCGTCGATATCGTCCCGTAGGACGGCTTGAAGCCGACCACTCCGCAGAACGAGGCGGGCCGGCACACCGATCCCACCGTCTGCGTGCCGATCGCGGCCCGCACCATGCCGGTGGCGACCGCGGCCGCGGAGCCCATCGACGAGCCGCCCGGCGTGTGCTCGGTACTCCAGGGGTTGCGCGTGGGGCCGGGGTCCAGGTAGGCGAAGCAGGTGGTGACCGTCTTGGCCAGCGCGTACGCGCCCTGCTCCTGAAGCTGCTCGACGATGCGGGCCGAGGCCGTCTTCGGCTCCGGTGGCAGGAAGTCCACGCCGCACGCCGTGGGGGTGCCGGCCAGATCCAGGATGTCCTTGACGCCGATCGCCCAGCCGGCCAGCGATCCGCCGCCCGCGGCATCCGCCCGGCGCCGTGCCGCCCCGGCGTCCCAGGTCACCAGCGCCCGCACCACGGGCTCCCACCGTTCGATCGCTTCCAGGTGGTTGAAGAACGAGGGTTCTGCAAACGGAAGTTCGGCGTGCTGCATGGCCCCGTTCACACCATCCCGGCGGTGGAGACCGGCGAGCCGATCGCCGTGAGCGCCGGGTCGACGATCACGCGGGCCCGGCGCAGTTCCTCCAGCGTCCGCGACCCGGTCAGCAGCATGACCGAGCGCAGCACGCGCCCGAGCAGCCGGATGCGCTGCGCCACCCGTTCCGCGCCGCCTTCAAACACGTCCTTGATGAACGGCAGGGCCAGGGCGCCGATCTCGGCCCCCAGGGCGATCGCCTTGGCCAGGTCCTGGCCGCGGCGCAGGCCGCCGGAGGCGATGATCGAACCGGTCAGCCGCGGCTCGTCGCGCATGGCGGCAAGCACCGCGGCGGTAGGATTGCCCCAGTCGGCCAGCTCGCGCGCAGCTTCCGCGTCGTCGCCCTGCAGGCGCTGCGCCTCCACCAGCACCCAGTTGGTGCCGCCGGCTCCGGCCACGTCGACGTACTCGACACCGCCGTCGAGGAGCCTGAGCGCCGTGGCGACGGAGATGCCGAAGCCGGTTTCCTTGACGATCACCGGCAGCCGACAGCGCTCGGTGAACTCCGTGATCGCCGCCTCCAGGCCGCGGAAGCTGCGGTCGCCGTCCTGCTGGAACAACTCCTGGCCGGGATTGAGGTGCAGCGCGATCGCCTGCACCCGCAGGTGGTCCAGGGCATCCGTGACCCGGTCGTGTTCGATCTCGCGGAGTTGCGCCGCGGCGAGATTGGCGACCACCGGCACGTCGGGGGCCTCCGACTTGACCGCGAAGTGGTCGAGCACGCCGGGGGTCTCGATCCCCACGCGCATCGAGCCCAGGCCGACGGCCACTCCGCACTCCTGCGCGGCGATCGCCAGGTCACGGTTCGCGTCGCGCCCCTGGTGTGTGCCCCCGGTCATGCAGGAGATCATCAGAGGCAGGGCGAGATCGGTGCCGAGGAAGCCGGTCGTGGTGTCGATCTCGTCCAGATCCAGCTCGGGCAACGCCTCGTGCTCGAGGCGGACCAGCTCGAAACCGGTCGGAACCGTGCTGGAAATGTCCTGCTCGGGGCCGTCGACGCACGCGTCCAGGTGGCTCTTCTTGCGCGACTGTATCGGGGACAGGGAAAAGGACACGGCGTGGGTACGGTTAGTATGGCACGCGTCCGATGTCACCGCGAATGATCGTACTGGCCTCCGGTTCGGAAGGCCGCCGCGAACTGCTGCAACGGGAGGGGCTGCCGTTCATCGCGGTCCCGAGCGGCGTCGAGGAACCGCCTCCCTCCGCCGCCGACGCGGCCCGGCCCCGTGACTATACGCTTCGGCTCGCGCGTGACAAGGCGATGGCGGTCTGCGCGCGCCTGCAGGCCATTCCGTCCCTCGCGGAGTCGCTCCGGCCGTTGGTGCTTGGCTGCGACACCTGCATCCACGTCGACCGCACCATCCTGGGCAAGCCGCGCGATGCCGGCGAGGCGGCCGAATTCCTGCGGAGGCTGTCGGGCCGCGAGCATCGCGTGGTGAGCGGCCTGTGCGTGGTAGATGCCGGGAACGGCTCCGTTCTCCAGACCAGCGTCGAGAGCGGCGTGCGGCTGCGGCGACTGGGCAACGGCGTGCTGCGTGACTACCTGCGGAGCGGTGAGTGGGCCGGCGCCGCCGGCGGATACCGCGTGCAGGGAAAGGGGGCACGGCTGGTCGAGCGCGTCCGCGGCTCGCACAGCAACGTGGTCGGCTTGCCACTGGAGGCCCTGTATGGCATCTTGCAGCAAACCGATACTCTGGAATAACCACAACCAACCAGGGAACCAATCAAGGGGGAGAGCGTGGCGGTAGTCACGATGAAGAATCTCCTGGAGTCCGGTGTGCACTTCGGTCATCAGACCAAGCGCTGGGATCCCAGGATGCGCAGATACATTTTTGCCGAGCGCAACGGCATCCACATCATCGACCTGCAGAAGACGATCGCGGCCATCAAGAGTTCGTATGACGTGGTTCGCGAGGTCGTGCTGGAAGGTAAGTCCGTGCTGTTCGTGGGCACCAAGAAGCAGGCCCAGCAGTCCATCGAGCGCGAAGCGAAGCGGTGCCAGATGTTCTACGTGAACAACCGCTGGCTCGGCGGCATGCTGACCAACTTCTCGACCATCAAGCGGTCGCTCTTGAAGCTCAAGAAGATCGAGAAGATGGAGGTGGACGGCACGTTTCGCAACCTCACCAAGAAGGAGATCTCGCTGATGCTCAAGGAGCGGGCGCGTCTGGAGCGCAACCTCGGCGGCATCAAGGAGATGAAGGAGCTTCCCGGCGTCGTGTTCATCATCGACACGCGCAACGAGTCCATCGCCGTGGAGGAGGCCCGCGCCGTCGGCGTGCCGATCGTCGCCGTGGTCGATACCAACAGCAATCCCGAGGGCATCGATTACCCGATACCCGGCAACGACGACGCGATCCGCGCCATCAACCTGTTCACGCAGATCATCGCCAACGCCGTGGTCGAGGCGGAGAACGAGGTTGGCCTGGAGGTGATCGAGAACCTGCAGGATGACGAGATGTCCGAGGAGTATGCGGGATATGCCGAGCAGGCCGCCGACGGCCGTGACGGAGAGGACAAGGAGAAGGAAGCGGACGAGGTGGAGACGGTCGCGCTCGGCGAAACGCTGCAGGCCGACGACCCCGATGCCCCGGAGCGGTTCACCGATCAGGACTACTCCGACTTCGACCCCGCCAAGTACGAGCGTGACGAGACGGTTGCCGAGCAGCCGACCGTGGAAGAGACCGCCGGCATCGACGAAGACCGGCTCTACGAAGACCTGTGAGCCCTCCCGGATCTTCGGGCCCTCCCGGACCTTCGGTCGTTAGCGCAGCCGCAGTCAAGGAACTGCGCGCCATGACCGGCGCGGGAATGATGGACTGCAAGACGGCGTTGGTGGAGGCGGACGGCGACCTTCAGGCGGCCGAGCGCAAGCTCAAGGAACAGGGCCTTGCCGCGGCGGCCAAGCGCACGGGCCGCGCGGCCGAGGAGGGCCGTGTATTCGCGGCTGTTCAGAACGGCGGCGCTGCCCTGCTCGAGCTGTCGAGCGAAACCGACTTCGTCGCACGGAACGATCAGTTCGTGTCGCTGGGGCGGTCGCTGGTCGTCCATGCCCTGGAGCACGCCTTGCATGATCCTGATGAGCACATGCAGCAGGCGATCGGCGACCTTGCCTCCCGGATCCGCGAGAACATCGGCTTCAGGCGGTGCGCGGTGGTGGCGGTCGACGCCGCGGCCGGCGAGCATGTCGCGGAGTACGTGCACGGCGAAGGCTCGATCGGCGTGCTGGTCAAGATGCGCACCGGCGGGACGGTCGACGACCAAGTGCGACAGACCGCTCACGATCTGGCGCTGCACGTCGCCGCGTTCGCGCCGCGCTTTCTGTCACCGGATGACGTGGACGCCGCCTACCGTGACGAGCAGGAGCAGATCTTCCGCACGCAGGCAGAGGCGCTCGACAAGCCGCAGAAGGTCACCGAGGGGATCGTCCGCGGCAAGCTGAGCAAGCACCTGTCCGAGATCTGCCTGCTGGAGCAGGGCTTCGTCAAGGACGAGAAGCAGAAGGTGAAGCAGGTTCTCGCCGGCCTGGGCAAGAGCTTGGGAGAGCCGGTGAGCGTCGCCGAGTTCCGGTACTTCAAGGTCGGCGACCAAGTTTGACGGCTGAGCAGGTTTGACGGCCGGTAATTGGGAGAACGCAGATGGCAGATGCGACCGCCGACGCGAAACAGCGCATGACGAAGGCGATTCAGGCGCTTGAGTCGGAATTCCGTACCATCCGGACCGGCCGGGCCTCAGCCTCGCTGTTCGACCGCATTACGGTGCGGTATTACGATCAGGACATGCCGCTCAATCAGGTGGCCACGATCACGGTGCCGGAAGCGCGTCTGGTCGTGATCCAGCCCTGGGACCTCACCCTGTTGGGGGAGATAGAGCGTGCGATCCAGAAGTCCGACCTGTCGTTCAACCCCAGCAACGACGGCAAGGTGATCCGCATCGCCATACCGCAGCTCACCGCCGAGCGCCGGCAGGAGATTGCCAAGCTGGCCCGGGCCGCCGGTGAGCGCGCTCGCGTCGGCATCCGCAACGTGCGGCGCGACGCCAACGTGGCGATCAAGAAGGCCCAGAAGGACGGAGACACCAGCGAGGACGACGCGCGTCGCATGACGGGCGAGATCCAGAAGCTGACCGACGAGCAGATCGCCAAGGTCGGCGAAATGGTGGAGCAGAAAGAGCAGGAGATCCTCTCGATCTAGGATCGACCGGTTTCCGGGGGAGGGTTGGGCATGGCGGCACCCGCTTCGCGGCCCTCCGGGGCACGGCAGAAGGATTCGGGCCACTCCATGCCCCAGCGCTCGCCGCAGGCCGAGAGCCGCCGGGAGACGGCCGGCCGCCTGCTGCTGTTCGCAGTCTCCGTTCCATTCTTCATCGCCGTGACGCTGCTGCTGCCCGGGCATCGGCACCTGGCCCTTGCGGTGTCGACCACGGTCGCTACCGCGTTCGCCGCCCACGAGGTGGTGAGGCTCATGCTGGGAGCGAACCGGAGCCGGCTCGGGGACGCTGCCGCGATCGTTGCGAGCGCCGGCGTGCCGGCGGTGACGTGGCTGCAGCTCGCCGGCCTGGCCGGTGAGCAGGCTCTGGTCGCCTACCTGGCGGGAGGCGCCGCCGTGGTGCTGGTGGTCAGCACGGTACCCAGCAGGCGGCCGGCGTCCGAGCCGCTTCGTGAACGGGCGGCGGCGGCGGTGCTGGTTCTGCTCTATCCCGGGCTGCTGGTCAGCTACGTCGTCAGGATTGCCTCGCTGGCCCATGCCGGCCAGGCGCTGCTTGCCTTCTTCATCCTGGTGTTCGGCACCGACATCGCCGGCTATCTGGCCGGGCGACTCAGCCGCGCCCGTCCCTGCGGCCTGCCGGTCAGCCCAAACAAGACCGTGGCAGGTTTTGCCGGCTCTCTGATCATGGCGCTGCTCCTCGGGGTTGCCGTGACGAGGCTGTTTCCGCTGGCCGTGCCGTTCGGCGTCGCGGCGGCTCTCGGTCTGGGCGCTGCCGTGGGGACCGCGACCATCGCCGGCGACCTGGTGGAGTCGGGCCTCAAGCGCGCCGCCGCCGTCAAGCACTCGGGCCGCCACATTCCGGGGCGCGGCGGCGTCATGGACTCGATCGACTCCATCCTGCTTGGTGCCCCCGTGTTCTACGCGGTAGTAGCTTAACGTCGTGGACACGGTGCTCACCTTCGCCTTCGGCGTGGTCGGCCTGGGCGTGATGATCCTCGTGCACGAGTCCGGTCACTTCCTCGCCGCGCGCGCGGCGGGCGTGCACGTCGAGATCTTCTCCCTTGGCTGGGGTAAGCGGCTGGTCGGCGTGCAACGCGCCGGCACGTGGTATCAGATCTCCTGGTTTCCGTTCGGCGGGTACTGCAAGATGCGCGGCGACGAGGTCATGCGAGGCGGGCCGGACGCGTGGACACCAGGGCTCACCGAGCACGGAGCCTTCTTCGCCGCGGGTCCCTGGCGGCGGATCGCGATCGTCGCCGCAGGGCCGATCGCCAACCTGGCGTTCGCGCTGCTGGTGCTGACCATCGTCGCGTGGGCGGGCTTCACGATCCGCACGCCGGACAACCGCATCGTGGTCCCGGCAGACCGGCCGTCGCCGGCGCTCAGCGCCGGGCTGCAGACAGGAGACCGTATCACGGCCATCGACGGGCGCCGGGTGGAGAGCTTCCGAGACATCCGGCGCGAGGTCTCGCCTGCAGCGGAGCGGGACCTGCGGGTCCGGTTGGAGCGCGCCGGCCGGGAGCTCGCGGCCACCATCACTCCCGAGCTCGTACCCGGGGCGCAAGAAGGCAGGATCGGCGTCTACGCGTGGGTCGACCCCGTGATCGGCGCCGTCGACGCCCACACGGAGGAAACCGGCCAGGGAGGCGCCGCCCGGCTCGTGCCGGGTGACCGGATCGTGGCCGTGGAGGGGACAAGCGTCGCGCACACGATCGACCTCTACGAAGCGCTCCGTTACAGCGACAGTCCGGTCGAGCTCACGGTGGAACGCGACGGCCGCTCGCTTGCCGTGCGGCAGGCGCTCACGGAGACCGCCGCGGGCGTCGATCTCGCCGGAGCGCGCGTGCGGATCCCGTTGACGCGCTACCGGGAGCCAGGGCCGGTGCGGGCGTTCGGAGCCGCGCTCCGCGAGGTCGTGCGCACGGTCGCCCTGACGTTCGAAGGGATTGGCCGGCTGCTGCGTGGCGGCGATGTGCGGGATTCCGTGGCGGGCCCGTTGAGGCTGACCTACTACGTGGGCGCGGTGGCGGCCGGCGGCCTGCAGATCGGCCTTGCCGCCGGCGTGACCGATTTCCTGCGCTTCGTGAGCGTGATCAGCGTCGTCCTGTTTCTGATGAACCTTCTGCCGATCCCGGCGCTGGACGGCGGTCACATCGCTCTCTACGCAGTCGAGGTGATCCTGGGGCGCCGTGTCAAGCCCTCGGTGGTCTACCGGATACAGACGATCGGCGTGTCGCTTCTGATCCTGGTCGCGATCTCGGTAACCCTGAGCGACATCCTGTTCCTTGCAGGGCGCCGCTGATCCCGTGGCTCCGTGCGGCGTACCTTCGGCAGCGGGCGGGGGCCGGCGATCTGCGCGAGGGGCGGCCGTCCTGGCGATCGCGCTGTCGGCCATCGTGGCGGCGGTTGGGGGTGCGGAGGCACCTGGGGGTGTCGATGCAGCCCGGCAGGGGGTGGGCGCGTCGGGCCGCATTCCCCGGTCCGGACTGCAGTTCAACACCGGTCACCAGGGGGCGGTTGCCGGGATGGCGGCGTGGCGCGGCGGCTCGTTCCTGGTGTCCGCCGGTGTCGACGGGAGCCTGAGGGTCTGGGACCCCCGTGACGGATCCCTCCGCCACGCGGTGGCGCTGCGAGGAGTGCCGTCGGCGCTGGTCGTCCACCCGTGGTTGCCGCGTGCCTTCGTCGCGCTCGCGGACCGCTCGGGACAGTGGCTGACAGCCTGGGATTGGGAGAGCGGGGTGAAGCTGTTCAGCATCCCGTTGAGCGATCCACCGCTGTTCCTGGGTCTGTCGCGTACCGCCGGATCACTGCTCGTCGGGCGTGCGTCGTTCGATGGCCTGTGGCTGCTCGATCCGACCACGGGGGAGCGGCAGCCGGGACTGGAGAGCGGCACCGGCATCGTCACCTTCGCCGTCACCTCCCGCGACGAACAGACCGTGTTGACCTACCTGCCGTCGGGCTCTCTGGTGTATCGCGATCGGGCGACCGGTCGGGTGCTGCAGAGCCTGCGGGTGCCTGCGGACCTTGCCGATCTGGGCTTGAGCAGCGCCCGGCGCCACCTGATCGGCCGCTCCGGAGAGTGGTTGGTGGCGATCGATGCGGTCGACGGCGCGGTAACCGACCGAGTGCGCATCGGCGGCCTGCGCACGATGCAGGTCTGGGGCGCTGCCGACCGGGTCGTGGTGGCGGAGGAAGACGAGTCCGGCCCGTCGCTGCGCACGGTCTCGGTCACGGCCGGCCGTTTCGACGCGACGCGATCGGCGTGGCGGGTCGCGGAGACCCCGACGGCACTGTCGTACGGCCACGAGAAACTGTTCGCCGGCCTGACCGACGGCACGGTCCTGACGCTGGACCTGCGGGATCCCGAACCGGCGGTTGCCGTGCTCGTACGCGACGAGCGGCTCGCGATCCTGGACGTGGCAGCCGCGGGCGACACGATCGTGCTCGGAACCCGGGCCGGTGTGGTTACCATTACCGGCGGCTTCGTCGGCGGGGCGCCGCTACGGCTCGCCGACGGGCTGAGAAGCGGTGTGGAGGCGACGGTGCTGGCGGGACCGTTCGCGGAGGGCAGGTCGAGCGCCATCCGGGTCACGGCGCTCGACGCAGAGCGCGTGCTGGTCTGGTCGGTTGGCGACGCGCCCGGGATCGCGGTCCTGCACCTTCGGGAACACCTGCTCGGCGCACCGCACCTGCCGCTGCCAGCGCCGCTGGCGAACCTGACCGCGACCGGCACGACGATTGGCGTGGTCGACCGGACCGGCCGGGCCGCGCTGATCGCCGCGCACACCGGGGCGGGCCTGTCGGAGTCGGGCGCGGAAGCGTCGATGCCGCCTGCGACCGAGTTCGAGACCCTGTATGCCGTCACGATCCCGGGCACGACCGACGTGGCGGCGGCGACCGCGGACGGGGGGCCGGCCCTGGTCGCCGCCCTGGCAAGCTTCGGAACGATGGGCACCTCGATCGTGAACATCGCCGCGGCAACGGGCGAGACGGTGGCGATGCCCGACCAGCGCAGCTACGTCTACGACCTGGAGTACGACCCGCAAAGTGGAGCGCTGTACTCGCTGGGCGTGTACGAGGGGGCCGGGAGTCGCACCACGTTGATGCGCCACACCGGCGCCGAGCTCGATCAACGCCATACGCTGTTCGTCGCCGCGGGCGAGGACCTGCGGGCATCCGTGGCGGTGGCACCCGCCGTCGACGCGGCCGAAGAAAGGGTCTTTTTCTCCCTGACGGGGCGGGTGCGGCTGTGGGACGGGCAACGCACGCGGCCGCTTGCCGAGACCGGTCGGGAGGCGCGCCGGCTTGCGGTGCATCAGGGCTGGGTGTACGCGGCCAACTCCGACGGCACCCTCAGCGCGTGGTCGGCCGATACCTTGGCCCATCGGTTCGATCTTCACCTCTGGCGTGACTGCGAATGGGTGTTGACCTCCGGGGACCGGTACTGGACCTCCCCCGACGGAGCGCGGTACGTGCGTTAGGTCAGGCCGCGGACTGTCCTTGCTGGAAGGACTCGAACCGGACGTACCGGGGGATGAACGCCAGCTTGATGTCCTCGGTGGGGCCGTTGCGCTGTTTGGCGACCATGAGCTCGGTTTCGATCTGCGGTCCTTCCGGCTCGCGATCGCGGTGCAGGAACATCACCACGTCCGCATCCTGTTCGATCGAGCCCGACTCGCGCAGGTCGGCCAGCGCGGGGCGTCTGCCCTCGGTTTCGCGCCGAACCTGGGACAGCGCCACGACCGGAATGCTGAGCTCTCGTGCCAACGCCTTCAGCGATCGCGAGATCTCCGCTATCTGTTCGTGGCGGGGCAGATCCATGTGCTCGGATGTCACCAGGGTCAGGTAGTCGATGAAGATGATGCCCACGTCATGCCGGGAGCGCATGCGGCGGGCCTGGGCGCGCAGGTCGAGCAGGCGGAGTCCCGGCGTGTCGTCGATGTAGAGCGGTGCGTCGTAGATGCGGCCGGCAGCATCGGTGATCAGCGGCCAGTCGGACGGCTTCAGCAGTCCGGCGCGAATTCGCGTGGAGTCGATTCGTGCCTCGCTCGCCAGCACACGCTGCATCACGGCGTAACCTGACATTTCCAGGGTAAACAGGCCGACGGGCACCGGCCGGTCGGCCCGGATCGCGATGTTGGTCGCCATGGACAGCGCGAGTGCGGTCTTGCCAACCGAGGGCCGCGCGCCGATGACGATGAACTCCGATTCCTGGAATCCGCTGGTCAGGCGATCCAGGTCGGGATACCCGCTCGGCACACCCGTGTAGGCGGCGCCTGCGCGGGACAGCGCTTCGATCTTTTCCACGGTCTGCGTGACGATCTCCCGGGCGCTCTGGTAGGAGCCCGAGAGTTGCAGGTCCGAGAGGTCGAAAATACGCTGCTCGGCGTCATCGATCACCTCGCGGACCTCGCGGCCCGCGGCGCGTGCGTCGGCCGACAGCTCCGCGGACAGCGTCAGCATGCGTCGGCGCAGGCTGCACTCCTGAACGATCCTTGCGTAGTACTCGACGTTGGCGCTGGTCGGAACGCCGGTGGTGAGGCCGGAGATGTAGGACGCGCCGCCGCAGGAATCGAGCGCTTCGACGCGCTCCAACTCGTCCGTGAGCGTGATGAGGTCGACCGGGTCGCTGCGGTTGAAGAGCGCGACGATCGCTTCGAAGATCCGCCGGTGGGCGGGGCGGTAGAAGTCCTCCGGCCGCAGGTAGCGCAGCACGAGCGGCAGCGCTTCCTCGTTGAGCAGCAACGCGCCGAGCGACGCCACCTCCGCTTCGAGGTTGTGGGGAGGGACGGAGTCGGGAAGGCCTCCGTCAGCCACGGAAGCGGCTACGAGTCGCTCGGGTCAATGCGGATCGAGAGCGTCGCCACCTCTCGGTCGTAGAGGCGCACGACGGCGTTGTGCTCGCCGGTGGTACGCAACGAATGGCTGGGCACGTCGATGCGGCGGCGCTCGATGTCGTAGCCCCGCTTCTCGAGCTCGGTGGCGATGTTCGCGTTCGAGATCGACCCGAACAGCTTGCCCGTCTCCCCGGCGGCAACCTCGAAGACAAGCAGCTCGCTTTCGAGCCGTTCCTTGAGGCTCGCCGCATCGTGGCGCTTCTGCTTCTTGCGCAGGTCGATCTCGGCGGCGCGGCGTTCGATCGCGTGCACGTTCCGCGGGGTATGCGGCAGGGCCAGTTCCTGAGGAATCAGGAAGTTGCGTGCGTAGCCCGGCTTGACGTCGCGGACGTCACCCTCTTCGCCCAAGCCGATGACATCGGAGTTCAGAATCACCCTCATGAGGCACCTCGTTTCATGTTTCCGTCTGGACCGCGCCCGCTCCGGTCACGGTCGATCGGCATCGTCTTCCCGGTCTCCACGGGCCTGCAGGCGCTGGCGGTAGTGGACCCAGATCTCGGAAGCTCCGAACGCGGAGATGATAAGCAACAGCCACGGTAACGCAAAGAGGCCGATAATCAGCATCACGCCGATCAGGAGGCTGGTCGTCGTGCTGGATTGCCCATATCGGCCGGCGAACACGCGCATGATCGCGACTCCCTGGACACCGAACACGAACGCCATCACCAGGACCGCGTTCCAGCCGACCGCGGCAAGCAGATCCAGCCCTGTCTGGTCGAGTGCCCCGGTCTGGTCGATCGCAACCACGGCGAGACCGCCGACGAGCACCCAGACCAGGTGGTCCGGAGCGTGGAACTCCGTCACCGGCCGCAAGGGTGACGGCATCCGGGCGCTGCGGGCGCCGACCGCGGTGCCGATCCACCACTGGCTGGTCAGGAACACGAAGTAGATCAGCAGGTAGCTGCGCAGGATGCCGGGGGCAGCCTCCCGGAACGTGGCGGCCATGTTGCGTGCGGCCGTCATCGCGTCGGTGGCCAGCTCGTCGCCCAGCGACGCGGAAGCGTTGTAGGCCCAGTTCATCAGGAGGGACTCTGCCGCCTGGCTGGCGGTCTCCAGGAATCCCCCCATCAGGGGCATGGTGGCCACGCCGGCCGCCACGGTAGCGCCGATCAGCCGGTACAGCACGCGGTACTGCCTGAAGCGTGCCGATGCCAACACGTAGAGGCCCCCCACCGTCAGGATCAGCACCAGGATCTCGGCGCGCATCAGGCCGTCGCCGATCTGCTCGGGCAGGTCGCCCCAGCCGGTGAGCAGGCGGAACGACACCGCGGCGATTCCGAACAGCGCCGCGGCATAGCCGAACGCCGCGATGCCGCGACGGATGAGCAGTGCCTGCAGCGGCACGAGGCAGAGCAACGGCCCGAGCAGCGGCAGGACCAGGTAGCTGACCGACGCCGCGACCGCCAGCAGGATCACCTCGATCCAGTAGGACCGGGCCGCGCGTGTCTCGTCGACTTCACTCATGGCCGTTGACGTCCGGAAAGCCGAGTCTGAATCAGTACTCCTGTTCTTTCGTATGCGTTCTCAGAACGGGATGTCGTCCTCGAAGTCTCTGGAGGGACCCGCATCGGGAGCCATGCGTTCGCCGGCGGCACCCGATGGGGCCGCAGCGGATGCGGCGGGACCCGGACCCGTGGCGTCGCCGCGGCCGCCGAGCAACTGTATGTTGCGGGTGAAGATCTCCACCTTGCTGCGGCGCTGGCCGTCCTGCTCCCAGCGGTTCTGGCGCAACTCCCCCTCGAGTCCGATCTGCTTACCCTTGGTGAGGTAGGGCGACAAGCTCTCCGCGGTCTTGCCCCACACCACGCAGTCGAAGAAGTGCGCTTCATCGACCCACTGGTCATCGCGGCGCCTGCGGCTGTTGATCGCCAGCGAGATGTTGGCCACGGCGCTGCCGCTGTTCGTGTACCGCAATTCCGCATCGCGCGTAAGGCGCCCGACGAGGACCACGTGATTGATGTCCAACTCACGCCTCCTTGCGCACGATCAGGTACTTCAGTATCTCCGGGGCAAGCTGCAGTGCCCGCTCCGCGTCGCGGATGGCGGTCGGTTCGGACTCCACCTCGTAGTGGAAGTAGTGACCTCGGTCGGATTTCTTTATGGCATAGGCCAAGGGCCGCTCACCCATGTCCTCCTCCGTCAGGAAGGTCCCGCCGGCCTTGGAGAACACCTCCTTGACCAGACCCTGACCGCGGTCGACGTTATCGGTTTCCGGCTTGAAAATGAACGTAGCTTCGTAGACGCGCACAACTGAACGCAACCTAACACCGCCCGATGGGCGCAGTCAACGGCAACCTGTCGGGTCAGGCGCAGTTTGATGCGCCCTCGGCCAGGTGCCAGCACACGCGGCCGACCGTGCCTCCGTCGAGAGGCCGTACCAGGACCAGGTAATCGCCCTGTACCAACTCGAAGCGGCTCAAGCCGGGCTCCTGGGGAATGATGTTGATCATGCCCGGCAGGTAGAACACCGCCACCTCCGCGAGCGCCACCTCCGCGAGTGTCTCCGACGCGGCCTCAAGCGATATCTGATAGGCATCGCGGTCGAACACCCGCAGGTTGTGGTGCTTGAAGGGGCCGAGGTCAGCCTGCTCGACCCAGGCGCGGTCGGCGAACACCCGGGGCGGCGTCACCACGTCGAGCGCGACGCTGTAGCGCTGTCCCAGATCCTCCTCCCCGGCATCCACCTGGAGGACGGCCGGGGCCGCTCCCATGTACAGCGCGCCTACCAGTTCCCCGGTAGCGGCTGGAATCAGAGGCAGGAACGGAGGTTCGTCTCTCGCGTTGTGCAGGCTCGCGCGCAACGAGTCGGAATCCGACCGGATCGTCACGCTATAGAAGACGCCCGGCCGCGCGCTGAGCTGAAACCACTCCCGCTCCTGCCGCAGCGACCGCTCCTGCGGCTCCCCGGGCTGCAGCTCCGCCGCCTGGGCGAGAGCCTCGACGCCGCCGGCGTCGGTCGAGGGTTCCTCCGGCGGGTCGCCGGCGGGCTCGCCAGCGTCCTCGGAGACGAGCGGGGCCGTGTTCGCCGAGAGCACGTAGGCTCCGGCGGCGGAGGCGTCAGCGGCCATCACCTCGATCACGTAGACGCCGGCGTCCATCTCGCCTGCGAAGCCCCTGTCGTGGAGTCCGAACGGGACGGCGCTGCCGGCATGGTACAGGGCGATCAGCGTGTCGAGCTCGGCCTCGATGGCGACGGTGACCGTCGACGGTGCGGGCAGCGACAGCTCGAAGCGGTCGCGGTCGTTCGCGTTGAGCGCGCGCTCGAAGCGGGCGTCCCCCTCCAGCGGCAAGGGGACTTCGAAGCCGGCGACGTCGTCCGGCTCGTACGGATCGTCGGCCGACGGTGGCTGGGCGGGCGGCTGCCCAGCCGGCGCAGGGTGCTCGAGTGCCGATGGCGCCACGGGCTGAGCCACGGGCGGTACGGCCGCCGGTGGGACGTCTTCCTCCTCTTCGATCGGTGGAACGGGGGGGGCGGCGGCCGGAGGAGCCGCCGCGGGGGGCCCGGCAGGTTCCTGCGGACTCGCCACGGGGCCGGGCACGGCCACGGCCGGCTGCGGCGCTTCGGGTTCGGGCGGCGTTTCGGGTTCGGGCGGCGCTTCGGGTTCGGGCGGCGCTTCGGGTTCGGGCAGCGCTTCGGGTTCGGGCAGCGCTTCGGGTTCGGGCAGCGCCTCCGGTATGCCCGGCGTCACCTCCTCGGGGGTGGCATCGGCTTCGAGGGGCGCTTCCGGTTCGGCATCCAACGACATCCCCGCCGCTGCCAGCATGTCCGGTTGCAGCAACTCGGAGATGCCGGTGGAGCGGGGCATTTCGACCAATTCGGCGTCGACGAGCAGGCCGTCCCGATCGAGGATCCTGACCAGCGCCAGCACCTGGTGATCGAACGGCTGCAGCTCCACCGAGACGCGAACCGTCGAGGGCGGCCGCTGGCCGGCAGTGGGGGCGTCGAGCAGGCGGGCGTTCCGGTAGTGCTGGAACAGCATTACCTGGAGCGCCCCCCGCAGGCGGGCGCCGAGCCGGGTCATGCGCTCCGAGTCGGTCCGCACCGGCTCGACGTAGAGGATCGTGTGGACGTGATCCGGCACCGCGCGCGTGACCACCTCCGCCGCCTGCTCCGCCGCGCGCGCCACGGTCTGGCGAGCGGGCACCTCGAGAACGGCTTCGAGCTCCTGGCCTGATGCCGCCGACGACGGCCACAACAGCAGCCCGAGGACGCACAGGGACACGGCGGGAACGGAGCCCGCCCGCCGGCCGGTCGCCCGGCTCAGAAGTGGCTCCATCCGACCGGCCGGGGCAATGGGATCGGGTCGGGGGCGGGCTGGTCGCGCTGCAACGCGGCCCAGTCGGCCTGCAGATCATCCACGAACCATCGGTCGGACTCGAGGACCAGGTAGAGCTCGGCCGGAATGCTGCCGAGCGGCCCGGACAGCCTTGCGCGCAGGACCGCGGTATCGCCAGTCCGTTCGACACGTCCCAACCGAAATCCGGCCAGCGTCACGCCGCGGCGCAGGTGATAGTGCAGGGTCCCGGCCACGTGCACGCGTCCCTTTGCGGACAGGGGAAGGTCATGCAGGTCGCCGCTCCGAACGGCTCCGAGGAATCGATCGACCGTGCGCAAGGCGGCGCGTTCGCTCGCGGTCGCGTCCACGTCATCGGCGAGCGGCCCGATCAACGCGTCGTCGGGCAGCAGACGTCGCGCCGGCCGATACGCCAGGAAGTGCGACGAGTGAGTCCCAGCCGGCACGGGGTGATCGTCGGCCGCCGGGGCAACCTCCGCAACCGGCTCCGATCCCGGCGCGTTCTCCCCGGACTGAGCGTTGTCCCCCGACCGGGCGTCGCCGGCCGCGGTTTCGTCGTTCCGGGAGCGCGCGCATGAGGATGCAATCAACATGATGCCGAGCAGCACGCAGGGCACGGAAGGGCGAGCCCAGCGGATCACGCAGCACGTTATCCGGTCGCGACGGGACAGGTCAAATCCCGGGCGCATGATCGCCGCGATCGCCGACAGGTCTCCGGAGTGGCGTATCGAGCCGGAGGAGGTGCGCGCGTTTCTGGCCGCGACGATGCTGCACGACCTCGGGCACTATCCGAGCGCCCACTCCCTCAAGGACCTGGCGGTCGCCCGGCACGAGACGCTGACCGCGGAGTTGGTGCAGGAGGGCGAGGTGGCGCGCACGCTGCGCGAGCGAGTCGGTGCTCCGCCCGATCTTGTCGCGGCCATCGTCGACGTCGGCCTGCCGCACCCGGCGCCCGGTCTGCCGTTCCTGCGGGCTCTGCTGGCGGGAGTGCTCGATCCCGACCGGCTGGACTACCTGAGCCGCGACGCGTTCTTCTGCGGCGTCCCGTACGGGATCCAGGACGTGGATTTCGTGATCGGGGAGATGCGCCGCACGGAGTGCGGCCGCGTCGCGATCACGGAGAAAGGCACGCTGGCCGTGGAGAGCCTGCTGTTCTCCCGCTACCTGATGTATCGGGCCGTGTATTGGCATCGGACCGTACGCGTCGCCACGGCGATGATCAAACGTGCGGTGCTGCTGGGGATGAAGGACGCGGAGATCCAGGCTCGCGACCTGTACGGCCTGACCGATGCGGGCTTCCTGCGGCTGCTCGACGTCAGACGCCACCCGGCATTCGCCCTCGTAGACGACGTCCACGCCAGGCGCCTGCACCGGCAGGCATGCCGGGTCCGATTCGACCCGGGGCGCGGCTCCCATCGGCGCCTGGAGGTGCCGATCGACCGGCTGCAGGTCGAGAGTCGGCTGCGTGACGCGGCAGCGGCCGAGCTGGGCACGCCCGTGGACGACCACGAGGTGCTCATCGACGTGCCGGAGCGCAACAGCTTCGCGACGGACCTGCTGGTACAGCCGGACGACGGAACGGTTCCGATCCCGTTCTCGGGAACGCACACGGTGTTCGGCCCGGACGTCGTGGCCCGCTTCGGTGCGACGCTGCGCTCGATCGCCGTCATCGGCTCCCGGCGCCCGGGTCTGGACGCCGCGCTGCGCCGGGTCGCTCCGGCCGTGATCGACGGCGCCTGAAGTCGGCGGCACCACGTGCGCAGGGGCTCACACGTGCGCGCGGCTCAATAGTCGTCCTCCGGGTCGTAGTGCTCGGTGAACACGCGGGCACCGCTGAGACGGTCCGGGACGGCGTCCTCCACGAAGCGCATCACCTTCTGCAGGACCGCTTCGGTGTGCACGCCGCTGTTGGCGACCACGGCGAATGCCAGCACGGCCTTCCGCAGGTCGTCGTTCGCGGCGACCTCGGCGGCAGCGACCCGGAACCGGGTTCCCACGCGTTCCTTCAGCGAGGCGATGACCCGCCGTTTCTCCTTCAACGACGTCGTTCCCGGCAGATCGATACGCAGACGCAGCACGGAGACAACCATGGAACACCTCCCGCCGGGCGTCGGTCGCGCAACGTCGGCGTCGATATGTGCCGATAAACATAGCAGATACATCCTCAACCACGGACAGGCGGGTTCATTGATGACGTCATACGCTGCTCGGATCTTCACCGGTCGCTGCCACGCGGCGCGGATCGCGCTCGCCGCCCTGGTGCTGGCCGGCGCCGGGGCCCTGGGCGTTGCCCAGGACGGCGACGAGGCTGCCGGCGGCGAGGGCGAAGGCGTTGCCCTCGGAGCGCTCCTGGGCATCGGCGTCGAGCACGTCCCCGACGACGACACCGGCGGCGCTACCTGGCAGTCGCTGACCCTCGCGCCGGAGCTCGGCGTGGGCAAGTTCAGCCTGGGCCTGGGCGCACAGCTCCGCTTCCGGTTCGACGGCGGGCCGAACGGGAGCGACTGGGAGATCCGGGAGGGCGACTGGAGTCCGGACGATTCGGTTGTCGGCCGGTCGTTCCTGGACCTGTTCCTGCCCATCATCCGGTACGCGCGCTACGGAGGGGATGACGAGCCCCTCGTGATGCGCCTCGGATCCTTCGAGAACGCCACCGTCGGCAACGGGTTTCTGATCGGCGAGTACGCAAACACCGCCCTGCTGCCGGGCCGCCGGTTGTTCGGGGTGGACCTGGACATCGATGGGGCCGTGTTCAACGTGCCTGTGGTCGGACTCGAGACGGTCGTGAGCCATGTGCCTGCCCTGGACATGATGGGGGCCAGGGTCTGGGGTCGCCCGATGTACGCCCTGAGCGTGCCGTTGCTCTCGTCGCTGCAGATCGGGGCCGCGGCAGCCGCCGACTTCGATCCGTTCCGGTACGTCCCGGATACCGACGAGGAGGGCAGCGTGTCGGCACTCGGATTCGACCTCAGGGTCCCGATCATCGCCACGCCGTCATTCACCGCTGCCACCCACGGCGACGTGGTGCTGCTGGGGACCTCGGAAGCGGAGTCGCGGTCGGTCGGGACGGCGGTGGGTCTCTCGGGGACGGCGATCAGCTTTCTGCGCTACGGCTTGCAGGTGCGGCTGACCGACGACCGTTTTCTCCCCGTCTACTTCGATCGCGACTATGATCGGCAGCGTGCCGACAAGTACCGGGCGCTGCGAGCCGCGGAACGGGCATCGACACGGTCCGACGCCCTGGAGGGCCTGGTCCATGCCGGATGGGCTGCACGAGTCGGCGCCTCCGTGCTGGACCGTCGCATAGACCTCGACCTGGGGCTGTCCGGACCGCTGACCGGCGCGCGCGGCGCCCTGGCGGAGGTTCCGTACGCGCAACTCGGCGGCCTGGACGTCAAGGGCCGTGTCGGCGTGCGCGACCTTGGCCTCGACGGGATGTCGTTCGACCTGGACTACCGCAAGCGCCGCGTCGGGAGTCTCGGGGAGCTCACCGAGCCGGAACACCTGACGGTCGGTACGGCGCTCCGCTACCAGACGGGCGGTACGCTGATCATACTGTCGTACCGGGGCTACTATGACCCCGCGGCGGACGGCCTGGTGGGAGCGCCGGCCGTGGAGAGCTGGATCAAGCTGTTCTAAGGCGACAGACTCCCGGCATGGGCCGAATCCGCGTCCTTGCCGACGATACGGCTCGGCAGATCGCCGCCGGGGAAGTCATCGATCGGCCGTACTCGATCGTCCGGGAGCTGCTCGACAACGCCATCGACGCCCGTGCCGGCACCGTGCGGGTGGAGATCGTCAAGGGAGGACTCGAGCAGATCCGCGTGGTGGACGACGGCACCGGCATGGACGAAGAGGATCTGCGCCTGTGTGCGCTCCGGCATGCCACCTCCAAGATCGCCGACCACCACGACCTCGCGCGCGTGCGCACCATGGGCTTCCGCGGTGAAGCGCTGGCGAGCATCGGCACGTGCAGCGTGCTGACGTTGACCTCCCGGCGCAGGGAGGAAGCCTCCGCGCACCGCGCGCTGGTGCGTTTCGGCCGGGCCGAGGCCGTGCGGCCGATCGCGGGAGTCGCGGGCACCACCGCCGAGGTCACGTCGCTGTTTTTCGAGCTGCCGGCCCGGCGGCGTTTCCTGAAGAGCCGCGGCGCGGAGACGGCGCTCTGTCGGCGCACCTTCCTGGAGAAGGCGCTGCCGCATCCCGAGATCGCCTTCGAGTTCGTGGTCGACGGCAGGCAGGTGACGAAGCTCCCTGCCGGGTCGCCGCTCGAGCGGGTGGCGGCCGCTGCGGGACTGAACACCTCCGACTTCGCCTGCCTGGACGGTGGTGCTGACGGCCTGCGAGTTGCAGCGGTCGCGGCGCGGCCCGAGCGGGCGCGTCGCGACCGGTCGGGCATCCACGTGTACCTCAACCGGCGGCGCATCACGGACTTCGGGCTGGTCCAGGCGGTGGAGTACGGGTACGGCGAGTTCCTGGCCGGGGGCCTGCACCCCGTGGCATTCCTGTTCGTCGAGATCGATCCAGCGATGGCCGACTTCAACGTGCACCCGGCGAAACGGGAGGTGCGGCTGCGCCGTCCCGGCGAGCTGCATCGGGCGATTACCTCGACGCTGCAGCGGGAGGTCCGGAGCTGGCAGTCGCAGCCAAGGCAGCGGGCCGGCGCCGTCGGGGAGAGTCGGACGGCATCCCCCCTCGCGTCCTTCCTGGCCGAAGCTCCGCCGGTGCTGCCGACGCTGACCCGGCCTCTCCGGCCCGGCTCGGACGAGTCGCCGTCCGCCGAGCCCTCCTCACGCCCGGAAGCGGGGACGGCACCAGGGACCTGGCGCGGGCGAGCCCCCGACCCGGAGGCGGAAGTGCGCTACCTCGGTCAGGCCTTCCAGCTCTTCCTGGTGGCGGAGGTGGGCGACCGCGTCTACTTCGTGGATCAGCATGCCGCCCACGAGCGCGTGCTGTACGAGCAGCTTCGCGGCGGCCTGATCGAGCGGCAGACACTGCTCGCCGGGCCATCCGTCGAGCTGTCACCGGAAGAGGACGCCGAGCTGCGCGGATTCCTCGACGATCTCGAACGGTGCGGGTTCCGCTTGCGGGTTGAAGGCGGGGGGCGCTACACGGTCACGGAGATACCGGCCGCGGCGGCCCGTCTGCCGGCGGAACATCTGTGTCGCTTCGTGCGTCTGTGCGCGGGGACCTCGGAGGATTGGGACCGGGACGTGTACAGCGGTCTGGCCTGCCGCCTTGCCGTCAAGGACGGGGAGGTGATCGACGAACGGTCCGGCCGCGAGCTGCTCGAGCGCTCATTCCGTATCGATCCTCAGCGCTGTCCGCACGGCCGTCCCCTCTGGTTCGAGATCAGCAGGCAGGCGCTGGCCGGTTCGGTAGGGCGTCCGTCCCGCTGACAGAGCGCGCAGAACAGGTATACCAGGTAGAATCGGCTACGGGTCGCCCTGGGCACGGCGCTGCCGCGAGAGGCGTGCGTACAGGCGTCCCAGCGGGCGGACGACCACGGCGCGGAGCAGGCGGGACAGTCCCTTCATCGCGCGCTGCCACCACCTGACGCGCTGCAGCCGCTGCATCCGTTCGATCGCTTCACGCAGCTCTTCCGGCCGCAGGTCCTTGCGCTGGACGTTTTCCTCCAACTCCAGCTCCAGGGTCTCGCTCTCCGACTCCTTGTCGATCACGATCGCGTTGATGCTCTTCCACCCCAGGCGGCGGGCGCTTTCCAAGCGACGGTTTCCCGCGATCAGCTCCGACCGGCGATTGATCAGGATCGGAGAGAGTTGACCGTGCTTGCGCAGGCTCTCCATCAGCGACGAAAGATCGCCGAGCGAGTACCGGACCCGCTTGCGTATCACGACGGTATCGATCTCCACCTGCATCAGTCGGAGCTCTCCGCAAGCCCGATCAGGTCCCGGTACTCGTCGCCGTCGAGCAGATCGTCGAACTCGGCGTTGTCGTCGATGCCGAGCTCGAAGATCCATCCGGCTCCTTCCGCGTCGTCGTTGATCAGGCGGCCGGCCCCCGGTTCACGCAGCCGCTCATTGACGGCAGTCACGACTCCGCCGACCGGTGCGTACAGTTCGGTTGCCGCCTTCAGCGCGTCGATGGCGCACACCGCTACGCCGCGTTCGATGCGGGTACCCACGTCGGGGAGCTGCACGAAGGTGATCTCGCCGAGCTCCTCCTGCGCGAAATCGGTCAGTCCGACCCGAACGCCCACCCGCATGCCGGACCGATGGCGCAACGCCCAATGGTGGTCGCGGGTGTAGCGGCGTTCGTTCGAGTTCATCAGTCGAGCAGCGGATTTCCGTCGGGCGAGTGCGATTGTCCCGTCCCGACCGAGGGTTCGTCCAGGGGTGCCTGGAACAGCGGCGGATCGAGGTCGATCGTTGCCAGCGACCTGCGCAGGTTGTTCGCTACCACCTCCCGGCGCGCGTCCACGGCCACGGCAAGCGTGTCGCGCGTCTTGGGCTCCGTACCGGTCAGAAACAGCTCGTGGATGATGGGCTCGTCTCCTGACGGCAGCAGGCCGGAACGCGCGTCCACCGCGACCCGGATCAGGCCGGTGGCCGGCCGCTCGAAGTCCCGGACGGGCGAGCCCGCGTGGATTCGCTTCATGTAGTCCGCCCAGGTAGTGCCGGCGGCGCGTCCGCCCGACAGGCTCCGTCCCAGCGATTCTCCGGGTTCATCGAACCCCATCCACACGGCGGTCACGACGTCAGGAGTGAACCCCACGGTCCACGCGTCGGACCAGTTCTGCGTTGTGCCGGTCTTGCCGGCGATCGGGAAGTCGAGACCGCCCACCCGGCCCGCCGACGCGGTCAGCGTTCCCGACCGGACGGTGCTGGTCAGCAGGTCGACCATCAGGTAGGCGGCGGCCGGATCCATGATCTTCAGCCGGTCTCCCGCTGCCCGCTGGCGATCGCGCAGCTCCTTTTCGACCTCCAGCACGTCGTTTCCGTCCCGGTCCCTGACGAACCGGATCGCGATCGGTTCCACTTCCCGTCCCTGGTTGGCGAAGGTCGCATAGGCTCGCGCCATCTGCAGCGGCGTCACCGTGACCACGCCGAGCCCGAGCGGGTACGTGCGCGGGAACGCTTGCTCGATTTCGACCGGATCGGTAATCCCGAGCAGCCGGCTGGCGCGGTCGATCGCCGCATCGAAGCCGACGGTGCTCAGCACGCGCAGGGAGGGAATGTTCATGGAATGCTTCAGCGCGGTTCGCGTCAGCACGCGCCCCTGCCACTCGCCAAGGTAGTTCTGCGGGATGTAGGGGGTATCGTCGGGATTGTAGAACACGACCGGCGCGTCCATGAGCATGGTCGCCGGCGTCACCGCCCCGGAACTGATGGCGGCCGAGTAGTACAGCGGCTTGAATGCCGATCCCGGCTGAACTTTCGACTGCACGGCGCGGTTGAACTGGTTGCCGCGCGCGAGGTCGCGCCCGCCGACCATGGACAGGATGTGCCCGCTTGACGGGTCGATCGACACCAGAGCGCCCTGCACCTCGACGCGTCGCTGCCGAAGCGCCTGTTCCTCGCGGACGCGCCGGGTAAGCGCCTTGATCCGTCCGGTGTCCCAGATCGCCGAAAGCAGGTCGAGGGCGGGGCTCAGCTCGTCTTCGAACCGTTGACGTCCCGCCATGCGTTCCGCCTGGTTTCCGATTCGCATGCGGTCGATGTCGAAGGCGAGCGACATCAGGTCCACCACGGGCAGGAACTCTTCCTCGGCCACGGCGATGCGGGTGCCGCGCTGGAGGTTGCGCAGGTCGTTGACCCGATTCAGGTGCTGCTCCATCACCGCGTTGGCGATCGCCTGCTGGTCCAGGTCGAGCGTGGTGTACACGGTCAGGCCGTCCCGGTACAGGTCCACCTTCCCCAGCAGCAGCTCCTCCAACTGCAGGCGAACGTATTCGCTGAAGTGCCGGGCCCGGTCGACGCGTTCGTAGAACGCGCTGCTCACGTTCGAGCGCGTGAAGTCGAAGTCGTCCCAATAACGGACCAGCGAGCGATCGGCCTCCGCTTGGGTGACGTAGCCCAGCTCCACCATCTGTTGCAGATTGTTCGTCTGCAGCTCGCGGGCGCGATTGGGGTAGGTGAACGGTGAGTTGCCGCCCGGCCGGTTCAACTGGACGACCAGCATGGACGCCTCCGCCACCGTGATGTCGCGGGCCGAGTGACCGGTATAGAACTGTGCTGCGGCTTCGATTCCGTACGTGCCTTCTCCGAAATAGACCAGGTTCAGGTAGCGCTCGAGAATCTCGTCCTTGGTCAGCCAGCGTTCGAGCTGGATCGCGTACCACAGCTCGACGAGCTTGCGGCGCAGCGTGATCTCCGAGCGATCCGCAAACAGGCTGCCGGCAAGCTGCTGGGTGATCGTGCTGGCGCCTCCCCCGAAACCGCCGCGCAGGGTCGTCCAGGTAGCCCGCAGTATGTCCGGTACCCGGAATCCGGGGTGCCGGTAGAAGTGCCGGTCCTCGCGCGTGAGCAGCGCGTCGATCAGATGCCGGGGCAGTTCCTCGAAGCGGATGATCTCGCGCTTCTCCACCGAGAAGAACTGCGTGATGAGCCGCTCGTTGCGATCCAGTATCTGCGTTGGCAGGGCGGGACGGTCAGTCCCGTAAATATCGAACCCACGGATGTTCCGCGTGCCCGCGAAGGCAAGGCCCAGGCCCGTGCCGATCACGGCGGAGAGCAACAGCAGGGCCGCGATGAGGAGCGCTGCGGTGCGCGGGCGGATGCGCGCGCGCGGCATGCACAGGATACTACGGACCGCTGTCGGCGTCCGTCAAATTCCCCTCGTCCCCGGCACGGCGTACGGACGCATTCGGTTTACCTCGTCGCCGGCCAGCGTGCGAAGGCGTGAACGGACATGAAATGGCCGGCCCCATATGGGGCCGGCCAACCCTTTCGGGAGTGCCGGTTACGGTATAGTAAACTGGGAGGGGAACTATAGATAACCGACACTCTCCTTATCGACACCTGCCTCTCGTACCTTAGCGGCACCGGGCAAATGTCGTCAAAGATTGTCCATGAGCATAACTGCTTGCACCGACGGGTCAAGCCGCGTGGCGGGCGGTCACTCGCGACGGTCGGCAGCGGCGCGTTTTCCCGAAGTAAGCAGGATACCGATCGCCCCCAGATCGACGACGATCACCAGGATCGCCATCACGACCGCCCCGCTGCTGAACAGTGCCAGTACGAACAACGGCGCAGCCGCCAGCGTGGCCACCCACGCGACCAGGCGCGCCGCCGCCGCGGCCGCCGCGGCGAGCGCCGTTCGGAGGTCGGTCTCCTCCGCCCGGAGACGGATCCGGCGAACGATCAACACGCCCACGCCGATCGCGAATGCGGCGATCAGCAGGACGTTGTAGACGGAGCGCATGCGGGTCGCAACCAGCCAGAGCGGCATGACGATCGCGGCGCTCACGGCCACCACCGCACCGGTCAGCAGCAGTCCCGCGCCGATCCGGCGGGCAACCGCCGCGTAGGCGGCTACCGCCGCTCGCGCCGCGCGCCTCAGCGCCGCCGTGGCTGCACCTCCGTCCCCGGAGCAGCGGCGCGAAACGCGGCGGGAAGCGCGCTGGCAACTTCCCGCGGAATCGGCTGACCGGTGCGCCAGCACCCGAGCTTCCGGCCGGGCGAATGCACGCCGTGATAGTCGGAGCCGCCGGTGACGAACAGACCGAGGCGTCCGGCGAGCGTCCGAACGACCGACGAGCGTTCCGGGGACAGGGACGGGTGATACGCCTCGACTCCCGTCACGCCGGCCGCGGACACCGCGTGCAGCAGGGCGGTCAGCTCCTCGGCCGTCCCTCCCTCCGGATGGGCCAGCACGCCGTGGCCGCCGGAGGCTCGCAGCGCGTCGATCGCCTCGCGGAGTTGCACGGCGCGGCGTGGTACGTGGAACGGTCGTCCCGAGCCGAGCAGCCGGCGGAACGCGTCGGCGGTGCTCGTGGCGACTCCCCGCCTGACCAGCACCGCGGCCATGTGCGGCCGGCCGACGCTGGCGCCGCCCGCCTCCGCCTGCACGTCCGCGTAGTCGATCGCGACCCCGTGCCGGCGCATCCGTTCGACCATCGCCAGGTTGCGCTCGACGCGGCGCTCGAGGACTCGGTCCAGCAGTTCCGAGAGGCGGGAGCGGCCGGCGCCGGGCTCGAAGCCGAGGCCGAGCAGGTGGACATGGCGTGTGCCGTGCCGGAGCGCCAACTCGACTCCTGCGATGAAGCGCATGCCGCGCCGGGCGGCGGCGCGCGCAGCATCGGCGACGCCGCTGACGGTGTCGTGGTCGGTCAGCGCCAGCGTGGTGATGCCTGCGCGATGGGCGGCCTCGACCAGTTCCTCGGGACGGTCGCTGCCGTCGGAACAGGTCGAGTGCGTATGGAGGTCGACTGACGCCGTCACCGCAATGCGCTCAATAGCCGCGCGCCAGGTCGCAGCGGAAGCGGAGCTCCTCGCCGGCCAGGTAGCGGCGCAGGTTGTCGATGAAGATCTCGCCCCGCCGTGCCAGGAGCTGTGCCGACTCCGCGGAGACGTGGGGGGTCAGATAGATCCGCGGGTGGTCCCACAGCGGGCTGTCCGCCGCCGGCGGCTCCACGCTGGTCGCGTCGATCGCCGCGCCCGCCAGACGACCGCCGTCGATCGCTGCCACCAGCGCGTCCTCGTCCAGGATGCCGCCGCGCGAGACCACGACGACGTGCGCCCCGGGGCGCAGGCGCGCGAGCTGCTCGGCGCCGATCATGTGCGCGGTTGCGGCCGTGCGCGGCGCGGTGATCACCAGCCAGTCGGTGCGCGCAAGCATCTCGTCCAGCCGGTCGACCGTCCATACCGCGGTGACTCCGGGCGGGCAGGGGACGGGCGCCAGGTCGACGGCGTACACCTCCATGCCGAACGCCATGCCGCGCTGCGCCACGGCCCGGCCGATGTCGCCGAATGCCAGGATTCCCAGGGTCGATCCGGACAGCTCCAGGATGCGGCCGCGGTACTCCGCGCTCCGCCATCGCTTCGCGGATTGGTCCTTGAACGATTCGCGGAGGTGATGGGCGAGCGCCAGCATCATCCCCAGCGTGTACTCGGCCATCGGGATCACGTGCGTTTCGCGGGCGTTGGTCATCGCCACGCCGCTGGACTCGAACTCGGGCACCTTGCGCAGCACCGAGTCGAAGCCGATGCCGATGAAGTGGTACCAGCGCAGGTTCGGGGCGCGCAGGAAGGCCTCCCGGTCGAGCTGGCCGAAGATGACGTCCAGCTCCGGAGCGATTCGGCGCTGCTCTACAGGCGTGTAGGCAACGGTGAAACGGGTGTCGGGGAACTCTGCTCGTAGTCGGGCCTCGAATTCGCGGCCGAGGTCGTAGCAGACCCCGACGTGCAGTGGTCGTGCGGGTGCGTGCATTGGAACCCATGATAGCCGACGCCCGGCCGCATGCGCTTGGCGATCGCCACCGCCCGGCGGGACGCGGCGGAAATGGGAGGCTATGATCGGCCGGCATGGAAGCGCGGCGGCTCATGGACAAGGCGGCCCTGGTCACGGGCGCCGGGTCCGGAATCGGCGCAGCCATCGCCGGCCTGTTCGCCCGGCACGGGGCGCGGGTCGCGGTCGCCGACCGGGACGAAGACGCGGCGCAGCGGACCGCTCGCGCGATCGCCGCCGACGGCGGAAGCGCGGTGGCGATCATCGCCGACATCTCGACCGGCCGTGGGGCCGAACGGTGCGTGGACGAGGCGGTTGCCGCCCTCGGCGGACTGCAGGTCGTGGTCAACTCAGCGGGCGTCACCCCACGCTACGCGCCGGAAGACTGGGACTACGAACGGACCTGGGACTGGGTGATGGCGGTCAACCTCAAGGGCGCGTACCTGGTGTCGCGCCGCGCCGTGACGGCGATGAGCGGCGGCGGCGCGATCGTCAACATGTCCTCGATCTACGGGCTGGTGGGCCGGCCGATGTTCTTCGGAACCGGCGACGACCCGTATCCTCCCGGCAAGCACGGCGTCATCGGGCTGACCAGGGACATGGCGAACAACTTCGGCGCGCGCGGCATCCGCGTCAACGCGCTGTGCCCGGCCTTCGTGTACAGCCCGCTGACGCGCACGCTGACCGAGGATCCGGCGTGGCGGGCGAAGATGGAGGCGATGCAGCCGCTCGGCCGGCTGGGCACGGTTGAGGAAGTGGCCCACGCGGCGCTGTTTCTGGCGTCTGACGAGGCATCCTTCATCACCGGTGTCGCGCTGCCGGTGGACGGCGGCTACACCTCCGTATGATGGCACGGCGTGTGAGCGAAGGGAGGTGAGCGTCGGCACCTTCGATCTGCTCACCCCGCACGTGGCGGTGCAGGCGATCGAGTCGGTCATCGGCGTCCACGTGGACGGGTCGCTGACCAGCTTCGCCAGCTACGTGAACCGCGTGTACGGCTTCGGGGCCGCGGACGGCCGGCAGTACATCACCAAGTTCTATCGCCCCGGACGCTGGACGTTCGACGCGATCGAGGAGGAGCACCTGCTGGTGGGCGAATGCGCGGCCCTGGACCTGCCGGTCGTGGCGCCGGTGGCCGACGCCGACGGGGACCGCCTGCACGTGGTCGGAGCGGCGAGCGCGGAGCGGGAGCAGGAGTTCCCCTTCGCCGTCTACCCGAAACGCAACGGGCGCAACTTCGACGCCGACCGCGACGAGGACTGGCTGCGTATCGGCACGCTGGTGGGGCGGCTGCACGTGGCCGCCGCGCATGGCTCGGCCGAGCACCGGCTGACCTGCACGCCTGCGGCATCGACCGCACGGTTTCTCGACGATCTGGACGAGGCGGAGCTGGTGCCGCCCGAACTGGCCGACGAGTTCTTCGACCTGGCAGACGCCGCCGTGGAGCGGATCGCGCCGCTGTTCGAGGGCGTCGCGCTGCAGCGCCTGCACGGCGACTGCCACCGCGGCAACATTCTGGATCGCGCCGCGGAGGGGCTCCTGATCATCGACTTCGACGACATGATGATCGGTCCCGCCGTGCAGGATCTGTGGCTGCTCCTGCCGGGCCGCGTCGCCGACAGCCGCCGCGAGCTGGGGTTGCTGCTGGAAGGCTACGAGGAGTTCCAGCCGTTCGACCGGGCGACCGTGGGCCTGATCGAGCCGCTGCGGCTCATGCGGATGATCTACTACCTGGCCTGGCAGGCGATGCAGCGCCATGACCTGCGCTTCCGCGAGTCGTTCCCACAGTGGGGCGGCCGCGCCTTCTGGGAACAGGAGATCGAGGACCTGCGCACGCAACTCCAGGTGATCGAGGACGGGCTCGGCTGAGTCGATGCCCGTGGCGCCGCCTACTGGCGCCCGGCGTCGGCGATCGCGGCCTTGAGGCTCGCTTCGATCCGGTCGCAGATCTCGTCGAGCTGCTCCCGGCTGGCCGTGAGCGCCGGGGCGATGGCGAACCAGCCGGGGTCGATGCGCATGATGAGGCCGTCTCCGACCGCCCGCCGGCCCAGCGCCGCACCCACGCGCGAATCGGTCAGCTCCACGCCGAGCAGGACGCCGCGCCCGCGCACCTCGCGCACCACGCCGGTGGCGTGCAGCGCCTCCAGGCGGGACCGCAGGTAGGCGCCGTTGCCGTGCGCCCGCGCAAGCAGACCGTCGTCGGCGATCGTGTCGATCACGGCGATGGCGGCGGCGGCGGCCAGCGGATTGCCGGCGTACGTGTGGCCGTGCATGAAGTGCACGGCCTCGCGCTCCGAGCCCCAGAAGGCATCGCCCAGACCGCGGCGGGCGGCGATGGCGCCGATCGGGATGACGCCCGACGACATCCCCTTGCCGCAGCAGATGATGTCCGGGGTGGCGCCGAAGGTCTGGGCCGCGAACATGCTCCCGGTCTTGCCGAAGCCGGTGATCACCTCGTCGAAGATCAGCAGCACGGAGTGGCGGTCGCAGATCTCGCGCAGCAGGGTGAGGTACGCCGGGGTGGGGGTGATGATCCCGCCGGTGTTGCCGATCGGCTCGACGATGACGGCGGCCACCGTTTCCGGATCCTCGGCCACGATCGCATCCTCGACGGTCCCGGCGGCGAAGCGGTTGCACTCCTCCCAGGTGGGGAATCGGCCGCGGTAGTGGGTCGGCGGAAACACCTTCACGAAGCCGCCCATCTGCGGCTCGAACTTGCTCTTGCGCGGCCCGGTGCCGCTGGCGGCCATGGCGCCGAAGGTGCCGCCGTGATAACCGAGGTAGCGGCTGATCACCTTGTATTTGCCCGGGTGGCCGCTCTGCTTCCAGTACTGGCGGGCGAGCTTGAGGGCCGCCTCGTTCGCTTCCGAGCCTCCGGAGAAGGTCTTGACGAAATCCAGGTCACCCGGCGTGACCGCTCCCAGCTTGTCGACCAGATCCAGGGTGACGTCGGTCACCCCGTGCATGGGCGGGGCCAGCGTGACCCGCTCCATCTGCCTCCGCACCGCGGCGAGCACGCGCGGGTGGCGGTGGCCGAGGCTGGCGACGAAGACGCCGCCGATCGCGTCCAGGTAGCGGTTGCCGTCGATGTCCCAGTAGTAGATGCCGTCGGCCCGATCGATGATCAGCGGCGCGTCGGCGAAGCGCTGCATGGGCATGAAGTCGACCCAGGTGCGCGCCAGCAGCTCCCGCTGCCGAGGTGAGATACTACCCATCGCCGGCAGCGTACCACACGGCCCCTGACTGCCGGATTCGGGTGCGTCGCGCCGTAGATTCGGGGTGCAGAGTCCGAACGGGGTACGTGCTACAGCAGCTTGTCGACTGCCACCGGTATCGCCACGGCAGCGGCGATGGACACACCACGGTGTGCCATGTCGCTCGTGTCACCGGTAACGGGCGTGCCGGCGTTCCTGCTTCATGGCGGTGCGGTCACTCGCGCGGCGTGAGCCGCAGCGTGCTCACCGCCTGCGGCGCGGCCGTGGATCGATCGAGCGGGAGAAAGTGGTAGCGTCCCGCGAGCCACTCGCCGAGCTGATCGCAGTAGTGCGCGCTGCCGGGGTGTCCCGATTGCCCCTGCGCGTCGACCGCCCAGAGGCCGGCCGGTTCGGCGCCGAAATCGGCGATCATGCGGTAGTTGGCGCCCATCGCCGCCCCCCAGTTGGGATCGAAGCCGGTGTTGCAGACAGTGGTGCCGTTGCCGCTCACCGGCAGGCCGCCGCGGTCGAGCAACGAGCCCAGGTCGCCGCGCGGTGAGAGCACGTGGCGCAGGTGGATCCGGTGGAGACGGCCCCAGCACCACTCGCTCATGTCCGCGCCCAGGCGCCCGGTGAGCTCGTCCAGTGCCGCCGTCATGGCGCAGGCGATCGCCGCTTCGCGCCGGCCGTCCGCGAACCAACGGGCCTCGTCGGCGCTCAGGAGCGCGGTGGCAAGACCCGCGACGGCGCCGGCAACGAGCGCGGCCGTGTCCTCTGCAAACCGTTCGGCAGCCACCCGTGCGCTCCAGTGACCGAAGAACACCTCGAAGATCGCCGCGCCGACGCGATCGGTCTCCATGCGGCAGTCCCACTCCGCCAGCCGCTCGGCCGCCTGCCGAATGCGGTGATCGGCATGCCCGGCGACGGCCCGGAGCAGGGGCGGCACGCAGGTCACGGCGCGCAGTGACAGGACGTCCTGGTGCATGTGCGCGCAGTCGTCGCGCGAGTGCCGCCCGTGCGCTTCGAGCATCTGGCGGATGCGGCGGGCTCGATACCCGCTCGCCCAGCGGCCGGAAAGGGACCGGGGGAAGTCCTGCGGGGCGGTGCGGTTGTTGGCCGAGGCGATCCAGCCGCGCTCCGGGTCGCCGAGCTGCGGCATGCCCTCCGGCGGGATGACCCCGTGCCACTGGTGGGCCGGGTCCCAGCCCGGGCGATAGCCTCGCTCCTCGACCGCGCGGACGGGGATCTCGCCCGCGACCTGGTAGCCAATGTGGCCATCCGCATCGGCCAGCACCAGGCTCCACGTCGGCACGCGCCATCCCCTGACAGCCCTGCGGAGCCCATCCACGCTCGACGCTCGATCCATCGCCAGCAGAGACGTGAGCCAGCCGCAGCGGGTCGCGCCGAGCCAGCGCAGCGAGACCGGATCCGTGGCGCGCACGGCCTCCGGGAGCAGCTCGTCCACGATCGGGCCGTTGCGGGAGTTGCGGATGGTCCTGGTCACCGGTTCGCCGCCGCGCACCGCGATCGTCTCGGAACGCTCCCGCGCCGGCTCCCACCGGCCGTCGTAGAGGAACGCTCCGGGGTGGGCGGGATCCGTTCGCTCGCGGTACAGGTCGCGCTGTGAGCAGATGTTGTTCGTGATCCCCCAGGCCACGCACCGGTTGCGGCCGAACATCACCGCCGGCATCCCCGCGTAGGCCATGCCGGTCACGTTGAACGAGCCGCCGTCAAGGGTCACCTCGTACCAGCACGACACCGCGGCGAAGGCGATATGCGGATCGCTGGCCACGATCGGCATGCCGGAAGCCGAGCGCGACCCGCCGATCACCCAGTTGTTGCTGCCCGCCCCTTCCGAGGGGTCGGCTATGGTCGCGCCGACCGGCCCGCTGCCGGCTGGCGCTTCAGGGTAGGAGCCCGGGGGCACGATGCTCTCGTCGTCGGCTTCGCCCTGCAGGAACGCGCGGTAGAGCGCTCCGTCGCCCAGGACGCGCTTGCCGAGCTCGGGGATGAAGATCACCGGCAGGCGGACCGTCAGGTAGGCGCGGAACTCGCCGGCGATGGCCATGCAGTCCACCGGCGACCACGGCTCGGGTGCATAGTCGAGCAGGCCGAACTCGATCGGAAGCCGCTCGCCGGCCGCAGCGATGAACGCGTCGATGCCGCCCGAGAACGCGGTCAGCAGTCGTCGTGTCTCGGCCGGGGTCCGCTCCCACTCGGCTTCCGCGATCCGTCCGATGCCGATGGTGCGGGCGGTGAGGTCCAGCTCCAGCCCGTCCGGCCCGAGCACCTCGGACAGACGACCGTTCGCCCTGCGCCGCAGATAGTCGAGCTGAAACAGGCGGTCTTGCGCCATGGCATAGCCGAAGCCGAAGAACAGATCGTCGTCGGTCTCGGCCGAGATCCGGGGGATGCCCCAGCGATCGCGGTCGATCCTGACGTCCGTGCCCACCGTGGTTTCCTTTGTCCCGCTCTGCTCGGGGACGCGGCGGCGCGTCTCCGCCTGCCACAAGGCCTGGAACTCTTCCTCTGAGAAGCCGGCAGCCGCGCACACCGCCCCGATCGGCTCGCCGGCACCGAGGCGTGCCAGCACTTCACGCGCGTCGAGACTCATCGCCGAAGCTCCCTCACCGGGCTCGTCACGATGCCACAGTGTGCCGCGGCGGCCGAGGCGTCGCCACCGCCGTCAGCGGGCGGGTAGGATGCGGCGCACCGATGGCACGGGAAGGACCGGACTGGCGGCAGCACGGCGTGCGGGTCGTCACGAGTGAGAGACTGGACTTCGACACCCCGCAGACGCCGGGGATGACCCGGGCGGCTGCGATCAACCGTGCGACGGCCGGCGCCGAGAAGCTCTGGGCCGGCACGGTGGAGATCCAGCCGGACGCCAAGACCGGCGCGCACCACCACGGCGCCCTGGAGAGTGTCATCTACGTCGTGTCGGGCAGGGCGCGCATGCGCTGGGGCGACCGCCTGGAGTTCGTGGCGGAGGCGGGGCCCGGCGACTTCATCTACGTGCCGCCCTACGTTCCGCACCAGGAGATCAACGCAAGCATCGATCAGCCGCTCCGCTGCGTGCTGGTGCGCAGCGATCAGGAGCCCGTCGTCGTGAACCTGGACATCCCGGTAGTCGAGGAGCCGGAAGACGTGCGCTGGATCGACCCCATTCACCACGAGTGATGCCGGGATGCCCCGGTTACTCGCATGTATACATAACAATAACAGAGCCGTATGCAATAAGGGTCATTAGTGCTATAAAGTGCACCTATGCACGTGCTGGGTAGTCTGAAATTATGCTCAGGCGCCCGCGTGGGCGTGGGTTCTGTGGTCGGTCCCAGCCCGGCGCCTCCGGTGGCGGGAGTCGGATGCGTTTCAGCAGGGTGCCGTCGAGCCGCCGCACTTCGCCGCAGGTCGGCGTGAATCCCCGGGCCGTCACGGCGGCGGCCACCGCCAACTCGCGCAGAGCCGCGATGGCGTTCGGCGCAAGAAGCAGCCCGAAGCCGAGCTCCCGCGCGGACGCCGCGCGCTCGAAGATGCGGACCTGCCACCCCGCGCGCTGCAGGGCGATCCCGGCGGAGAGACCGCCGATGCCGGCACCCGCGATCAGGGCCGTGCGCTCCATGGCGGGAACGACACTGCGCGGCCTGCGTTGACGCGGCATGCCACGTCACTCGTTTCGAGCGATTCGAGCTGGCCGGCATCGACGTGATGGCGCCCTGACGAGCGCGCGGATTGCTCGGCGTCGGCGCTCCCACTACGATGCGGGCATGGGCGATCCACGTCTGACGCGGCTGAGCGAGCACCTGTATCGCTTCGCAGACATTTGTAATGTATATGTTATTGTAGACAACGGCCGGGCGCTGCTCATCGATGCCGGCTCGGGCGCCGTCGGCGAGGCTCTGGCCGAGACGGGAGCGGCTGGCGTGGAGTGGGTGCTGCACACTCATCACCACCGGGATCAGTGCGCGGGCACGCCGGCCTTGGCTGCCGCAGGCGCCCGCGTCGCGGTGCCGGAGCACGAGCGCCACCTGTTCGAGGAATCCGAGCTGTTCTGGCGCACGCGCCGGGTGTATGACAATTACGACGACCGCAACACCTTCTTCACGACGGCGCGCGACATCGCGGTCGATGCCGTACTTGAGGACTACGAGTCCTTCACGTGGGGCGACTACCGCTTTGAGGTCATTCCGGCCAAGGGCCACACGCGCGGCTCCTCGATGCTGATCGCCACCATCGACGGGCGGCGGGTAGCGTTCACGGGCGACCTGATGAGCGCCGGCGGCAGGCTGTACCAGCTCCATGCGATGGAGTACGCCTACGGCGGGATGGAGGGGATCGCGTTCACGATCGAGTCGATCGACGCGCTGGCCAGGCTGGACGCGCACGTCGCCTATCCCTCGCACGGGGATGCGATCGCGGACGTCGCCGGCGACATCGCGCGGCTGCGCCGCCGGCTTGCCGACTGCGTCGCGCTCGGCAACGGCCTGCGCGTGGCCGGCTCGCGGGAGGACCTGCCGGCCTCGCACTTCCTGCCGGACGCCAGGCTGCAGCCCCTGTCCCGCCACCTGCTGTGGGGCGGGCCGTGGACCTGCAGCAACTTCTACGTGGTGTTGAGCGATTCCGGCAAGGCAATGTTCGTCGACTACGGCCACTCGCTGGCAACCCACATGCACACGAACTCCGAGCACCACGGCCAGGAGTCGCTGCGCTTCGTCGCCCACCATCTGGATGAGCTGCGCGACGACTACGGCGTGACCGGGCTCGACCTGGTGGTGCCCACCCACATCCACGACGACCACACCTGCGGCATTCCCTACCTGCAGCGCCATCACGGCACGCGCTGCTGGGCGCTGGGCGAGGTCGCGCAGGTGCTCTCGGACCCGGCCGCCTGGGCCAGCACGCCGTGCACGTACCCCCGGCCGATCCGCATCGACCGCTCCCTGCACGACGGCGAGAGCTTCGCCTGGGAGGAGTACCGCTTCGACATCTATTTCGCCCCCGGCCAGACCGAGTTCCACTCCGTCTACGCCGGCCTGATCGACGGCCGGCGGGTGGCGTTTACGGGAGACAACTTCTTCCTTTCGAACGAGCTGCGCGCCGGCGAGACGATCAGGAAGCCGATTCAGACCACGGTCATGCGCAACAGCTTCCAGCTCGGCATGCACCGCCGCTGCGCGGAGGTGATGCGCCGCGCCGACCCGGAGCTGATCTGCCCCGGCCACGGCGGCGTGATCGCCTGCTCGAAGCAGCAGCTCGACGAGTACGCCGACTTCATCGCCCGCAAGGAGCGGGCGTTCCGGAACCTGGTGGCCGAGCCGGCCGATCACTACGTCGATCTGTTCTGGGCGCGGCTGCTGCCGTACCTGGCCACCGTGGAGCCGGGCGGCTCGGTCGCCTACCGGCTCCTGCTGCGCAACAACCTGGAGCGCGACGCGACCTATACCGCGGAGCTCGACCCGCCGCCGGGGTGGAGCGCCGGCGCCGCGGCTTCCGTGCGGCTGCGGGCAGGCGAGCGGGGCGAGGTTGCGCTGCACGCGACGGCTCCGGCCGACGGAGACGGCATCCGCCGGCTCGCGACCGCGCGGATCGATGTCGACGGACAGTCGCACGGCGCCATCGCCGAGGCGCTGGTCACGGTCGCCTGCTGAACGGACGCGGCGGAGCACACCGATGAACGTCCTGTTCTTCCACCTGATGCCGTACGCGGAGCTTCCCGAAGACTTCCGGGAGTCGCACCCGTCGATCTGGGTGGACATCGACTCGCGGCTGTTCGATCCGGAGCGAGGCGGCGCCATGTACCGCGACTACCTCGACGAGCTGGAGGAGGCGGCGGCGCTCGGCTTCGACGGGGTATGCGTCAACGAGCACCATTCCAACGGCTACGGGATGATGCCGTCGCCCAACCTGATGGCGTCGGTCCTGGCCCGCAACACGACGCGCGGCGCGGTCTGCGTGATGGGCAACGCCCCCGCGCTGTACGACCCGCCGCTGCGGGTGGCCGAGGAGATGGCGATGCTGGACTGCATCTCCGGCGGACGGCTGATCGCCGGGCTGCCGCTCGGCACCCCCATGGACACCTGCTACGCCTACGGGCGCAACCCCAGCACGCTGCGCGACAAGTACGTCGAGGCGTGCGAGCTGCTGGTGCGCGCGTGGCAGGAACCGGCGCCGTTCGCGTTCGCCGGGCGCTTCTTTCAGCACCGCTACGTGAACATCTGGCCACGGCCGATCCAGACGCCGCGCCCGCCGATCTGGATCCCCGGCGGCGGCTCGCCGGACACGTGGCGGATGTGCGGGCGCGACGGCTACGTGTACGCGGCGCTGTCGTACTTCGGCTACAACACCGCTCGCGGCGTCCTCAAGGGCTACTGGGCGGAGCTTGCGCGCCAGGGCCGGGAGCCCAACCCGTTCCAGGCCGGCTACCTGCAGCTCGTCGGCGTTGCCGAGACGAAGCGCGAGGCCCTCGATCTCTACCGCGAGCCGGCCGAGTACTTCTACACCAACTCCCTGCACACCAACCCGCGTTTCGCCGTGCCGCCCGGATACGCGACCGAGGAGTCCGTCCGCTTTCGCGCCCGGCAGGCCAATCCGGGCAACCCGGTGGCGCAGTTCACCACGGCGCCAACCTATGACCAGATCCTGGAGCGAGGCTACGTGATCGTGGGCACGCCGGACGAGGTGGCCGAGCGCCTCCGGGACATCGCCGTGGACCTGAACATCGCCCAGCTCATGCTGCTGCTGCACTTCGGCAACATGGACCGCGGCCTGACCCGCCACAACACGACGCTGTTCGCCGAGCAGGTGCTGCCGCAGATCCGCGACCTGTTCACCGACCGCTGGGAGGATCACTGGTGGCCGGAGGCGGCTCGCAGGGCTCCGGTGGAAGACTCGTGAGCGAACCGCGCGAGCGTACGGTCGGGGCCGGCGGCGTGTCCTGCCGGGTGTGGGAGCAGGGGGCCGGCGCGCCGGTCGCGTTCCTGGCGGGCGTGGGCGGCCTGCCGCGCTGGACCCCGTTCCTGGAGCGGCTGGCCCGCACGCGGCGCGTGATCGTCCCGAGCCTGCCGGGGTTCCCCGGAGCGGACGCCGTCGGCGCGCTCGACGAACACCTCGACTGGCTCCTGGCCACCCACGACCTGCTGGCTGCCGCCGGAGCGGAGGGAGCCGACCTGATCGGCGTCTCGGTGGGAGCCGCGCTGGCCGCGGACGTGGCCTGTGTGTGGCCTGATGCGGTGCGCCGGCTGGTGCTGGTGTCGCCGCTGGGTTTGTTCGACGCCGCCGACCCCACGGCCGACCTGTTCGCGCAGGGGCCGGGCGACCTGGGTGCGTTGCTGTGCAACGACCCGGCCACCTGGGACGCGCACGTCGCGCTTCCGGAGTCGGCCGATCGGGTGGAGTGGACGGTCGTGCAGGTGCGCGCCCAGGAGGCGGCGGCGCGCCTGCTCTGGCCGGTCGGCGACACGCGGCTCTCGCGCCGGCTGCATCGGCTGGCCCGGCCGGCGCTGCTGGTGTTCGGCGGCGCGGATCGCGTGCTCCCCGCCGGCTACCGCGGGCTCTGGGCCCGCGCGCTCCCGGACGCCGCGGTGCAGGTGATCGAGGGCGCCGGGCACCATCTCGACCTGGACGCCCCGGAGGCGGCCGCCGCCGCGATCGATGCGTTTCTGGAGTGAGCGCAGCGAACCTCACTCGAAGAGTGAGCGCAGCGAACCTCACTCGAAGAGTGAGCGCAGCGAACCTC
>JAPOQV010000572.1 GCA_026710565.1 Spirochaetaceae bacterium | reverse complement strand
TGATCATCGTGCACCACGGCCCCGTGCATGTGCCGGCCGCTCCATGGCGCGGTGGCCGCCAGGGACCAGCTTCCACCATCGTCATCCGAGGACCATACCTCCGAGCATACCTCCGACTCGAAAGAGCCGGCGCCAACGCCGGCGAGATCGGGCCTCTCGCCCGCGTACTGGTTCCAGCCACCCAGGAGAAAGAGCCTGCCCCGGAAGGAGACGAGCTGTGCCCCGTCGCGAGGCGACCATGTCACCTCCGTGTTCACACAATTCCAGCGGTATGAGGCGGTCATTGATGCTCCTTGATCCAGCTTGTGCACCGGCTCGGAGGTCCTGTCAATGGGTGCTGCAGCCACTGCTGAATTGATGGGCGTGCGAGGCAGCGGACGCGCAGGAGGCCGTTCGTCCAACTGGTGCAGTCGCCGTACCTTACTGTCTGCGGGAGGCCGCGCAGGGAACGATGAAGGTGGTGACATTCGCGCGCTTCGTCGCGCGTGGGATCGCATTGTGCTTGCGGGCGGGCAAGGGACTGTTCCTTGCCAGCACGCTGTCGTCAGTGGTGGGGGCGGTCGTCGTGCCATTGCAGATCCTGTTGTTGGCCGCGACCATCGATCTCGTTTCCGGCGTGGCCGGATCCGGGTCGGCCGGTGAGGCGCTGCAGGCGCTCGCGTTGCCCCTGGCCGGCATGGCGGTCCTGTGGCTGCTGGGCGGCTTGTTGGCACCAGTCAGCGAGTCATGCAGCCGTGCGTTCTACGTCAAGCTGGGGAATCATGTCCAGGGCCAGCTTCTGCGCAAGGCGGCATCGCTGGACCTCGCGTTGTTCGACGATCAGCGCTTCTACAACAAGCTGGAGATAGCCCATCGGGACCACCAGCACGCCGGCGCTATGCCGGTCGCTTTGCTGTATTCGCTGCGTTCATGGATCACGCTGGTTTCGGTGCTGGGGTTGTTGGCCACGTTCACGCCGTGGGCCGTGCTCATCCTGAGCGCTACCGTGGTGCCCGAGCTTCTGTTCCGAGGGCGGATCAACGGTCGTTTGTACGTGATGTGGAACACTCAGGCGCCGATCCAAAGGCTGTGCCACTACCTCGCGTCGCTGCTCGTGGGACGAGTGCCGGCGAAGGAGATCCGCCTGTTCGGATTGGGGGCTTCGCTGCTCGAGCGTTACCGCCGGGCACGGGTCGACCTGTATCGGCAGGAGCGGCGCATCCTGGGTGTCGAGGTGCGCGGCCTGGGCCTTCTGGGACTGCTGTCGGTGGCGGGTACGGTGGCGATCTGGATCTGGGCCGCCGTCGATGCGGTCAGCGGCGCGCTGGCGCTCGGCACGCTGGTGCTGGTGTTCAATTCCGCCGACAAGGCGCGGGCTCAACTCCAGGATGCCGCCCGAGGTGCGGGCATGCTGGTCGAGAGCCGCCTGCACGCGCAGAGCTACTTCGATTTCATCGACCTGGACCCCGGCGACTATGCCGGCTCGCTGCGGCCGGTCCAGCGGCAGGTGGTGGCGCCGTCCACCGTGACCCGTGGCATCGATCTGTCCGGCGTGTCCTTCGAGTATCCCGGCACCGAACGCCCCGTCCTGCGGAACCTCAACCTTCGGTTTCACGCCGGCGATCGGGTAGCGATCGTGGGAGAGAACGGGGCCGGCAAGACGACGCTGGTCAAGCTGCTCACGCGTCTCTACGACCCGACCACCGGCAAGATCGAGCTCGACGGCGTCGATTATCGTGACTACGACATCGCCGGGTTGCGGAAGCTCTTCGGGGTGGCGTTCCAGGACCACGTGGAGTTCCATCTCACCGCCCGCGAGAACGTCGGCTTCGGCGATATCGAGCGGCTGGACGACACCGACGCGATCATGGACGCCGTCCGCGGCGCGGCGGCGCAGGAGATGGTCGAGCGGTTGCCGAGCGGGCTCGACACCATGCTCGGCCGCACGCTGGGCGAAGGCACCGACCTGTCGGGCGGGCAGTGGCAGAAGCTCGCGCTGGCCCGCGCCTTCTTTCGCGACGGGGCGGTGCTGATCCTGGACGAGCCGACCGCCGCGCTCGACGCACGCTCCGAGCACGAGTTGTTCGAACAGATCCTGGCGGAGAGCCGCGGCCGCACGACGATCATCATCTCGCACCGTTTCTCGACAGTGCGCAGCGCCGACCGTATTCTCGTGCTCCATGAAGGGGAGATCGTGGAGGACGGCGACCACGCCGGCCTGATGGAGCGGAACGGCCGATATGCCGAGATGTTCCGCCTGCAGGCCAGACGCTACACCGATCCACCTGCAGAGCCGGACGAGGAACCGGAGGAGAAGTGAGCGCACCGGCGGCACGCCCCAACCTCGTCCTGATCTCGGCGGACCAGTGGCGCGGCGACGTGCTCGGCGTCGCCGGCGATCCGGTGATCCACACGCCGGGCATCGACGCGATGGCCGCCACCGGCCACTACTTCCCGCGCGCGGTCACCGAGTTGCCGTCCTGCGTGGGCGCGCGGCGCACGCTGTTCAGCGGGCAGTGGCCGGTGACGCACGGCATGACCGGGTTCGACGACCTGGAGCCGTGGCCGGAGCCCGACACCCTGTGCCGGGTCTTCCAGCGCAACGGCTACCGGACCTACGGCATCGGCAAGCGCCATGTCTATCCGCAGGATGCCCGCCACGGCTTCGACCTGCTGCGCACGCACGAGGAGGGCCGCTTCCTGAGCCCCGGCTACCGCGACGACTACCTGTCCATGCTCGCCGAGGCGGGTTGGGGGGACTTCGGCCTGTTCGGCGCGGGTGTGACCAACAACAGCTACCACGGGCGCGCCAGCGTGCTCCCGCCGGAGCTGCACGTCACCACCTGGACCGCCACCGAGGCGATCCGGGTGATGGAGGATCACGTCCGGACGCATGGCCGCGACCATCCGTTCTTCCTGTACGTCTCCTTCAGCAAACCGCACCCGCCCTGGGACCCGCCGGCGCACTTCTTCGACCACTACTACGGCGACCCGGACCTGCCGATGCCCGTGATCGGGGATGCCGCCGGCTACGTCAGCTCGCCCAGTCCATTCGTGGCCGGCACGCGCGGGCCGCTGCCGGAGGCCGAGGGGTACCAGCTCAAGGCCAGGGACATGCGCCGCGCGCGCGCCGCCTACTACGGGCTGATCGATCAGATCGACGCGCAGATCACCCGCCTGGCCTACCACCTGTGGCGCTCGCTGATGGTGCGCAACACGATCTTCGCCTTCGTCGCCGACCATGGCGAGATGCTTGGCGACCACCACTGGTGGGCGAAGTCGGTAGGGTACGAGGGCTCCATCCGCGTGCCGTTCGTCCTCAGCTTTCCCAAGGAGATGCCGCTGCCGGTCGGGAGGAGCTACCCAGACACGACGGTCGGGCTGGCCGACCTGATGCCCACCGTGCTGGAGGCGTGCGGCCTGCCGATTCCGGAGCGCTGCGACGGCGCGTCGCTGATGCCGTTGATCTCAGGCGAGGCCGACGGCCTCGACCGCGACTACCTGCACGGCGAGCACCTGGAATACGGCCACTTCCTGCTCGACCACACCGGGAAGTTCATCTGGCACTACCGGATGGGCGTGAAGGAATACTACGACCTTCAGGAAGACCCGGCCGAGTGCCGCAACCGCTACGGCGACGACCCGCGGTCGCGGGCGCTGGAGGAGCGGCTGAAGGCGTTGCTGGTCGAGCAGGGGCGCGAGGACGACTTCATGCGCGGCGGCGACCTGGACGACGCGACCGCGCAGGCGCACACCCACGAGCCGCCCGCGTATGCGCGGTAGCCGGACTCAACGCAGGAGGATTTCATGGCGTCGTTACCCACGACCAACAAGGGCTGGCTCGAGCTTGGCAATCGGTATCTCCTGCGGCATCCGATGCGGACCGCTCCGCTGGTCCCCGAGCGTGGCGAGGGAATCTACCTGTGGGACGTGGAGGGCCGGCGGTTCATCGACTTTCAGTCCGGCCAGCTCTGCGTAACGCTCGGTCATTCCCATCCGGAGTACGTGCAGGCCCTGTGCGACCAGGCACGTAAGATCGTTCAGATCGGGAGCACCTTCATCGCGCCGTCCGAGGTGCTGTTGGCCAGAAAGATGGCCGAGATGGCACCCGATCCGCTGCAGAAGTCCTTCTTCGCGTGCACGGGTTCCGAATCGAACGAGATGGCGCTGCGCCTGGTGAGGAAGTATACGGGACGCTTCGAGGTGATCGCGCTCATGCGCGGCTACCACGGGCAGTCGTACGGGAGCGCATCCATCACCGGGCGGGGCGGCATGCTGCGCGAGGGATACGGTCCCATGCCCACCGGCGCCGCGTTCGTCCCTCCGCCCTACGCCTATCGCTGCCAGTTCTGCCGCGACGAGGCCTGCTGCAACCTCGGCTGCGCCGATGCGGCGGAGTACGTCCTCGACACCGCGACCTCCGGCCGGCCGGCGGCGTTCTTCTTCGAGCCGCTGATGAGCGCTGCCGGACAGATCGTGCCGTCCAGGGAGTGGATACAGCGCATGGTCGAGGTCTGCCGCAGCCGGGACATTCTGATGGTGGCTGACGAAGCGCTCACCTGCTTCGGCCGGACAGGCCGATGGTTCGCCTTCGAGCACTTCGACTTCGTGCCCGACGTCGTCACCTGCTCCAAGGGGCTCGGCGGCGGCGTGCCCCTGTGCGCGGTCCTCACCAGCGCGGAGATCGCCGACGCGGCAGTGGAACGGGGGTTCATGCCGTTCTCATCCCACGCCGGGGATCCGCTGCTCTGCGCGACCGGCCTGGCGAACCTCGAGATCGTCGAACGCGACAATCTCGTGGAGAACGCACGGACGGTAGGCGCGTACTTCATGGACAAGCTCAAGGCCCTGGAGAGCGAACTGACAATCGTCGGCGAAGCCCGCGGCCTCGGCCTGTGTCTGGGCCTGGAACTGGTGACCGACAAGAAGAGCCGCGAGCCCAATTTCTCCGCTGCCGCCATGGCGACCAACTACTGCTACGAGCACGGACTGTGGCTTCCGATCGTGCCGATCGTGAAGGACGACGACCCGCTTGGTCGGCGTTTCATGGAGATCTCGGGCTCCCATGTCCTGCGTTTCATGCCTCCGATCACGGTCACCGAGGCGCAGATCGATGAAGCGATGGACATCATCGAGGCAAGCCTTCGGCTCGCGGAAGATGCATGCGCATCGGCGTAGATTCCGGCGGCACGTTCACGGACGTGGTCGCCTACGACCCGCAACGCGGTCGCCTGGTGTTCCACAAGGTCGCCTCCACGCCGGACGACCCGGCGGCGGGCATCGTCAGCGGTGCTCTGGGGGCCGCCGAGCGCGCCGCGGCGCAGCCACGCGACGTGGCGATGCTCATCCACGGCACGACGGTCGCCACCAACCAGGTGCTGCAGCGCGCCGGTGCGCGGGTCGCGCTGATCACCACCGCCGGGTTTCGGGACGTGCTGCACATCCAGCGCCAGTCACGGCCGCTCATGTACGACCTTCGCGCCCGCCGCACGGCGCCGCTGGTACCGCGCGAGCTGCGCTTCGAGGTGCGCGAGCGCATGCGCTTCGACGGCACCGTGCAGACTCCACTGGACCGCGCGTGCCTTGCCGCCGCGATCGACGCCATCCGCGACGCCGGTGTGCAGGCGGTGGCCGTCGGGCTGCTGCACAGCTACGCCAATCCCCGCCACGAGCGGGAGATAGGCCAGGA
>JAPOQV010000571.1 GCA_026710565.1 Spirochaetaceae bacterium | reverse complement strand
TGCGCGACAATTGGAGCCTGTACCGCGCCAATGACCGTCGCAACTTCCTCGCCGTCGACCGCTTCAACTACGACATCCTCAACCACACGGATCTGTCGCGCGACGGCGGACAGTCGGGCGACATCGATCTCGCCCACGTCAACTGGGGCAACTACGACCTCGTCGTCATCGACGAGTCGCACAACTTCCGCAACAAGCGCACGCCACGACAAGGCGCCGAGACGCGCTACGACCGGCTGATGCGCCGGATCATCCGCGAGGGCGTGAAGACCCGGGTGCTGATGCTCTCGGCGACCCCGGTCAACAATCGACTGGCTGACCTCCGAAACCAGATCGCGTTCGCGACCCAGGGCGATGATACGGCGTTGTCTGATCACGGCTTGGCCAGCATTGATGCGACTACCCGGCTGGCGCAGAAGCAGTTCAACCGCTGGCTCGACCTCGACGACGACCAACGCACGCCGTCGCGACTCATCGAAATGCTGGGGTTCGACTACTTCACGCTACTGGATCGTCTCACCATCGCGCGGTCCCGCAGACATCTCGAGAAGTACTACGGCACCCTCGAAACCGGCCGCTTTCCCGCACGGTTGAGGCCGATCAACGTCAAGCCGGACGTGGACCTGACCGGGCAGTTTCCGTCCGTCCGCGACATCAACCTCGAGATCCGCCGGCTCAACCTCTCCGCCTACGCGCCGCTGCGCTACGTGCTGCCGCAAAAACGGGACGCCTACGACGAGAAGTACAGCACCCGGCTCGTGCGCGGCGAAGGATTCTTCCGACAGGCGGACCGCGAAGAGAGCCTGGTGCAGCTCCTGCGCGTCAACGCGCTCAAGCGCATGGAAAGCTCCGTGGTGTCCTTCGCGCTCACGGTACGGCGACAGCTCTCCGACGTGGACCAAACGCTGACGCGAATCGAGGACCAGGCAGCCGAGCTAGAGGAGATCGACATCGCCGATATCGACATCGAAGACCCCGCCTTCGAGAGCTTGCTGGTCGGCCGCAAGGTCAAGGTGCTGCTGCAGGACGTCGACCTGATCCGCTGGAAGCAGGACCTCATCGAGGACCGCAGTCGGTTGGCCACCCTTTACGCCGCAGCCGGTCAGGTCACTGCCGAGCGTGACGCCAAGCTCGCCGAGCTTCGCGCAATCATCGAGCGCAAGTGTCAGGAACCCATCAATCCGGACAACAGGAAGGTTGTGGTCTTCACGGCGTTTGCCGACACCGCCCGCTACCTGTACGGGGAGTTGGCGCCCTGGGCGCGAGACCGTCTGCGCCTGGAGTCTGCGCTCGTTACCGGGACAGGCGGGAACCAGGTCACGCTGGCGAATCTGCGAAAGGACCTTGCGTCCATCCTGACCGCCTTCGCACCGCGCACGAAGGAAAGGCCGGAGGATCTCGCCGAAGAAGGCGAGATCGACCTCCTCATCGCTACCGACTGCATTTCGGAAGGTCAGAACCTTCAGGACTGCGATTGGCTCGTCAACTACGACATCCACTGGAATCCCGTACGCATCATCCAGCGCTTCGGACGCATCGACCGCATCGGGTCCCCCAACGCGCGCATTCAGCTCGTGAACTTCTGGCCTAACCTACAACTTGAGGAGTATCTGCGTCTGGAACAGCGCGTGAGCGCTCGCATGGTGCTGCTCGACATCTCCGCAACCGGCGCGGAGAACGTGATCCAGCAGCAGTCGGGGGACCCGATGAACGACCTGGAGTACCGACGCCGGCAACTGATCAAGCTGCAGGATGCGGTCATCGACCTGGAAGACCTGTCGTCGGGCATCTCCATCGCCGACCTCACGCTGACGGACTTCCGCATCGATCTGGCGGATTACCTGAGGGACCGGCCCGAATTCCTGGCGAACCAACCGCTCGGCGTCTACGCCCTGACCACCGCCGCGGATGCCGAGACACCGCCGGGAATCATTTTCTGCCTGCGAGCGGAAGGACCGGCCGCGGCACGCTCTTTCGAGCCAGGCTATCCGCTTGCCCCGCACTACTTGGTCCACATCGGCCCCGACGGCGCCGTGCTGGTACCCTTCGCCCGGGCCAGGCAGATTCTGGATCGCTTGAAGCGGCTCTGCTCGGGCCGCGATCTGCCGGACGCCCATGCCTGCGCCCGATTCGACCACATGACCCGCGGCGATCGCGACATGCATCATGCGCAACGTCTCCTGGCCGCCGCAGTTGCGTCCGTGACGGGCAAGAGCGAACAACGTGCGCTCGCGAGTCTCTTCGCTCCCGGAGGGACCCATCCGATGGCGAGGGAGTTCGCCGGGATCAACGATTTCGAGGTCGTGGCATTCCTCGTCGTCCTGGAAAAGGAGGCGCCGTGAGCACCTTCGATCTCATGGCCGCCCTCGCGCTCCCCGACGGCGCCCTGGTCGACCGTCGCGTGCCGAAGATGCTGCTGGTGGAGAACGGCGCGCCAACGGCCCGCGACAAGCGGCGCATCCGGGAGGAGGTCGACGAGCTCCGGTGGCTGGCGGCACTGAAACCCACGACCGTCGGCGTGGCCGCATATGGTGACCCCGAGCGCGAATACCGGGAGATCGCCGTCCTCCAGCTCACCCTGCGTCCCGGGGCACGCGTCGGCCGCATCACCGAACTGGTGCACCGCGCCGTGCCGTACCCGGTGCTGCTTGCCACTCGGCAGGCCCACGGGCCGCAGCTTTCGCTGGCTCACAAACGCTGGTCTCGTGGCGAGACGGGCAAGACCGTGCTGGACGGCGCTCTGATCGCAGTTGAACTCGGCAACACCGCGGCCGTTGATGCCGAGATCGCGTTTCGGGATGCCCTCGCCGTGCCCCGCCAGCCTCGCGCCTCGCTCCACGCGCTCTACCAGGGCTGGATGGATGCCCTGCTGGCTCTGCGTGTCGCCGCGGTCACCGGGGTGTTTCTCGTCCCAGGGCCGCCTGAGGCAGCAACGGGCCGCGCCGCTGCGTCGCTGGAATACGAGCGACTGAAATGCCGGATTGCCGAGTTGAGCGCCGAGGGCTCCAAGGAGAGACAAGTGCGCCGTCTCGCGGAACTCAACCTGGAACTCAATCGCCTGCGGACGGACCTGGCCGCTGTGCGAGCCAGACTGTAGGGTGGGAGAATCCATGAAGAAGATCGTTTCCAACGACCCGGAGACCCGCTCGGCGGATGTCGTCGAGGAGAACATCCAGCACCTCAAGACTCTGTTCCCGGAGGCGTTCACCGAGGGGAAGGTCGACTTCGCGGTGCTCAAGCAGCTTCTTGGCGCCGCTGTCGACGAGCGCGAGGAGAAGTACGGGCTCAACTGGCACGGCAAGCGGCAAGCCCGTCAACTCGCCCTGAAGCCCTCCACCGGCACCCTGCGTCCGTGCCGCGAGGACAGCGTCGACTGGGACACGACGCGGAACGTGTTGATCGAGGGCGACAACCTGGAGGTGCTGAAGCTCCTGCAGAAGAGCTACGCCGGCAAGGTCAAGTTGATCTACATCGATCCGCCCTACAACACCGGCAAGGACTTCATCTACCCCGACAACTACCGTGACAACATGCGCAACTATCTCGAGCTGACCGGCCAGGTCGATGGGGAGAATCGGAAGTTGTCGTCCAATACGGATGCATCGGGGCGGTTTCATACCGAGTGGATGAATATGATGTACCCACGGTTGAAGGTTGCGCGAAGCCTGCTGAGGCCCGATGGGGTAATCTGTATATCGATCAACCACATCGAAATTGCCAACTTGCTCCGAATTTGTGACGAAATTTACGGCGAAGAGAACCTGGTGGGCTTTGTTACTTGGAAGGCTCGGGTCAAACCTGTGAACGTCGGATGCGCACGACATCGACCTCAGAAGGAAACGGAGTACGTCGCGATCTATCAGCGGACCGAACATGATAAATCGTTCCAACCCCTTCACACAGGCAACATTCGTTGCTATCCACACGAAATCGACGGTCGGAAGTATAGGCTCGCAACTATCCTGAAGTCCAACAGGGGTAACAACTACAGGGGTACAATGAGCTTTGAGGTCAATGGGTACGAGCCACCCGACGGACAACGCTGGCAGGGCGGTAAAGCAGAAATCTGCCGGCTGCATGACGCCGGCTACGTTGAATACCGCGATGGCACGCCATTTCGCAGATACTTCGAGGATGAAGAAGACGCTGCACATGACCCTTTCTATTGCTTCATGGAAAGTGAATGGTCATCTACATCGGAAGCGGGGAAATGGGAGATGAACCGACTCTTAGGAAATGACCACGGGTTTGACACAATAGAACCAACTGAACTCATTAAGACACTAATAGCCACTACAACGACATTGGATGGCGGCGACATAGTTGTGGACTATTTTGCAGGGTCGGGAACCACTGGTGAAGCCCTACTGGCCCAAAACGCGAAGGACGGAGGGAACCGACAGGGCGTTCTTGTGCAGCTGCCGCAACCACTCGACATAGACAATAAGGACCAGAGAAGTTCTGCTGCCTACTGTGACAAGCTCAGCAGACCCCGCAACATAGCCGAGCTCACAAAGGAGCGCCTCCGCCGCGCCGCCGCGAGGATTAGGGATGAGAACCCCACGTTCGCAGGCGACCTCGGCTTCCGCGTGTTCAGGCTCGACACCTCCAACATCCGCGCCTGGGAGCCGGACCGCGATGACCTGGAGGGAGCACTGCTCGACAACCTTGAGCACATCAAGCCCGACCGCAATGAGGACGACATTCTCTACGAGATGCTGCTGAAGCTGGGCCTCGATCTCTGCGTGCCCATCGACGCGCGCGCTATCGCCGGCACGACCGTACGCGCCGTCGGTGCCGGCGCCCTGATCACCTGCCTTGCGGAGAAGATCGACCACGACGCCGTGGAGCCCCTGGCCCTCGGCATCGTCAAATGGCGCGCCGAGTTGGCGCCCGTCGGAGAGACCAGGGTCATCTTCCGCGACAGCGCCTTCGCCGACGACGTCGCCAAGACCAACCTCACGACCATCCTGGAGCAGCACGGGCTCGGCAACGTGCGGAGCCTCTGATGCGGAGGTGGCATGAGTGATATCGAACCTGCCGGGCGGCGCCATGGGATGTGGGACCGCCAGCCGTTGTGGGGGGGATATCCGACGGAAGTGCCGCCACCGACGCGCGTAGAGGAAGAGTGACGAGAAACATGAAGCTCCATTTCGAACCCGACCTCGACTTTCAACTCCAGGCCATCGAGGCCGTCTGCGACCTTTTTCGCGGCCAGGAAGCCTGCCGGTCCGAGTTCACCGTCACGCCGGAATCGACCGCAATCCCGCGTCGGCTCTTCGTGGAGAGTCATCTCGGTATCGGCAACCGGCTGACCCTGCTCGATGACGAGATCCGTTCGAACCTGAGGGACGTTCAGCTCCGCAACGGCGTGCCGCCGTCCGATTCGCTAGTCTCGGGCGACTTTACGGTGGAAATGGAGACGGGTACGGGCAAGACCTACGTCTATCTCCGCACGATCTTCGAGCTGAACAAGCGTTACGGATTTACCAAGTTCGTCATCGTCGTGCCTTCCATCGCGATCAAGGAGGGTGTGTACAAATCCCTCCAGATCACGGAAGACCATTTCCGGGCGCTCTACTCCGGAACCCCGTTCGAGTACTTCCTCTACGACTCTGCCAAGCTCGGGCAGGTGCGGAATTTCGCTTCCAGCCCGCAGATACAGATCATGGTGGTAACCGTCGGCGCCATCAACAAGAAGGATGTCAACAACCTCTACAAGGACAGCGAGAAGACGGGCGGCGAGAAACCAATCGATCTGATCCGAGCCACCCAGCCCGTGGTCATCGTCGACGAGCCGCAGAGCGTCGACGGCGGCCTGCGAGGACGAGGACGAGAAGCGCTGGGAGCGATGAATCCGCTTTGCACCCTGCGCTATTCTGCGACGCACGTTGACCGGCACCACATGGTCTACCGGCTCGATGCGGTGGACGCCTACGACCGCAAGCTCGTGAAGCAGATCGAGGTTGCGTCCGCCACCATCCAGGGCGCTCACAACAAGCCCTATGTCCGGTTGGTCGCCACGAGCAACCGGAGTGGCACGATCAGCGCCCGGGTCGAGATCGACGTGGAGTCGGCGGGCGGCGTTCGTCGTCAGGAGAGGACCGTTATGGACGGTGACGACCTAGAGCAGACCACCGGCCGGGTCGTCTATCGGAATTGCCGCATCGGCGAGATTCGCGTGGAGCGAGGAAAGGAGTTCCTTGAACTTCGGACTCCGGGAGACGAACATTATCTGCGGCCGGGAGAGTCGTGGGGGGACGTGGACGCCTCCGCCGTTGCGCGCGAGATGATCCGCCGGACCATCCGTGAGCATTTCAACAAGGAGAAGCGGCTTCGCCCGCACGGTATCAAGGTGCTCAGCCTATTTTTTATCGACAGGGTGGATCGCTACCGGCGGTATGACGCGGAGGGCAATGTAGCCAAAGGCGAATACGCGAGGGTTTTCGAGGAGGAGTACCGGCGTCTGGCCAGACATCCGGACTACAACACCCTCTTCGAGGAGGTCGATGTGACCACATCGGCCGAGGAGGTCCACAACGGCTACTTTTCCATCGACAGGAAGGGCGGATGGACCAACACGGCCGAGAACAACCAAGCGAACAGGGACAACGCCGAGCGGGCCTACAACCTCATCATGCGGGAGAAGGAGACGCTTCTGAGCCTCGACACGCCGCTCAAGTTCATCTTCTCCCACTCGGCACTGCGCGAGGGTTGGGACAACCCCAACGTGTTCCAGATCTGCGCGCTGCGCGACATCCAGTCCGAGAGGGAGCGGCGGCAGACTATCGGGCGCGGCCTGCGTCTGTGCGTCAACCAGCAAGGTCAGCGCCTGCGTGGCTTCGAGGTCAACACGCTCACCGTCGTGGCGATGGAAAGCTACGAGGCGTTCGCCGAGAACCTGCAGAAGGAGATCGAGAGAGACACCGGGTTTCGCTTCGGCGTGGTGGAACGGCATCAGTTCGCTGCGATTTTGGTGGATGAAGCTGCCGGCAAGGCAAAGGCTCTCGGGTTCAAGGCGTCCGAAGCCCTGTGGGAGCACCTGCAGGACGAAGGCTATATCGACTCCAAGGGCCGCGTTCAGGATTCGCTTCGCGGGGCGCTCAAGGACGAGACACTGGTCGTTCCCGAGGAGTTCGCTCCGCAACACGCCGAAATCGTCAGGGTCTTGCGCAGGCTGGCCGGCCGACTGGAGATCAAGAACGCCGACGAGCGGCGCCGGGTCCGGCCACGTCAGGCGGTGCTCCGCAGCCGGGAGTTCAAGGCGCTCTGGGATCGGATCAAGCACCAGACCACGTATCGGGTGGCGTTCGACAACGAGGACTTGCTCGGGAAGTGCGCCCGGGCGCTGCGGGAAGCGCCGCCGATCCCGAGGACGCGACTACAGTGGCGCAAGGCGGATATCGCGATCGGTCAAGGCGGGGTGGAAGCCACCGAGACGTGCGGGTCCGCGACGGTCGTGTTGGACGAGACCGACATCGAACTGCCCGACGTGCTGACGGAGCTTCAGGATCGAACACAACTCACGCGGCGCAGCATCCAACGCATTCTGAGTGGCAGCCGGCGCATCGACGACTTCAAGCGCAATCCGCAGCAATTCATCGAGCTTGCCGGGCAGGCGATCAACCGCTGCAAACGACAGGCACTGGTTGACGGCATCAAGTACCAGCGCCTGGGAGACGAGCACTACTACGCGCAGGAACTGTTCGAGACTGAAGAGCTGACCGGCTATCTGAAGAACATGCGCAAGGCGAGCAAGTCGGTCCATGAGAGCGTGGTGTACGAGTCGGACGTCGAGGCCCGCTTTGCCGACCAGCTCGAAAAGAACGACGCGGCCAAGGTGTACGCGAAGTTGCCGGGATGGTTCCGGGTCAAGACACCACTCGGCAACTACAACCCTGACTGGGCCGTCCTGCTCGATACGGACGAGGGCGAACGGCTCTATTTCGTCGTCGAGACCAAGGGCAGCCCGTTTCTCGACGATCTCCGCATGCCCGAGAGCGCCAAGATCGCCTGTGGACGCGCACACTTCAGCGCCCTGAAGGTAAGAGAGTCAGCGGCTCGCTATGAAGTGGCGACCGGATTTGATGAGCTGCTTGCAAACGTTGATATGAGTAGGTGAAAGGACCGCCTGCGGCTAGTGAAGACGCCATCGACCCGCGTGTTCGCGGGGCGATGCGCGAGGGCTGTGGATCTCGCGGTGGAATCGCCCTTCATGCGGCCGTGGGCGTCGCCTTGATGGCTTACGCATGGGCAGACGAGAAACGTTTTCAACCAAGCGGAGTTGTACCACCGCACCGTGCAGTGTGGATCGGGGCCCAGAGTGGCCTAGCCTGCATTATTCGTGAGGGTCGAGAATCAGTCACCGACGGGGCTTGCTTGACCGCGAGCGGAGCCTCTCGGACGTGGCGGCAGGCGCGGCAGGGAGGCGTAGAGTGGCCCTTCACGGCGCCGGGCGGTTGCGGAGGCCAGGTTGGGGGACGGCTCTGCCGTTACGGGCGGTGCCGCCCCGGACCGAGACGTGCGCCGAGCCCCGCGTGGGCTCTGGCTACTGACCCGCGCAGGCGCCGAGCGCGAGC
>JAPOQV010000570.1 GCA_026710565.1 Spirochaetaceae bacterium | reverse complement strand
GTGCGCGGTGACGGAGGCCCGTGCGTGGGGAATGCCGGTTCCCTGAATCGTGCCGCCGATGGCCTGGTGCGGGAACCGGTCCGCAAGCTGGGAGCTCAGGCCGACGACCTCCAGCAGTCGGCCGACCTCGCGACGCAACTCCCTTCCTTTCATGCCGCGCTGCACGATGAGCGGCTCGCCGATGATCTCCGTAACCCGCATCCACGGGTTCAGTGAGGAAAAGGGGTCCTGGAAGACGATCTGGACGCCGCGCCGAAACTCGAGCAGCTCGACCTGCGTCAAGCGCCAGACGTCCATGTCTTGCCCGTCCGCGTGAAAGACGACCCGCCCTGCCGTCGGCTCATACAGTCCGGCGATCATGCGGCCGGTCGTGGTCTTGCCGCATCCGCTCTCGCCCACCAGGCCCAGCGTCTCGCCCTTGCGTACGGCGAGGCTCACGCCGTCCACCGCCCGGACATGGCCGACGGTCCTGCGAAACAGCCCCTTCTCGATGGGGAAGTGCTTCTTCAACCCTTCGACGGTCAACAGGCGCTGCGGGGCACCGGCCATCGCCATCAGTCCTCGTAGAGCCAGCACGCGACGGCGTGGTCCGGCCCGACCTCGGTATAGCCCGGGTCCGTCTTGCACCGATCGTGCGCGTGCGGGCAGCGCGGCGCGAACGAGCAACCCCGGATCGTAACGGTCGGATCCGGCACCGAGCCCGAGATGGCCTCCAGCTTCGCCTTCGGCGCCGGCGCCATGCCGGGAATCGACCTGAAGAGCGCCTGGGTATAGGGATGCGCGGGATTCCTGAACAGATCCACGGTCGACGCGCGCTCCACGATCCGGCCCAGGTACATGACCAGCACCGTATGCGCCATCTTCGCGATGACCCCCAGGTCGTGCGTGATGAACAGGATCGACATGTGGTATTCGCGCTGCAGCTCTCGTACCAGCTCCAGGATCTGCGCCTCGATCGTCACGTCGAGAGCCGTGGTGGGCTCGTCGGCGTTGAGCAGCTTCGGCCGGCATGAGAGGGCCATGGCGATCATCGCCCGCTGCCTCATCCCGCCGCTCAACTGGTGCGGGTATGCGTTCACGCGCTGTTCGGGATCCGGCATGCCGACGCTGCGGAGCATGTGTATCGCGTGCTCCTTCGCGTCCGTTTTGCTCAATCCCTGGTGCAGCCGCACGCTCTCCATGATTTGATACCCTATCGAATAGATAGGGCTCAGCGTCCTCATCGGCTCCTGGAAGATCATCGAGATCTCCGCGCCGCGAATCTCCCGGATCTTCCTGCCCTTCGCCGGCAGCGTGGCGATGTCCACCGTCTCGTGCTCGCGGTGCAGGAGGATCGACCCCTCTTCGATGCGCCCCGGCGGGCTCGGTATCAGCCGCAGGATGGTCAGCGCCGTCACGCTCTTGCCGCAGCCGCTCTCGCCGACGACGCCGACCACCTGCGTCTTCGCCACGTCGAAGCTGACGCCGTCGACGGCGCGGACGACGCCGTCGTCGGTGTGGAAGTAGGTCCGGAGATTCCGGACTTCCAGGAGGGTGTCGGTGTCGCTCATGCGTCCTGCTCCCCGCGGCTACGTGGCGAACGGATCCACGGCATCGCGGACCGCATCCCCGAGGAAGTTGAAGCAGAGCACGGTGATGGTGATCATCAATCCCGGAATCGTCAGCCAGACGTGCCGCACGATGGCGTGAATGCTCGTCGCGTCCTTGATCAATACGCCCCAGCTCGTCATGGGGGGCGTCACCCCTACGCCCAGATAGCTCAGGGCGCTCTCGCCGAGAATGATGCCCGGTATCGACAGCGTGGCGATGACGATCGTGTGGCTGAGACAGCCGGGCACCAGGTGCCTGGTGATGATGCGCCAGTTGCGGGCGCCCGCCGCGCGGGCGGCGAGGACGTATTCCTCCCCGCGGTACGCCAGGACCTTTCCCCGTACGACCCTGGCCAGCCCTCCCCAGCCGATGAAGGAGAGGATCGCCACGATGGTGAGATAGACGTAGTTGGACGGCCACGTCGGGGGAATCGCGGCCGACAGCGCCAGCCACAGCGGGATGTGAGGGAACGACAGCAGCAGCTCGATGAAGCGCTGGATGACGTCGTCGATCACGCCGCCGAAGTAGCCCGACGCGACGCCGAGAATCAGCCCCAGCACCACGGTGATGAGCGTGCCGACCAGCGGCACCGAGAGGCTGACCTGAGCTGCCTTGAGCATGCGCGACAGCAGGTCCCTGCCGAGCACGTCGGTACCCAGGAGGAAGACGGTACCCCCCTCCTCGATGCCGATGAACCGCAGCCTGGCGGGGATCACGAACAGGACCCGGTACGGCTCGCCGCGAACGAAGAAGCGTATGCGATACCTGGTCGACCGGTCCTCCCGATAGTTGAGCGCCAGGGTCTCCGGGTCCATCTGCCGCTGGTACGCGTAGGTAAACGGGGCGGTCAGCCGGCCCTCTTCGTCGAACACCCGGATGCGCTGCGGCGGAGCGTACTTGATCTTGCCGTGGAACTCGTCGAACGGATACGGGCTGAAGAACGGCGCGAAAACGGCCACCGTGTAGAGGACGATCAGGATGATGCCGCTGACCACGCCCAGGCGGTTCTTGCGAAAGCGGCGCCAGATGGGCAGCCAGAACCCGGTTGCGAGCCCGGCGTCGAGGTCGACTGCGGGCTGCGGGGCCGGACTCTGATTCGCTCCTGCTTCCTGGCTCATGGGTTCTGCATCAATCCGGGCTGCGGCCGCCGCTCACTCCAGCCGGATGCGAGGATCCAGCCACGTCAAGGCGATGTCGGCCATCAGGTTTCCGAGGAGCAGGAAGATGGCGTAGAACTGGAGGATGCTCGCGGACAGGTAGATGTCCTCCGCGAGCAGCGCCTCGAACAGGAGCGGCCCCGCGGTCGGCAGGTTGAGCACGATGGAGGTGATGGTTTCGCCCGAAAGCAGCGTCGGCAACGACATGCCCAGGCCGCTGACGAACGGGTTGAACGCGATCCTTACCGCATGGCGGCGGACGACGATCCGCTCCTTCAGTCCCTTCGATCTGGCAGTGGTGACGAAGGGTTGGCCGAGCATGTCGAGGAGGTTGCCTCGCATGACGCGGATGGTGGCCGCCGTTCCGGCCGTGCCGATGACGACGATGGGGATCCACAGGTTCTTCGCCAGGTCGAGAGCCTTCATGAAACTCCATGGCGCGTCCTCGTACGCTCTCGAGAAGAGCACGCCGACGGGCCAATTGAGAGCGAACACGGCGAAGATCATCAGCACCAGAGCGAGGAAGAAGTTCGGAATCGACAGGCCCAGGAAGCCGACGAAGGTCGTCGCATGGTCGCCGATCGTGTTCTTGTGCGTCGCTCCGTAGATCCCGATGGGAATGCCGATCAGCCAGGTGAACACCAGGCTGCCGAACGAGATTCCGAAGCTGAGGGCCAGGCGATCGCCGAGCAGCGTCGCGACCGGCCGTCCGTGGAGGAGCGAGTGGCCCATGTCGCCGGTGAGGAAGTTCCGAATCCATATGAAGTACTGAATCCACTTCGGCTGGTCCAGACCGTGCAGCCGCCTGAAGTTCTCGGCGAACTCCCGTGCGTACTCGTCCCTCATCCCGCCCCCGGACATCTGCGCCATGAGATGGGTGATGAAGTCGCCGGGAGCGAGCTGAATGATGATGAAGATCACCAGCGACATCAGCAGGAAGGAGATGACCATCGTGAACAGCCGGCGGATGAGGAAGACGGTCATGTCAGAGAGTGACCCGGCTGGAGCTTGGGGAGAGACGCGCCGGTCTCTCCCCAAGCGATGACGTGCGGGCGACGCCGGTAGATAACGTCAGGACTTGATGTAGAACTGCTCCGGATGAGCTGACGACTCGCCCTTGAGATTGACCCCGGTCGACGGCACGTTCCCCATCCTGTTGTGGACGACGAACGGCACGGGAAAGCCCGACGTGACGGCGATTTCCGGGGTGACGTCGGTGGCGACGTACGTCAGGAACTCCTTGAGCTTCTGCGTGTAGCTTTCGGGATCCTGTTGACCCACGAACTCCTGCTCCATCTCCCAGGCCTTCAGGTACTCGGGCGGCGGATCGTCCAGCCGGCTGCCCAGGTGCGTCTCCGGGTTGAAGGCGTTGCCCAGGAACACGTACGGCAGGAAGACCTGCATGGAGGGACCCCAGTTCGAGTACATCTGCACGTCGCCGGACGTCCGGTTCTCGAAGATGACGGAGGCCTGGACGACCTCCATCCTCACGTCGAGCCCGATGTCCTGCCAGTACTTCACGGCCATCTCTCCCAGCGGCAGGTTGGGCCGCAGGTTGCTGGCGTTGTTGAGGATGATGGTGACCTTGCCGCCCTCCGGATACTCGACGAACCCGTCGCCGTCGGTGTCCTTCAGTCCCAGTCCTGCCAGCAGCTCGCGTGCGCGGTCGGGCTCATAGCCGCCCCACATCTCCATCGCGGGATCGTGGAAGAACGACTCGGAGCTCAGGGTGGTTGCGGACGGCTCGGCGAGCCCGAAGTACAGGGTGTCGTTCACTTCGTCGCGGTTGATCGCCAGGGACATCGCCCGCCGGAAGTCAACCTCCCGTACGTACTTCGCGAGCTGCGGATCTCCCTCGGGCTCGATGTTCAGCAGGTAGTAGCCCTGCGCCGCTCCGCCCTTCCAGATGCTCACCTTGTAGTCGCCCCGCTCCTCGTTCTCCTTGAGGACCGTGTAGCCTGAGAGGTCGGTGTAGTGCGTGGACTGGACGTCGACCTCGCCGCGGAACGTGCTGAGCACGCCGGCTTCCACGTTGGAGAAGAGCCGGATGCGGATGTGGTCGATGTAGGGAAGCTGGTTGCCCGCGGGATCGACTACGGGGTAGTAGGGGTTGCGGGTGGCGAGGATGCCGTCGACCTCATCGGTGCTGGTGTAGACCCACGCTCCGAGCTGGGGAAGCTCGTCGGGATACTTGATGAAGCCGGTGGTATGGGTTCCGCCCGAGTTGCCGCCGAGCAGCAGTCGGTCGATCAGGTCCTCCCACGTCGCGTCGGCGTTGTGGTCGGGGTGGAACTGCTCGAAGTAGTGCCTGGCGTGCACCATCTCGTAGATCGTGACGAGCGTGTGCATGCGCGGGTTGGGAGAGTTGCTGGTGTACTTGACCGCGTTCTCGCCGACCTTCTCGGCCGTCATGTTGGCGCCGCCGTGGATCGTGGCCCAATGCCCGGGAGGATTCCAGACGTTGGGATTGGTGGAGATCTCGTTCCAGCTCCAGACGATGTCGTCCACCGTGAACGGATGGCCGTCGGACCATTTCAGTCCTTCGCGCAGCCAGCAGGTGACCTCGGTGTAGTCGTCGTTGTACTCGTAGCGCTCGAAGTGGTACGGCTCGTGTCCGGTGAAGAACATGCCGTTCTCGAGGTACGCGTTGATGTCGAACGGCGTGTCGAAGCCGTAGCCGCCCATCTCCGTGTTGAACACGTAGCCATACAGGGTAAAGAAGGCGTTCCGCAGGTTGGTGTCCCACTTGTTCAGGGTGCCGCCGTAGGTGCCGATCTCGGATTGGACCTGGCGGACGAACGGGTTCGCCGGCAGCCGTTCTTCGACCGGTGGCAAGTCGCCGGCGGCGACCATCTCGGCAAGCATGGGCGCTTCGTTGTACTGCTGTGCCCAGGCCGGCAGCGCCGCCACCATGATGGCCAGCGCCAGCGCTAATTTACGAGCGTGTGTTCGCTTCATTCTGCTCCCTCTGGTTTCTTGACGGTGACACCATGCTGCAAGTGTCACTCGGTGCTTACGATGTATTTCGGTTGTCCGACGGAATGCCGATCTGTTCCTAACGCTACCTGGGATGCCTCCTGAGTGCTGATGAGGCCAGTACACCGCCGACGCGAGAGAGTGGGAAGGGAGTTGCCGGTAGTGTGCTGCTCCTCGATGGTGTGGCTCAAGAGCGTACCGCCCGCCTTGAGAGCGGTCAAGGACGGGCGGTCATCGCCATGGCCCTGTCGTGCGACCCGCAGCTCCTCATCGCCGACGAGCCGACCACCGCGCTGGACGTGACCACGCAGGCGCAGATCCTGGAGCTTCTGTCGGCGGTGCCCAAGCCCGACCCGCGCCAGCGCGCCCGGCGCAAGACCCTGGCCAGTTGGTGAGCTACCATCTGGCCGAGGAGCTGGACCTGACCGGCGTCGCCTGATCGTGCCGTGGTGCCGACCACGGAGCGACGCGAACTTCAGCGCTTCGTTGCGGAGCGGGTCGCATGCAGGCGGCGGCATTCCACGCGGCTGCCGGAAAGGATCAAGAGAGTGAAAAGGTACATACTCTTCGACCATGATGGTGTTCTGGTGGACACCGAATTCTGGTATTACAAAGCTGGAGAACGCGCCCTAGCGGACATTGGTTTGATTTTGGACAAGGATCGATACCTCCGCGACATGAACCAGGGATCGGGCACTTGGGCCCAAGCCAGGGCGGCAGGTATTGATGAACAGACCATCAGCAGGCAACGTGATGTTCGTAATGACTATTATCAAGAATATCTTAGAACGGAAGCCATCGAGATTGAAGGCGTCGTTGAAACTCTTGCTGAACTGTCAAGATACGTCCGCATGGCTATCGTGACGACTGCGAGACGTGTGGATTTTGAGATTATCCACGAAAAGCGCAAGGTTATCCAATTCATGGATTTCGTCCTTGTTCGCGAAGACTACAAGCTCGCCAAGCCGCACCCGGAACCATACGTGACCGGCTTGAAGCGCCTCGGAGCCACCAAGAGAGAGACACTGGTTGTAGAGGATTCATCCAGAGGTCTGCACTCAGCCGTGGCGGCCGGTATTGACTGTGTCATTGTCTATAACGACTTTACGAAAGCACAAGACTTTTCACAGGCCAGCTATCGAATCAAGACTCTGATTGAATTGAAGGATATCATCCTCAATGAAATCTGAAAGGGCTTCCGGGTTTCGTGTGGGTGAGATGGGTGAGACCACGGGAGGGGTGACCCGTGCGGCTGCAGGGCTCATCGTTCAGGAATGCGCGTTGAGTCATGCGGTGCATGCCGGTGGCGGTGATGGACTCCACAGAGCAAGCGGAGGTTCTCAAGATCGGCGCTGCCGCCCATCGCATACGGCAGGATGTGGTCTATCTCGATCATATGTCGTGAGTTGCTGCGGCGTCCAGTCTGCCGATCGACGTAGCTGCAGCAGCAGCCGTCGCGCTGCCAGACCTGTCGTCGCACCGCCGCCGGAATCGCGCGGCCCGTAGCGGACGGCTTCGCCGTCGAAGTAACGGCGCCGGTCGGTCTCCGCGCAGCCGGTCGGCGGTGCGTCGCTCCCTGCCGGCTCGGTGGGGGCGTCCGCTCCTCCGCTGTCGGAGTGGTGCCGGCGGGAGTCGCCGCGTCCGGGACCGTCGAAGCGTGACCGGGCTTCGGGGCGGCTTGCTCCTTCGACGCCGAAGCGGGCTTGGAGTCGGCCTCCGCCGACCGGCTGCCGGTGCGCGCGCGGCGCGGCGGCCGGCTCGGGTCGTGGCGGTCGAGCGCCTCCTGCACGATGCGCCCGACGAGTTGCCCGATCGTCATGCGCGGGTCCACGTGCGAGAGCAACCCGCGAAGCTGCTCCAGCCCCTGGTGGCAGTCGGCGTCGATGACCGCCTTCAGCTCGTAGCGGCCGTCGCCGATCGGGCGCATCCGGTCGGCCGGCGGCGCCAGTTCCGGGTCCAGATCCGCCAGCATCCGGCGGACCTGCCGCGCGCTCTTGCCGGCTGCGTCCTCCACCAGTTTCTGCCTTCCTGCCGCGTCGAGCACCAGCGGCGGCGAAGCGGCAGGCACCGAGGTCGCGGGCGTGGCATCGGCCAAAGGACCGTCCGGCGCCGCGCGATCCCCGGGGGCCGCAGCGTGCGCCGGCGCTGAGCCCGCCGGCGCACGCGACGCGGTGCCGCAGATAGATCCGCGCCGCCGCTGCCGGTCGAACGCCC
>JAPOQV010000569.1 GCA_026710565.1 Spirochaetaceae bacterium | reverse complement strand
GTCCTGGCACCCGGGGAGGTGTGCATCTCAAGCGGCAACCGGAACTTCCGGGGCCGGATGGGCACCCCGGACGCCGAGATCTACCTGAGCTCGCCGGCCGTGGTCGCCGCCAGCGCCGTGGCCGGCAGGATCTGCGCGCCCGACGCGGTCGGCGCGGCCGACTGACGTGGCAGCGGGCCGGGTCTGGAAGTACGGCGATGACGTCAACACGGACGTCATCTTCCCGGGGAAGTACACGTACACGCTCAGATCGGTCGACGAGATCAAGGCTCATGCCCTGGAGGACCTGGACCCGGACTTCGCGCGCGCGGTGCGGCCGGGCGACGTGATCTGCGCCGGCAGGACCTGCGGGTGCGGCTCGAGCCGCGAACAGGCGGTGACCTGCCTGGTTGCCAACGGCATCGCTGCCGTCGTGGCGGTGAGCTTTGCGCGGATCTTCTACCGCAATTGCATCAACAACGGCCTGCCGGCCATCGTCAGCCCGGAGGCGGTCGCCGCGATCGCGGGCGGTGAGAACGTCGAGGTGCTGCTGGAGGAGTCGGTCATCCGCAGCGGAGCGGCGCGCTACCGGTTCCCTCCTTTCAGCCAGAACGTGCAGCGGCTGCTGGACGCAGGCGGCCTGATCCCGTTCGTACGGGCCCGGCTCGCCCGATGAGCGACAGCGGGAGCGGCGCGCGGGTGGCGCTGCTGCCCGGCGACGGGATCGGTACGGAAGTGACCGCCCAGGCCGCGCGGCTCCTGCAGGCCGTCGGCGGGCTCGACCTGGTCGAGCTCGAGGTGGGCTGGGGGGCGTTCGAGCGCTGCGGGGACGCCCTCCCGGACGCCACGCGCACCGCTCTTGCCGGCTGTGCCGGCGCGCTGCTCGGCGCCGTCAGCTCCCCGTCAGAACGCGTCGACGGCTATCGCAGCCCGGTGGTCGCCCTGCGGCAGGAGCTCGATCTCTACGCCAACCTCAGGCCTCTGCGGTCGGCACCGGTCGCCGGCAGCGCCGATGGGGTCGACATCCTGGTCGTCAGGGAGAACACCGAAGGTCTCTACGCCGGGCGCGAGCGCTGGGAGCAGAGGGAAGCAGTCGCCGTCGCCGAACGGGTCATCTCGCGCCGGGCGACCGAGCGCATCGCCCGCGTCGCGTTCCGGCACGCCGCGGAGCGCGCGCGGGCGCGGGGAGGCACGGCGCAGGTGACGATCGTGCACAAGGCCAACGTGCTGCGCCTGACCGACGGTCTGTTCCGCGAGACGGCCCTGGCCGTGGCTGGTGAGTTTCCAGAGGTAGCTGTCGACGAACAACTGGTCGACTCCCACCTCTACCGGTTGATCCGCGAGCCGCAGTCGTACGACGTCATCCTGGCCCCCAACCTGTACGGCGACATCGTCAGCGACGCCGGCGCCGCGCTGGTCGGCGGCCTGGGGCTGGTGGCCGGGGCAAACGCCGGCGGCCACGTTCTGATCGCCGAGCCCGTGCACGGCAGCGCCCCCGACCTGGCCGGCACCGGCCGCGCCAACCCGATCGCCGCGTGCCGGGCCGCCGCGATGCTGCTGCACGCGCTCGGGCGCCCTTGCCCGGCCGCCGCCGTCGAGCGCGCCGTGCAGGCGGTGCTGGCAGCGGGTCCCCGCACGCCCGACCTGCAGGGGCGCGCAACCACCACGGCGGTCGGCGATGCCGTGCTGCGCCACCTGGAGCGGGACCTGGGGGCGGTGCCGAGTTGACCGAACCAGGTGCACGCCGCCGCCACGGACCCGCGAAACGCGTGACGATCGCCGCCGCGCTGTGCGCGGCTCTGTGCGCTGCACCGGCCGTGCTGGCCGCGCCCCCGCTGCAATTCAGCGAGGTGGGCGTGCGGGTCGGTCTGGGCCGGGAACATCCCGGCGTGTTTTCCGCGCCGCCCCACGCGCCCGGAGGGGTGGCCGGCGACTTCGACGGCGACGGCGCCCAGGACCTGTTCTACGCCACCGGCGGCGGCGCCCCCGACCGCCTGTTCATCAACCGGCGCGACGGCACCTTCATCGATCGCGCCGTCCCCGCCGGGCTGGCGCGCGTGCACCGCGCCCACGGCGCGGCCGCCGCCGACTTCGACGGCGACGGCTCGCTGGACCTGTTCATCCCCTCGGCCGGCCCGGAGGAGCCGGGACTGCCGCCGCCCGGCCACCTGCTGCTGTACCGCGGCAACGGCGACGGCACGTTCACCTGCTGCGCTCCGTACCGCGACCCCGACGGCCGGCTGGACCGCGGCGCCGGCGGCATGGCCGCGGCGTTCGGGGACTACGACCTGGACGGCGACCTGGACCTGTTCGTCGGCAACTGGGCATCCGGCATCCGCGGCAACGTGCTGTTCCGCAACGACG
>JAPOQV010000568.1 GCA_026710565.1 Spirochaetaceae bacterium | reverse complement strand
CGCCGGGGCGCGGAAGAAGGCCGCCGCCCCGGTATTCCCCGTGGCGGCCAGCCTGCGAACCGCCGGCATGGTGGCGCGGCGGGTGGCGGCAGCGCGCGTCGGCGGTGCAGTGGCGCTGCTGGTGCTCTCCGGCGGCGGGCTGGTGCGCCGGCTGTTCGGGATCGTCAAGCTGCACTGGCTGCTGCCGCAGAACTCGTTCCGCATACTGCGCACGATCCGGAGCGCATTTCCCGATCAGCCGCTCTGGGCGGTGGAGAACCCGATCCTGCCGGGGCCGGCAGCACGCGCGCGCCGCATGCAGCGCAAGGTCGCCGCCGGCGCGCAGGTGATCCTGACGCAGCCGCCGTTCCTGTGGGGCCGGTTCACCCGCTGGCTGGCCGAGGTCGAACGGCTCGGGGTGACGGTGCCGATCATCTGCGGCGTACCGATCATCACCTCTCCCCTGTCGCTGCGCACGTGGCTGTTCCTGGTCGGCTTTACCGGGTCACACGTCGAAACCGATGCCCTGCTCGAACGACTTCGCCAGGCCGAAGCCCGCGGCGAGGCGGCAGAGGAAGGGATGCGCTACACGGTCGAGCTGCTGCAGCGGCTGCGCGCCACCCCCGGCGTCGCCGGCGTGCACATGATGCCGATCTTCGCGTGGCGGCGGATGGAGCGGGTCCTCACGTCCGCCGGCCTGGGGCCGGCGGACCGGCTGGCGGCAGACGGGCATAGTCAGATGGGCAAGAGATGACGACTTCCACCATATTCGAGACCTGCCGCCCGCGCGCGGATGTCCTGACCGGCAGCGTTGCCGAGGCCGACTTCGCGGCCGACCTCGCGCAGGTCATCGCCGGCCGCGCCAGCGCGGAATACCGCGACCCGGCCCGTTTTTTCGCCAACACCTACCCCACGCGCGGCCTGCGGGATCTGCTCGCCAACGTGTGTCGTCGGTTGAGCGGCGCCGGTGGCGAGGCGGCGGCGATCTTCCGCCTCGACACCTCCTACGGTGGCGGCAAGACCCATGGGTTGATCGCCCTCGTCCATGCCGTGCGCGGCATGCCAGATACGTCCCACATCGCGGAGTTCGTCGACCCGAGCCTGCTGCCTCCGGGGGCCGTGCGCGTGGCTGGGTTCGACGGCGAGAACGCGGATCCCGCCAACGGCCGAGCGATGGGCGACGGCGTTCTGGCCCATACGCCGTGGGGCGAGATCGCCTATGCGCTCGCCGGCATGACCGGCTACGAACGGGTTCGCAGGAGCGACGAACAGGGCATCGCGCCCGGTGCCGAAACCCTGCGCGAGCTGTTCGGCGGAGAGCCGACCCTGATCCTGCTCGACGAGCTGTCGGTCTACCTGCGCAAGGTGCAGCGCATCGACGCCGCCCGCGACCAGTTGACCGCGTTCCTGACCTCGTTGTTCAAAGCGGTGGAAGGGGCGCCGCACGCGGCGCTGGTCTACACCCTGGCGATTGGCAAGGATGGCCGCGCCACCGATGCCTACAGCGAGGAGAACCAGTTCATCGGCGACCGGATGGCGGAGGCGGAGAGCGTGTCCGCGCGCAAGGCCACCTTGCTCAACCCCACCGAAGAGGACGAGACCGTCCAGGTACTGCTCCGGCGCCTGTTCGAGACCGTCGACCGCGCTTCGCTTCCCGCGGTGGTCGACGCCTACCAGGAGCTGTGGACTACGCATGGAGACGCGCTGGCTCGGGACGCCGCACACCCGCAGAGCGCGGAGACCTTCCGTGCGAGCTATCCTTTGCATCCGGAAGTGCTGGCAACCCTCACCGGCAAGACCGCGACGCTCGGCAATTTTCAGCGGGTGCGGGGCATGCTGCGGCTGCTGGCCCGTACGATCTCCCACCTCTGGCAGGTGCGGCCGGCAGACGCGACGGCGATCCATCTCCACCACGTCGACCCGGGCCACGAACCGATCCGTCAGGAGATCGTTACCCGTCTCGGCCAGACCGCCTACGTGCCGGCGATCACCAACGACATCGCCGCCGGCCGGTTGGAGGGCAAGGCGCTGGCGCAGGAGATCGACGCCGCCCAGCACGGCGGCATGCCGCCCTACGCCGCCTATGTGGCGCGCACGATCTTCATGCACACCCTTGCCTTCAACGATCCGCTGAAGGGGCTTTCGGCCGAACGGCTGCGCTATTCGGTGTTGGGGCCGGCGACCGACATCAGCTTCATCGAACAGGCGCGCAAGCGGTTCATCACCGACTCGGCCTATCTCGACGACCGGCCGCGCGCTCCGATGCGGTTCCTCGCGGAAGCGAATCTGAGCCAGATCATTCGTCGGGAAGAGCAGCACGTGGACGCCGGCGACGCGCGCGCGGAGCTCAACGACCGTATCCGGCGGATATTCGCGGGCAGAACCTTCGAGACGATCCCCTTTCCCGGCGGACCGTTCGACGTACCCGACGAGGTCGGCGACGGTCGCCCCAGGCTGATCGTGCTCGCCTATGACGGCGTGGTGATCGGCGCCGCCGTCGAGAGTGTTCCCGAGCTGGTCGCGCGCATCTATTCACGCCGGGGGACGGAAGGAGCGGCGCTGCGGGCGCTACGCAACAACCTGGTGTTCGTGGTGGCGGATGACGCGCGCAAGGAGGAGATGCGGCGCGCCGCGGTGCGGCGGTTGGCTCTTCGTGCGTTGCAGCAGGCGGAGCGAATGGCGGACCTGGCCGAGCATCAGCAGGCCAAGATCCGCGAGCTGGAGTCGCGTTCCGAACATGCGCTGGCCATCGCCATCCAGCAATGCTACCGGCACATCTTCTATCCCTCGCGCAACCGGGTGGAAACGAGTGGCGTCGATCTGGCCCATTCGGCGATCGACTTGCACGCCGCGTCGGATCAACCCGGCGCCGGCCAGCAGCAAGTGGTGCGGGCGTTGCGCGATCTCAGAAAGCTGCGGCTGGCCGAGGACGAGCCGGATTCGCCGGCCTACGTACGCGACCGCACGCCGCTCAAGAAGGGCCAGATGACCACCCTCGCGCTGCGCGAGGAATTCCGCCGCGATCCGGCGCTGCCCATCCTGAGTGGGGACGACATCTTCATTCGGGGCATCCGGCGCGGGGTTGAGCAAGGCGACTACATCTACCGGCGGGGTGAGCTGCTGTGCGGTCAGGACGACCCGGCGGTGAGCATCATGATCGACGAGCAGGCCGTGGTCCTGACCATGGCCTACGCCAGGAACAAGGGCATCTGGCCGCGCCCTGCACCGGGCGGGCAGGGTGGTGGGCGCGAGCCGCCTGTTATCCGCGAGTTGCCGGGGCTGCCGCCCAAGGATACAGGCGGGCATCCGCCGCCGCGTCCGACGTCCGGCTCGGTCACTGCCGAGGGAGTGCTCAGGGACGCTCTGGTGCAGCTCTGGGAGCAGGCGCGGGCGCAGCGTATGGACAAGATCGGAGTGCTGTCGATCCGCATGTTCGAGGCGGGCGACGCCTTTCGGCTGCTCGGCGCCATCGGCGCGGTGTCCGGGGCGACGAAGGTCGTTACGATCACGGGAGGCTATGAAACCCGCGAAGGCGGCTCGTTCGAGCTGGAGTTCACGGGCCCGGTGGCGGATGCGCAACCGGTGAAGGAGTTTCTCGATCCGCAACTTCGGGACGCCAACTCGCAGAACCTGGAGGTGGGGTTCGCGTTGACGTTCGAGGATGGTCTGTCGATGCAGAGCGACGCCTCGGAGAAGCTCACCGAGCGCCTGGCGCGGTTCGCGAGCGGGGCGGCCTACGTGTCGGCCACCGCGGAGGCGGCGGCGTAATGGCGCATGCGGCGCGAATCACCCGGATCGAGACGCCGGAGTCGGCTCCCCGGTATGAGCTGCGCGTGCGCCGTCACGGACCGGCGGACACGGAATACGCGATCTGGCAGATGCCCACGGCAGCGACGCCTTCCGTGACGTCGGCGCAACGCATCGCACGGCTCCGCGGCCCCAATCTGGACCTCATCGAGCACCGCTTGCTGCGCCGGCTTGCGCAATCCGGGGTGAGGCTTGGTCCAAGCGCCGACGACGTGAAGAGCGGCTATGCCCTGACCGAAGAGGTCGCCCTCATGCTGGGGTTGCTGTTCCGCGCCCTTGCGCCGATGCGCAACCGCGCCAACATGCGGGCGGTAGTCGAGGGCATCGAGACCATGCAGCACGAGGAAGCGGCGTACTGGGCAGGGATGGCGATCCACCGCAAGCGTCCGCGCCGCGTGCTGACAGCCCTGCGCATCCTGCTGACCGATGCTCCCCGCTCCGGCGGCGCATGAAATGCGCATAGAGCAGGAGTGGGAAGGATACGTCGTCGACATCGGCGCCTCGGAGTTCGTGGCGCGGCTGCTCGACCTGACGGCGGGCTCCTCGCATGAAGAGGAAGAAGCGATCATTCCTCTGGCTCAGGTCTCGGACCACGATGCCGCCAGACTGCGCCTCAGAAGTATCTTCCGCTGGGTGATCGGGTACGAAACCTCCGCGGTAGAATCGGAGCAGTGGGTCTCCCGGATCGTGTTCCGAAACCCTCCCAAGGTCACCAGGAACGATCTGCGGGAGGGCCAGGCATGGACGCGCAAGGTCCTCGAGTCATTTGATTGATGCATGACGACGGAGACTTGGTCTGCGTGGGCTCCCGGCGGCTGTTTCCAGCCGTCGCGGGCATGCCTTGTCCGGTGCCGCATCGCCCTTCCACAGCCATTTCCACACTGCTCCGCCTCGCTTTACCGGCTCCGCGATCTCACGCGGCGCCGCCCGCAGCAACGCCAGCACTTCGAGCAGGTTAGACTTTCCCAAGGCGTTCGGGCCGATGAGGACGTTCAGCCGTTCCATCGGCAGATCGATACCGTGTGGCACGAAGGACAAAACACCCGAGATTTTCAGTCTATGAAGCAGCATGCCGGTCCCCCCTGATCGTCGCCGGGATGCCGCGTTTGCCGCTGCGTTCGCACACCGGTGGCAGGTGTTGGGCTTCGGCGCCGTCGTTAGTCATCGACCTTGACCGCTCGGCCCAAAGCTTCAGGCGCTCGGCGACAATGAGCTTGAGCGGCTGCTCTTCCATGGCAAGCGCACTGCGCCGCCGCACGTCTCGACAGAACTCCTCGGCTTCGGCGTAGCTGATGGCGCCGAGCGCCTTTGCTATCGTCGCGGGTGACGTCTGGCCGTTGCCGGGCGGCCCCACCAGCAGCACGCGGTGCCGTGGTTCCAGCGAATGCGCTCGCAGGACCGCCGCCCGGTGCTGTTCCTCGATCAGCTCGTCACACGCTTGCCGGGTAAGGGCGGGGAGAACAAGGTCCTCGATCCGCCTGCGAGGCGTCAACTCAAGCAGAAACTCGCGATGCCGCTGGCCGTGGCCCACGAACTTGCCCGTAACGGGGCTGCCGCCATTGACGCCCATTGCCTCCGTCAGGCGCTCCGCAAGCAGTTTGTGGCGCTTCGCGCGCTCTTCGGCGATGATCGCCTTCCGCGACGGAGCGGGCGCGCGTCGCGTCACCGCCCGATCCGGCCCTTTACCAGCGAAACGAGGAGGTCGCTCCGTGCCATGACAGTTACCCCCGTGTCCCGTGCTGCTCCGGGTCGGAGCGCATCCCTGCTTCATGGTACGCGGGCGGGGAATTGAGTGTCACCGCCTGAACCCCCCTCGCTGGCCACGCTCGACGAGTGCGCCGGACGATGATTCACTGAGTTCTGACAGGTAGCGGGAGAAGCCACGGCACGAGCGATTGCAATCACACCACTGCCATTTGTTGCCAACTGGTGCCAATTGGGCGCATACTCTATTCTATTCGTACAACTGACTGCTGAGAGGAAGACAATATGGAAGGGTCCGACTGGATGACGGCCGAGGAGACCGCCAAGTATCTCGGGATCGGGAAAAGCAGGCTCTATGAGCTGGCGCAGGCCGGCAGGATCCCTCGCCACAAGGTAGGCAAGGCCTGGCGGTTCCACCGGGTCGATGTCGATGCCTGGGTGCGGGCGAGTCGGTCTATCGAGGACTTCTTCGCCAGTGTCGAATACGATATCGACCACAACACCGAACTCCGTGACCCCCAGCGCGAAGCCCGCGCAGCCGCTATTGACCACTTCGCATCAAGCAGAGAGCCCGCGATTCTGCAGTTGCCCGTCGGGTGTGGTAAGTCAGGTCTGATCGCGCTTCTACCTTTTGGGCTTGCACGCGGCCGAGTACTGGTACTCTCCCCAAACATCACCATCCGGGACAGTCTCTTAGCGGACCTCAATATCGCCGACAGGCGAACCTGCTTCTGGTGGAAACAATCCGTCTTGACGCGTGAGACGATGTTAGCCGGACCACACGTAGCGGTTCTCGACGGAAAGGATGCGAATGTCCATGACTGCGAGGGTTCACACATCGTACTCACCAACATACAACAGCTCGCCAGCAGCGCAGACCGATGGCTTCCGAATTTCGAAAGTGATTTCTTCGACTTGATCCTTGTTGATGAGGGGCACCACAGCGCTGCCAAGAGTTGGGAGAAAGTTTTTGACCGGTTCCCCAACGCGAAGGTAGTGAATCTAACGGCAACTCCATACAGGGCCGACGACAGGGAAATAGCCGGCAAGACCGTCTACCGTTACTCGTTCAAACGGGCGATGGTAAAGGGATACATAAAGCGGCTGCAAGCGGTCTATGTCGCTCCCACCGAGCTCACATTTACATACAAAGGCGACACTAATACCCACACCCTTGACGAGGTCTTGCAGCTAAAGGAGGAGGACTGGTTTAGCCGAGGAGTCGCTCTCTCACCGGTTTGTAACGAGAGCATCGTTACGGCAAGTCTGGATCGCCTTGAACAGCTTCGCAAGACTGGAACGAATCATCAGATCGTTGCAGTTGCTATCCAAATCGACCATGCTAGGGAAATCAGGTCGCTCTACTCAGAGCGAGGGTACGAAGCCGAAACCATTCACAGTAAAATGCCCGCCGAGGATCGTGCCGAGGTGCTTCGGAAGCTGAGAGCCGGAATGATCGATGTGATTGTTCAGGTCCAGATGCTGGGCGAGGGGTTCGATCACCGCCAGTTGAGCGTCGCCGCCATCTTCCGGCCGTTCCGTAGCCTCGCGCCGTATCTTCAGTTCGTGGGGCGTGCGATGCGAGTTGTGGTGCAGAATGATCCGCGCCATCCCGACAATTACGGATACATCGTCACGCATGTCGGTATGAACCTCGATGCGCGGCTGACAGATTTTCGCGAGCTTGAGAGAGAAGACCAACAGTTCCTGTCAGGCCTTCTTAGCGGTGAAGAGCCAGAGCCACCAAGAGAGGTCACCGAGGGCCGAACTCAGATGAAGATCCGGCCGGACATGATGGTGCACAATGAGGTGATAGATTCGTTGATTGAGGAGGATTTTCTTGACGCCGATGATGAGCTCGTCTTCGAAGAGCTGCGCCGCAATGCGGAGACGATGGGACTGGATGCCGATGCTATCGTTGCGGCGGCGAAAGCATCAAAACGTGCCTCCACACGTATTATGGAAGTCCCTGAGAGCTTCTCAGTAAGTCCTCAAAGAGCGCGACAAGAGGCGCAGAGGCGCTTGAATGAGCGTATCAAGAAAGCATCGCAGGTCCTCGTGAACAGGGTCGGGCTGTCGCCCGCCGGTCATGAGATTTCTACCAAGCTCATTCCGAATCTTACCGGTGCCAATTTCGTGGCAGGGATACAGATCTTCGGCCATCGCGTAAAGCAAACCATCAGTACAGCTCCACGGAGAGAGTGGAGTATCGATGAACTGAAGAATGCGATGGAGCTTCTTCCGGAGATCCTCGAATCAGAGGTGCGGCGTCTCAAGGTCAAGCAGCGTGACGACGAGAAAACACGTAAAACGAAAGTGCGTTCGGGTCTCGGATAATGGCGAAGCGCGGCCCAGTTCCCTGCCTGATTGGAGGCACTCATGGATCTGTTTCCTTCCATAACGTAGGCAGGAGAACCGCATGCAGGCGATGCGAGGAGGACATGCCCAAGGGAACGAGGTGCGTTCGCGTGACGAAGCCCGGGAACATGGGATTGGGTAAACCTTACTGTACAAACTGTTTTGCCGATGTGCTTGAGCAGACACAACGCAAGCTTGATGAGCTGCGAGCGGAGCTATGATCGTCGATGCAGGATACGGGACCGGTTTTCAGGATTACTTTGCGGAGGTTCCAGGGGTGAGGCTCCATATACGTTTTCGATAGCCAATCGGTTTGGGGTGGGTAGATAAAATTGCATGTGCTTCAGACTAAGGCGCGTGGACCGGCCACGCAATATCCACGACTTCGGAGAGATCTGAATATGTCCGATACTCGTCTAATCGAGCGCTGGCTGCCGATCGCGGCTCTTGGGGAAGAGAGCATTCGCGAGCGGCGTTCCATGACGGCTCTACCTCCGATCTATTATCTTCACGTTTGGTGGGCGCGGCGGCCGTTGGTGGCGTCGCGGGCGGCGATCCTCGCGTCGGTGTTACCGGCTGACGCCGAGAGGGAGAGGTTTCTCCATGTGCTCGGTATACATGGCGATCCGGTGGCTACGCGACGAAAGATCGACGCGGCCCGTCGTCGAGGAGAACGCTTCGAGGGAAACGCTTACAGTTACCCACGGGCGTTCGGATACGTCCCTGACTCGGCTGACAAGGACTGGGTTCAGATCACGTTGAATAGTTCCTTGGGAAGCCTCGTGGTTCTCGATCCAACTGCGGGAGGAGGAAGCATTCCCTTCGAGGCAGTACGGCTTGGGGCCGAAGCTGCCGCGAACGATCTCAATCCGGTGTCCGCTCTGATAATGCGCGCAACCGTGGAGTGGCCCTCGAAATTCGGCATCGAACTCAAGTCCGAATTTACCTATCTGTCGGAACGCTTCGTTCTCACTCGAGAAGCGCGCCTGACACCGTGCTTTTCACGGGAGCCTGCGCCGGACGCTATTCCCACTAACTTTGTCTGGGCGCGCACGATCAACTGCCCGTATTGTGGCGGGCTGGTGCCGCTGTCGCCGAACTGGCGGCTGGCGGCGGATGGGACCGGGGTACGGCTCAAGCCTCATCTCGCGTCGGGTCCTGGGACGGGGGGGCGGGTCTGCGCGTTCGAGATCGTCAAGACGGTGAAGGAGCAGTCGGCGGGCACGGTGGCCCGCGGCGACGGGACCTGCGCCTATTCGGATTGCGGGCGGGTGATCGACGGCGACGAGATCAAGGCGCAGGCGCAGGCCGGACGCATGGGAGAGCAGCTCTTCACGGTGGTCTACAAGGAACGGGTGCTCGCTACGACCAAGACCGGACGCACGCGCGAGAAGTGGGTGCGGCGCTATCGGGCGCCGCGGCCCGAAGACGACAACAGCGCCGAGATCCAGGCGCGGCTAGCCGAGAAACTGCCGGAGTGGGAAGCCTTCGACATCGTACCGAGCGAATCTATCGGCGACATGTCCAACTACGATCGCGGCCACAAGATGTACGGCATGTACAAATGGATAGACCTGTTCTCTCCCCGCCAACTTCTCTGCCACGGTACGAGCGTCGAGGTGTTTCATGAACTGCTGGACGCCGACCGGGCCGCCGGGAAGCTGACCGAGGTTCGGCAGGCGGCGTACGGGTACCTGGCCCTGACGCTTGATACCTTGCTGAACTACAACAATCGTGCTGGACGCTGGGACAATACGACCGGTCGAGTCCGGTCCATCTTCGACCGGCATGGTTTCGCATTTGTATGGTCTTACGCGGAGATGGCACCTTTGGTATCGGGCGTTGGCTACGATTGGGCCATCGACAAGACTACTAAATGCATCGGTGAACTGGTCGCGCTGGTGCGTCCGGGACCGGACAGAAATGCCGGCACCCTGTTCGCCGGCACCGACGTGGAAACGCGTTCACCGCCATCCGTAACCATCACCTGCAAGCCGGGCGACAGCCTCGACCATATCGCGGACGGCAGCATCGACGTGGTGGTCATGGATCCGCCGTATTACGACAACGTCATGTACGCCGAGCTGTCGGACTTCTTCTACGTCTGGCTCAAGCGTACCGCCGGGCACGTCTTTCCTGAGCTGTTCCGCCGCCAACTCACCGACAAGGACAACGAAGCCGTGGCCAATCCGGCGCGCTTCCGGGGGCAGAAGGGAGCGCGAGCGCTGGCGGGGCGGGACTATCAGGAGCGCATGGCGTCCATCTTCGCCGAGTGCCGCCGGACGCTGAAAGCCGACGGGCTGATGACGCTGATGTTCACCCACAAGGCGACCGGCGCCTGGGATGCGCTGACCAAGGGCCTGATGGAAGCGGGCTTCGTCATCACGGCGTCCTGGCCGATCAACACCGAGGCCGACGGCAGTCTGCACATCAAGGACAAGGCGGCGGCCAACAGCACCATCTTCCTGGTGTGCCGCCCGCGCGCCGAGGACGCGCGGACCGAACAGGACCGCTATTGGGAGGATGTCGAGCCCGGGGTCGCCCGCGCGGTGCGGGAGCGGGTGGAGGAGTTCCAGGCCGCCGGCATCGCCCGCGTCGATCTCTACCTCGCTTCGTTCGGGCCGGCGCTGGAGGAGTTCTCCCGCCACTGGCCATTGCGGCGCGGCACACCGCGCGAGAAACCCAAGCAACGCCGCCGCGCGCAACTGACGCCGTACGAGGAAGAGTGGGATCCCTACGCGGCGACGCCGGAGGATGCCCTCGACGTGGCTCGGCGTGAGGTAAAACGGTGGCGTCTGGAGCAGTTGACGCATCTCAAGGCCGACGCGGACCTCGATCCCGCCACGGCGTTCTTCGTGCTGGCGTGGGACGCTTTCGGTGCGCCGGTGTTCCCCTATGACGAAGCGCTCAGACTGGCGCGCGCGGTCGGCGTCGATTTGGACCGCGACATCGTCGGGCGTCTTGCGCAATAGAAGGGCAGCGACCTGCGCCTCTGGGACAGCGCGCACCGCGCCGCCACCGGGGCGTTGGGGCCGGTCGATGGTTCGCGGGGCATGATCGACCCCATTCACCATGCCGCCAACCGGGCGCGCATGCAGTCTCTTGCCGCCGCTCAAGAGCTGCTCGGTGAGGCGCTCGTGGAGCATGATCCGCGTTTCTTCGCGGCGCTCGAGGCTGTTCTGGAAGTGCTCCCCATATCGCAGACCTTCACCGGGATCGTGCTTGCCGGCGATGCCGAGGCCGCCGGCAACGACTTGGAGGCGCTCTACAACCTGTACCGCCTGGCGTATCGCGACCGGATGGATGAGCCCGAACAGTTCAGGTTGTGGCAGGATGATGGCGCCTGAGCATGCTCACCGACCGCACCTGGAAGCTGAAATACACCCCCGACGACGGTGACCTCGTCCGGCTGTTCTACGTGCCGGCGCTGGAGGATGCCGAGCGCTACGACCGGCTGACCGGCTATTTCAACGCCGGCGCGCTGGCCCTGGCGGCGCGCGGCATCGAAGGCTTGGTGCGCAACGGCGGCCACATGCGGCTGGTGGTGGGTTGTACCCTCGATCCAGCCGAGATCGCGGCAATCGGACAAGGCGAGCGGCTGCGCGATCTGGTCGAACGACGACTGGCCGGTGTGCCGCTTGCGCCCCCCGATGCCGGCGCCGCCGGCGCCCTCGAATTGCTCGCCTGGATGATCGCCCGCGGTCACCTCACCGTGAAGGTGGCGGTTCCGTGCGCCGCCGACCGCACGCCGATCCTCAGTCACGGAATCTTCCACGAGAAGGCGGGCATCATTCAGGACCGCACCGGCGACCGGATCGCCTGGAACGGCAGCCTGAACGAGACCCCTGCCGGCTGGCAGCACAACTGGGAGAGCATCAACGTCTACACGAGCTGGGGAGCGGAGCCGGAGCGGGTGACCCGCGAAGAGGAAAACTTCGCGCGGCTCTGGGCCGGCCGCGCGCGGCGGGTGATCGTGCTCGATGTCCCGGAGGCGGCGCGCCGTGACCTGATGCGCTTCATGCCCACCGGCGATCTGCCCGCGCGCCTGCAGGAGGAGGACGCCGTTCCGGGCGAGCAAGCCACGGTCGTCGCAGAGCAGGAGGTTCCGGCGGTCATCGATCGGCGGGGCTTGGTATGGACTTTCATCAGGGAGGCGCCCGGTCTGAGCCCGGGCGGCGCCCGCGTCGGCGAAGCGACTGCTGCGGTGACGCCGTGGCCACATCAGGTGCGGGCGTTCGAGCGCCTCTACGCCCAGTGGCCGCCGAAGCTCCTGATCGCCGATGAGGTCGGACTGGGCAAGACGATCCAGGCGGGAATGCTGCTGCGGCAAGCGTGGCTGGCGGGGCGGGCGCGGCGGATTCTGATCCTGGCTCCCAAGGCGGTGCTCGGCCAGTGGCAGATCGAGCTGCGCGAGAAGTTCAATCTCAATTGGCCGATCTACGACGGCCGCAAGCTGATCCGGTACCCCTCGCCGGCGCTGCGCGGGCGGCATGAGCGCGAGGTCGACCCTCGGCAGTGGCACCGCGAACCGGTCGTGATCGCGTCAAGTCATCTGCTGCGCCGGCGCGATCGGGCGGAGGTGTTGCTGCAGGACGCCGAGCCGTGGGATCTGGTGGTGCTCGACGAAGCCCACCACGCTCGCCGGCGCGCGGCAGGGTCAGCCAGCGAAGGCGGGCCGAACGCGTTGCTGCGCCTGATGCGGGAGCTCAAGGAGCGTACCGAGGGCCTGGTATTGCTCACCGCGACGCCCATGCAGGTGCATCCCGTCGAAGTATGGGATCTGTTGAGCTTGCTGGGGCTGCCGTCGGAATGGACGGCGGAGGCGTTTCTCACGTTCTTCGACGATCTCGCCCAGCCGAACCCGTCGCCGGAGGCGCTGGACCGCATGGCGTGGCTGTTTCAGGCGGTCGAACGGGAGTATGGAGCCGCCGCCAAAGAGGACTCCGCGCGCATCACCGGGCTGTCGCCGCTGAAGACCAACAAGGTGCTCCGCGCCCTGCGCGACGAGGCCGGGATTCCGCGCCGGCTGTTGGAGACCGCCGAACGCCGCGCCGCCCTGGACGTGATGCGCGCGCACACGCCGATTCGGCATCTCATCTCGCGCCATACCCGCGCGCTCCTGCGGCGCTACTTCGACGCGGGAATGCTTTCGACCCCGATCGCGCAACGACAGGTCGACGACCGCTTCATCGAGATGACGGAGGCGGAGCGGGACCTGTACGTGGCGGTCGAAGCGTACATCGCGAGCACCTACAATCAGGCGGCGGCCGCCGAGCGGTCGGCGGTCGGGTTCGTGATGACGATCTACCGGCGGCGGCTTGCCAGCAGTTTCCGGGCGCTGTGCGCCACCCTGGAGCGGCATCTGGAGGCGATCGAGAGCGGCGACCGCGTGCACCTGTCCGGCCTCGACGAAGATGCGCCCGACGACGAGACGGCGGATGAATTGCTCGACGCTGACGAGATTGCGGAGCGCGAGCGGCAGGCCCTGGATGCGGAGGAACGGGCCGACATCGAGCATCTGCTCGCCCGCGTGCGGCTGTTGCCGCCGGACAGCAAGTGCTCGCACCTAACGGAAGTCCTCGCTCAACTACGCCGGGACGGGCACCGCCAGGCGATGGTCTTTACCCAGTACACGGATACCATGGACTTCCTGCGCGATGAACTGAGCAACGGCGGCGACTGGCGGCTGATGTGCTTCTCGGGCCGCGGTGGAGAGGTGCCCTCCGCGGACGGCTCATGGCGTGCGATCGGCAGAGACGACGCCAAACGCCGCTTCCGCGACCGCGAGGCCGACGTTCTGCTGTGCACCGACGCGGCCGCCGAGGGTCTGAACTTCCAGTTCTGCGGCGCGGTGGTCAACTACGACATGCCCTGGAACCCGATGCGGGTCGAGCAGCGCATCGGCCGCATCGATCGCCTCGGCCAAGCCCATACCACGATCCGCATCGTCAACCTGCACTACGAGGACACGGTCGAGACCGATG
>JAPOQV010000567.1 GCA_026710565.1 Spirochaetaceae bacterium | reverse complement strand
TCGGTCGTGCACGCCGACGCCGACTACGCCGCTCCGGTCCGCGCCGGCGACGTGCTGGAGGTTCGCCTCACGTTCCAGGCCGGCGACCGCTCGTTGCGGGTCGGCGCCGGCTTCGTCGATGCGGCCGGGCGTCAGGTCGCGACGGCCCGCGTCGTGCATGCGGCCGTCAGCGCTGCCACCGGCACGGCGGTGCCCCTCCCGGACGCGGTGCGGGCGCTGGCGCGATGATCCACGCGTGGCTGCTCGACTACCGGCCCCTGACCCAGCCGGTTGCGGGCGAAGCGGCAGCGGCAGCCGCAACCCTGACGGCCCGGCTGGAGACGGCGATGCGGGGAGTCGACGGCCCGCGCCCCGAGTGGGCGGTCCTGTCGACCTGCCACCGCTGCGAGGTGTACAGCCATCCGGCGCACGCGGAGTGGCTGCTGGGGGTGCTGCGCGAGCACCTCCCCCCGGCGGCCCGGTCCGCGCTCACCGCGGTGCGCGACGGCTCCGCCGCCCGGCACCTGATGCGGGTGGCCGCCGGTCTGGACTCCATGCTCGTGGGCGAGACCGACGTCCAGCGCCAAGTGGCCGCAACTCTCGCGCACGCGACGGAGGCCGGCTGCGCCGGCCCGGTGCTGAACGCGCTGTTCGGCGCGGCCATCCACGCAGGCAAGCGCGTGCGCACGGAGACCGGCATCGCCCGCCATGCCACCTCGCTGGCGTCGGCGGCCGTCGACCTGGTCGCCGCGCGCCTGGAGTCGACGGACAAGGCGCGGGCGGTGGTGTTCGGCGCCGGCACCATGGCGCGGCGCGCGTGCGAGCGCCTGCACGCGGTGGGCATCGGCTCGCTGACCGTGGTCAACCGCACCACGGCGCGGGCCGAGCGCCTGGCCGCCACCCACGGCGGCCGTGCCGTCCCCTGGAGCCGCGCCGCTGAAACGCTCCGGGAGGCGGACGTCGCCATCGCCGCCACCGCGGCGCCGGAGCCGTTCATCGACGCCCCCATGCTGAGCGGAGTCGCGGCCGCGCGCGCCGGCCGTCCGCTGCACGTGGTCGACCTGGCGCTCCCGCAGAACGTCCGGCCGGGAGCGTGCGGCGCAGCCGGCGTCCACTGCTACGACTTCGCCGACCTGGAGGAGGCCACTCGCGCCGGCCACGCGGCCCGCGCCGCGGAGGTGCCGAGCGCCGAGGCGATCATCGACCAGGAGCTGGCGCACTTCCTCGTGTGGCTCCGCGAGCACGAAGTCGCGCCCGCCTTGCGTCTGCTCGGCGAGTTGGCGGCGGCGACGCGCGACGACGAGCTGGAGCGCGCGTGGCGGCGCCTTCCGGAGCTCGGCGCACGGCAGCGCCGGGTCGTGCAGACGCTGGCGCACAACATCGCCCGGCGCCTGGTGCGCCGGCCCATGATCCACCTGCGCGAAGCGGCCGGAAGCGATGACGCCGACCGCTACCGCCAGGCACTGGAGTACCTCTTCGCCGACCCGGACAACGACGCGGACGGCGACCCCTCGACGGATCGCAAAGCGGATCTCCGCCGCAGAATGGCTGCGCGCGGTCGATCCGGCGAGGGGATCGACCGCGGCGACGACGTGCTCGACGCCAGCCGGGACCACAACCGTTGAAGCTGTGGCAGCGCAAGCTGGAGTGACGCGGGACTCGCCGTCAGGGCGCTACGACGAGCGTATGGCGCCCTGAGCCCGCGGGCCGGAGTTCCCAGACGGTGGATGCGAAGCGCTCCACGAAGTAGCGGTCATGCGAAGCCACGACCACGGCACCGCTGAACCCACCGAGCGCGGTCTCGAACCGCTCCCGGGAGTCCAGGTCGAGGTGGTTCAGGGGCTCATCGAGCAGGAGTACGGTCGCGCCGCGGGCGACCAGGAGCGCCAGCGACAGTCGCGCGCGCTCTCCGAAGCTCAACTCCGCGATGGGCCGCAGCGGATCGTCGCCGGAGAAGAGGAAGAAGTGCAGGAACGAACGGGCGTCGGTCTCCGACATAGCGCACTCGGCGCGAATCGTCGCGAGCGCGGTCGAGCAAGGATCGAGCGTCTCCTGCTCCTGGGCCAGGTAGCCGATCACCGCGGCCGCCGACGTGCGGAGCCTCCCCGCGGCCGGCTGCAGGTCTCCGGCAAGCGTCCGCAGCAGGGTGGTCTTGCCGCTGCCGTTCGGGCCCTGCAGCGCCACCCGCTCGCGCCTGCCCAGATCCACCGTGACCTCCTCCAGCAGCGGAGGACGGCCGCCGTATCCGATCGCGAGCCGTTCGAGCGCCAGGGCGCGGTTGCCGCCGGCCGCTTCGCCGAACTCCACTTTGACGCGCCAGCCGTCGGTGGGGCGCTGCGCCCGGGCCGGGTCGTTGCGATACCGTTCCAGCTTCTTCTCCCGTGAACCTGCCTTTCTGGCCACTTTCTTCGCCAGGCGGCGCACGTTCGGCGCACGCGGCGTGGTGCTCCTCTCGACCTGCCGTGCCTGTTCCCGGGTGCGGACGATGTCCTGGCGCATCCGTGCCATCACCGCCTGCTCGGTGCGAAAGAGAGCGCGTTGGCGTTCCCGCTCGCGTGAACGCTGCTGCGCATGGGCGCTGTAGTTGCCGGCGTACCGCGTAAGCGTGCCGGACGCGGGGTCGATCGCCAGTATCCCGGTGGCAACCTGGTCGAGAAACGCCCGGTCGTGGGAGACCAGGAGCACCCCGCCGCGAAAGCGCAGCAGGACCTCCGCCAGCCGGTCCAACGCCCCGGCGTCGAGGTGGTTGGTGGGCTCGTCCAGGAGCAGGAAATCGGGCCGCTCCGCGAGCAGCCTGGCGAGCGCCAGCTTCTGCCGCTGCCCTCCGCTGAGCTCGCGCACGGGCATGGCCGGATCCAGGTCTGCCAGGCTCCAATCCGCCAACGCCGGCGTACCGGCGGCTGCCTGGGTGGCGCTCAACCGCTCCAGCGCCGCGGTGTAGGCGGCCTCCGCCTGTGGGTCGGCCGGCGAAGCCGCCAAGCGTGCCGCGGTCGCGGCCAGTTGCTCCTCCAGCGCCAGGTCCGACTCCAGGAACTCGCCGACCGTCGCGGCGCGGTCGACAGCATCGTGGCTCTGCTGGAGATACCCGACCGCAAGCGCCGGCGGATTCCTGGTCACGCTCCCGGATCGCGGCGTCAGGCCCCCCGCCATGCACTCCATGAGCGTGGACTTTCCCGAGCCGTTCGGGCCCAGGACGGCGACTCTCTCCCCTGCGCCCACGGAAAAGGAGATGTCGGTAAACAGGTCGCGAAAACCGCGACCGACGGTAAGGTTCGATACGGTAAGCACGGAGGCGTTCTCCCCAAGTGACCGAGCGAGGAGCATCCCCCGACGAGATGCTCTTGTTACCGTATCGTTCCTGCCATCCCGGCCTCCTTTCGGAGTCTACGCTCTCCCGTGATCACGCCACAAGGCTGCTGAGGTTCGGACGCTGTTCCTGTCGCTATATCTCCCATCTGGATCCGTAAGTACGACCCGCGAGCCGGGCTGCGAGTTCCATCGTCACATCCATGGACTTGGCCAGCCGTCGCATCGATCGCTGACCGAGGGTGCCTACCGCATCCCAGTCTTCGCCCGGCACATGGACGTTGTACGGGTTGATGATGCACTTGAAGTCCAGCATCAGGGACATGGCCGTGCCCGTAAACGCCATATAGCTCTGGGAGAGTCCCCCTGCTGTGAGCAAGGTGACCACCTTGTCGAACAGTGCGCCGATCAGACTGCCGTCCGGCGGCGTCGATCCGATGTATTCGATGAACTTTTTCAGCTCGGAGGAGCAATCCCAGTTGTATACGGGGCTGGCCATGACGACAGCGTCCGCGGACTGTACCAGGCCGTGGATACGGCCGTAGCCGGGCCAGTCGTAGATGTCTCGGTCATCGAAGTTGGGGGCATCCAGGTCGCGGAGATCGATGAGGGAGGAGGCCCACCCCTTGGCGTTCGCTACTGCATCGTGCGCCATCCCGGCAAGCGCGCGGCTCCTGCTTTCGGCCGCCAGGCTGGCCGAGACAACGACAGCCCGAAAGGTGCCGTTCACCCGCTCCACCTACCAGTCGGCGAGGAAAGCAACCAGCTTGGTGCGCTTCTTGGCGCGGGCTATGTCGAGCGCGGTCTGACCGGCGTCGTCCCGCCGGCCGACGTCCACGCCGCGCTCCACCAGCAGGCGCACCAGGGGCACTCCGGCGCCGGAGTTGACCGCCACGTGCAGGGCGGTCTCGCCACTCTTGCTCATCACCTGGTTCGGATCGCAGCCGTGATCGAGGAACCAGGTGACGCCCTGCAGGCTGCGCATGTTGACCGCGCAGCCCAGCGGGTTATAGCCGCCGTGGTGGGCGGTGCCGCGCGTGCCGTTCATGTCGATGGCGCCGTGGCGCAGCAGCGACTCCAGGACGTCGAACTGGCCGTCGCAGGCCAGGTGGTTGGGGGTGTCGTCGTCGCTCAGGCGGGCGCCCCGTTCCAGCAGCAGGTCGGCGATCGCGCCGTTGTCGGCCCAGCAGGCCTGATCCAGCGCCGTGCCGGGATCGGCGCCGTGCTCCAGCAGCAGTGACGCGGTGGTCAGGCGGTCCTCGTCGCTGCCCGCCTTGCAGCGGGCGCAGTAGTGCAGCGGCAGCCAGGAGCCGTCACGCGAGTCGGCGTCGGCCTGCGTCGCCGCCTCCGGGGAGTTCGTCAGGATGCGGGCGGCCCGGTCGTGGTCGGCGATGGCGCACGCGGTGTAGAGGTCGAGATCGCCCGCGACGCGCTCCAGCACCACCGGCACGTACTCCGTGCAGCCCATGGCGGCGACGGTCACCGCGTCCACCAGGTAATAGCTGCCGCGCAGCATCGAATCTGCGCCGTGCTCCAGCAGCAATCGCACCGTCTCGGTGTGGCCGGCCGTCTTTGGAGCGGTCTTCTTGAACTCCACCGTGCGGTGCAGCGGCCGGTAGCGGTGCGCGGTGGGCGCCAGGACGTTGACGTCCGCCCCGTGGTCGATCAGGAACGCGACCACCTCGTCATGACCGCCGTAGCAGGCGTTCATCAGCACCTGCCAGTAACCGGCGGTCTCCGCATCGGCCGTGACCGCCGCCCGTACCGCTTCCAGGTCGCCACGGCCGGCGGCTCCCGCCGCGGCCTTTGCCTTCGTCTTGTCCATGCACGTGAGCGTATCAGGGCCGTGGCCGGGCCGCGATCTCGAATTCGCCGTCGAAGCCTTGATGAGGGCCGCAATCGTGTTGTTGAAAGGCCTCGACTGGCGCAGGATGAGCGTATGAGGTCCTTGTCGGTCCGCGAGATCAAGGCCGAGTTCTCCAAGGTCTTGGCCATGGTGCGCCGCGGGGAGCGCATCGGCGTCGCGTCCGGGACATCAGGAGAACCGGTTGCCAGGATCGTCCCCTACGAGCCGAAGCCCGTCGGGAAACGCGAGATCGGTTTTCTCGACGAGGAGGTCACGATCGAGTTCACCCATGACTACGAGATGTCCGAGGACGAGATGCTCGGAGCAGAGACGGAGGAGGGACGATGAGCCTGAAGGTCTACGATTTTCACACCGACATCGCCAACGTGCTGGTGACGCCGCAGATACGCTGCCGGTTCATGAAGATGGAGGTCGGGCAGGCCGCCGCCGGCCACACCCATGACCTGGGGCACGAGATCTTCCTGATCCTGCAGGGGCGGGCGGAGTTCGAGGTCGACGGGGAACGGGCCACCCTGGATCCGGGCGAGTTCTGCATCGCCCTGGCCGACCAGTACCACAGCGTGCGCAACGTCGGCGACGAGGAGGTGATCATGTTCCTGTCGGTCACCCCGCACATCCAGCCGACGCATACCTTCTGGAACGACGACGGCACCAAGAAACCGCCACGGTTCATGCCGGCCGGCAGCTACGACGAGCCGGCGGACCGCGACACCCCGACGGCGGAGCTGGCCGAGCGCCACGCGGCGGCGGCCGCGGCGCTCGCGGAATCGGCTGCCTCCGCCGGCGCCGTCCAGCGAGAGGAAGCCGGCCGCTGCCTGCAGGCGCTGGAGGCCGGGGACGGGCAGGCCGCCGAGGCGGCGCGCGAACGGATGTGGAACGCGGTGTCCGACGTGCTGGGCCGGGCCATGGCGCTGGGCGACACGTGGAACACGTTCGCCGCCCGCACCGCCGATCCGCCGGCCGGCACGAACGGATGAGGCGCCTGCGGGTCGGGGTGGTGGGCTGCGGGGCGATCGCCCAGGTCCACCACCTGCCCAATCTCACCGCCCTTCACGAGCACTTCGAGGTGTCCGTGGTGTGCGACGTGGCCCCCTCGGCCGCCGCTGCCGCCGCGAGCCGCCTCCCTGT
>JAPOQV010000566.1 GCA_026710565.1 Spirochaetaceae bacterium | reverse complement strand
CGCCCCACGGATCGCCCTCCGAGCCTCTCCTGCGATCACCAGCATCAACCGCGGTCCCTGCCGGTTGCCGATCCGACCCTCGAACCGCCTCGAAGCCTCAATTCAGCCAACTTCCAACCCCAGCGTGAATATGCCGGGTTAATCGCGAACCCGGCTGGTATCGTGTCTGACCTAGAGAACAGCCACTCTACACCTGATTTTTCCGTTCGGGTTCTAGTGGTGACGGGGACCGCTTGATCTCTCCGACTGCGGACTGGACCCAGTAGGTCGGGCCCGATCGCGGCACGCACCGCACACGGCAGCGCCAAGCGGCGCTCGCGGTCACCGCCGTAGCGTTCGTCGCGGCGGTCGACCGGCGACGACAGGAACTGGCTGAGCACGTAGCCGTGGGCGCCGTGGATCTTCACCAGATCGTCGCCGGCGCGGGCGATGGCGCGGGGGTACCCCTCAATCTCGGCGACCGTGTCGGCGCGGCACTCCTCCTGACCACGGCCGCGACGCCGACGGAGGACTGGACCGGTTGGTGGCTGCTGCGGTCTGCTCCAGAGCCCGGCAGAGCCGCGTCCACCATGCAGCGTCCGCCGGAGGTACAGCCCGGCGCTCGACCGATCCCTTCAGCCCTGGCGTTCGTAGACGCCGTTCTCGGCCATGATCGCCAGAAGGTTGCCGGCCGGGTCGCGGAAGAACGCCATCCGCAGCTCGTAGTCGTCCGCGGCGTGCATGACCTGAGGCGGGCCGTCGAACGTGACGCCGCATCCCTGGAGCTCGCCGTAGCGGCGCTCGATGTCGGGCACCTTGAAGTAGAGGGCGCATCCGGCCGTCCCCGCGCCCGCGTTCGCCGTCAGCATGAGGCGCACGCCATCGCAGTCGAAGAACGCCAGCCCTGGAGTCGCCCGAGCGATGAACGGGATCCCCAGGGTGTTGCGATAGAACGCCACGGCCGCGTCCAAGTCACCCACGTTCAGCGCGACCTGCGAGATGTGCCACGGAGCGGCCTTCCCTCGGTTCGTCATCGCCCCATCGTAGCACCTGCCGCCCGCGTTCACCGCATCGTCGCTTTGCGCACCGGACGCGCACCGGTGTATAGGTGTCCGATGATCACCGTCAGCGAACCGATGGCGCCGCCGCGCTGGGCGCTGCTGGAGCGGCACCTGATCGACTCCATCGCCGAGGCGTGCCGGGTCTTCTACGACCGTTACTTCGACGAGCAGGGCTACCTGGAGTGCGTGCCGCGCTGGGGCGGGCTGGACGGCGCCGACGATGCGGCGGAGAACGTCGCCGCCTTTCCCGATCTCTACGCGCTGGGCGGGCCGCGCGACGTGTACGACCTGTTCCGGCAGGGCATCGAGGGCCACATCCGCCAGTACACGGAGGCGAAGACGACCGTCACCGAGCTGGGCCGGGACGGCATGTACTACAAGGAGTACCCGACCTGCTTCGACCCGCTGCACAACGGCGAGGGATACCATTGCCTGTTCCAGCAGGGGCTGTGCGAGCCGTGGGACCCCGTCTACCGCAAGCGCATGAAGCGCTTCGCCGGATTCTACCTGCCGGGCGACCCGGACGAGCCGCCGGAGCCCAACTACGACCCCGAGCACCGCATCATCCGCAGCACCATGACCGGCAGCCGCGGCCCGTTGCTGCGCACGGCGACCGCCGCCGACTGGTGCGGCGACCCCTTCGAGACCCCGGCCCGGTTCCACCCCGGCCGCGGCCACCGCGACTACGACGACTACGTCATCCACTACGAACAGCACTATCCGGACGTCGTCGGCGACGGGCCGATGAACCTGGCGCTGAACGTCTGGGCGCTGCACGCCTACATGCTCGACGGCGAATCGAAGTACCGCGACTGGCTGCTGGAGTACGCCGACGGGTGGCTGGAGCGGACCCGCGCCAACGACAACATCGTGCCGGCCAACGTCGGCCTGGACGGCACCCTCGGCGGCTCCTACGGCGGCCGCTGGTGGCGAGGAGTCTTCGGCTGGGCGCACACCTGCGAGCGGCCCTACTTCCGCCACAACTGCGCGTTCCCCGATCGCGTGACCTACGGCTGGGCCAACGCGCTCTACCTGACCGGCGACCGCGCCTACGTCGAGGTGTGGCGCGACGTGATCGACGCCGTGAACTCCCACGCCAGGCAGGACCGCGGCCTGACCCTCTATCCGCGCATGCGCGGCGATGACGGCTGGTACGCGTTCGAACCGACGCCGTGGAACCGCGGCGCGCTGGAGCTGTTCTACTGGACGCTCGACCCGCGCGACCGCGAGCGTGTCAGCGACCACCCGTGGATCGCCTTCCTGGACGGCGGCAATCCGGAGTTCCCGGTCCAGCGCCTGGAGTGGGCGCTGGCCACGGTCCGCGAGCGGATTGCCCGCGTGCGCGCCGACACTTCGACGCGGGACACGCGCCTGTCCGAGGACCCCAACGGACTCAACCCTGCGGAGATGGTCTGGCCGCTGGTGCAGCTCATGCTCGGCGGACTGCCGAGCCGCCACATCGGCGTGCCGTGGCACACCCGCGTGCGCTACTTCGACCCCGAACGCGGCCGCTCCGGCATCCCCGAGCAGGTGGCGTCGCTGGTGACCGGGTTCGCGCCGGGAGAAGATGGCGCCGACACGGTCGAGGTAACTTTGGTCAACCTGGATACGGTGCGGCCGCGCACCTTGGTGCTGCAGGCCGGCGCCTACGGCGAGAGCCGCATCCGCTCCGTCACCGCCGGCGGCACGCGCACCCCGGTGGACGACCGCGCGACCGTCGTGCACCTGCGCCCCGGCGCCGGCGCGCAACTCACGCTGGCGATCGAGCGCTACGTCGAGCAGCCGACGCTTGCATTCCCTGCGGCTGCGTCGGCCTCACCGCCGGGCTTGGGGTAGAACTGGTCGATCAGAATCGTATTCCCATCCGGATCGTGGAAGACGATGTGGGCCGGACCGCTGCCCGCGGGATCCGTGTCCGTCGTCATCTCGATACCGCTCGCAACCAGGGACTCCCGTATCTCCCTGACATCCGTGAAGTCCGTGCGTTGCGACCCGTCCTGCCGCAACCCGGGATTGAAGGTAAGGATGTTGCCCTCGAACATCCCCTGAAAAAGGCCGATCGTCGCGCCTCCGTTGACCATGATCAGGTAGCCGCTTCCGTCGCCGCCGGTGCGGCTGAAGCCGAGCTTCTCATAGAACGCCTTCGCGGCTTGCAGGTCCTTCACCGCCAGACTCACCGAAAACGCACCGATCTCCATCGCTCTGAGGTCTCCTCTCCGCTACCGTGATCGCCGATCGTACAACACGCCCGCATCCCGGTGTCCTGTTGTCACGCCGGGGCGCGGGCGCACCCTTGACGGTCAGTCCTTGCGATCATAACATTTGTCATCTCAAGTTTTCCGGGTATGGATCACCGCCGTGACGATTCCGCCGATCCGACCGTCGCCACGTTCCGGCGCCTGCTGCGCACCACCCTGTCCATGAAGCGGGCGATCGGCGCGTTGTTCGCCGAGGCCGGCCTCACCGGCGCGCAGTTCCACACCCTGGTGCGGATCCCCGACGAAGGCATCCCGCTGACCCGGCTGGCCGCCCGGTCATGGGCCGACCCAGGCAACGCTTCCGGGGTGGTGGACCGCCTGGAACGCGACGGACTGGTCGAGCGCCGGGCGGCGCCTCACGATCGGCGTGTGGTGCTCGTGCACGCGACCCCGGCCGGCCGCTCCGTGGTCAGCCGGCTGTGGCCGGATTACGTAAGCGGGATCCACCGCATCATGGAGCCCCTGAACGCGGAGGAACAGGCACACCTGAACGAGTTGCTGGAACGACTGGCCGGTCGGGAGGATGAGGTTGTCGAGTCGATCACCGCAGCAGCCGGGTAATCGCGGCCCCCGGAGCCGCGGCAGCCATCCCGGATCTGGGCGCCCCGGCGACGGTCGCGCGGGCATGGGCCAAGCCAAGCCCGGCGCACAGAGCCGGGGGGGCGGCCCGCCTCCGTGGAGCGGTCCCGGCGGGCGCGGCCCTGGCGGACCCGGTGGCCCGGGTTTCCGCGGTGGGCGGCCCGGGCGCCCCGCGATGCGCGCCCTGCTGCGCAGCCTGAGCTACATGCGCCCGTACCGCGGGCGCGTCCTGGTCAGCCTGGCCTGCCTGCTGGCCGGCTCCGCCGGCAACCTGGCCGTGCCGCGCATCACCCAGCAGGTCATCGACTCGGGCATCCTGGTCGGACGCATGCAGGCCATCCTGGTGGGCGCGCTGCTGATCGTCGCGGTCACGGCGCTGCGCTCGCTGTTCACCTACGTGCAGGGCGCGCTGGCCGCGCGCGTGTCGCAGGGCGTCGCCTACGACCTGCGCAACAGGCTCTACGACCACATCCAGAGCCTCTCGTTCAGCTACCACGACCGCGCGCAGACCGGCCAGCTCCTCACCCGCGCCACCAGCGACGTGGACATGGTGCGCACCTTCATCAGCACCGGCGTGATCCAGATCATCACCACGATGGTGCTGCTGATCGGCAGCTTCGCGCTGCTGTTCGCGACCAACTGGCGGCTTGCCCTGCACGTGATCCCGCTGATGGTCGTGGTGTTCGCGCTCTTCACCTACATGGCGAAGGTGGGCCGGCCTCGGTTCCGCGCCGTCCAGGAGAAGATCGCGGCGCTCAACACCCGCCTGGAGCAGAACATCGTCGGCGTCCGCACGGTCAAGGCGTTCACCGGCGCGCGGCGCGAGCAGGAGCGGTTCGAGACCGAGAGCCGCGGCCTCTACGACCAGATGATGCAGGTGGCGCGCCTGTTCTCGCTGGCCATCCCGCTGGTGTTCGCGATGGCCAACATCGGCACCGTGGTGGTCACCTGGGGCGGCGGCATCCAGATCCTGGCGGAGCGCCTGACCATCGGCGAGCTGGTGGCGTTCCAGGGCTACCTGATCGTCGCCATGTTCCCGATCACGATGCTGGGGATGATCATGATGTCGATCTCCCAGGCAGCCGCCAGCGCCGAGCGGATCTTCGAGATCCTGGACGCCCAGTCGGAGGTGAAGGAGAAGCCCGGCGCCGCCACGCTGGCGCCGCTGCGCGATGGACTGGCGTTCGAGCGGGTGTCGTTCAGCTACTTCGGGGTCGGCGCCCCGGTGCTTCGGGAGGTGAGCTTCCGCACCGGAGCCGCCGAGACCCTGGCCATCGTCGGCGCGACCGGGTCCGGCAAGAGCACGATCATCAACCTGATCCCGCGCTTCTATGACGTCACCGCCGGCCGCATCACCATCGACGGCGCCGACATCCGCGGCGTCACGCTGGAGTCGCTGCGGCGGCAGATCGGCATCGTGCTGGAGGAGACCACCCTGTTCGGCGGCACCATCCGCGAGAACATCGCCTACGGCCGGCCGGACGCCACCGACGCCGACGTGGAGGCGGCCGCCCGCGCCGCGGCGGCGCACCCGTTCATCGCGGAGTTCCCCGACGGCTACGACTCGCACGTCGGCGAGCGCGGCGGGACACTGTCGGGCGGGCAGAAGCAGCGGGTGGCGATCGCCCGCGCGCTCTTGATCGAGCCGCGCATCCTGATCCTGGACGACAGCACCAGCAGCGTCGACTACGAGACCGAGCGGCGCATCCGCGCCGCCGTGGACGAGCTCAGACAGGACCGGCTGTCCTTCGTCATCGCCAGCCGCATGAACACGGTGCTGGCCGCCGACCGCGTGCTGCTGCTGCATGAAGGAACGGTGGCCGGGCTGGACGAGCACGAACGGCTGCTGCACGAGAATGCGCTGTACGCGGAGGTCTTCTACGGCGAGCTCTCCGCGCAGCAGGCCGAGTCGGAGCCGGCCGGGATCGGGCCGGCCGGGATCGGGGAGGCGCGATCGTGAGCGATTCCTCAAGTCACCGGCAGCAGCCCGCGGCGAACCGGATGCGCATGGGCATGATGCCGTTCGGCACCGGCGAAGAGCGGCAGGCCGAGAAGGTCGGGCAGACGCTGCTGAGGTTGCTCCGCTACTTGGGCGACATGCGCCTGACGCTGTTCCTGGTGGTGGTGACCGCGGCGGCGTCCGCGGGCGCACAGGCGCTCGGGCCGCTGTTCATCGCGCGGGCGGTGGACGGTCTGAAGGCGTTCGTCGACGGTCAGTCGGAAGCGCCGGAGGCGGCACGGGTGCTGGTCATCGCGATGCTGCTGGTGCTGGCGTGCTACATCGCCGGCTGGCTCACCGGCGCCGTCAGCCGCATCGCCCTGGCGGCGGTGGGGCAGCGGCTGCTGCTGCGGATACGCAGCCAGATCATGGCCAAGGTGCATGCGCTGTCGCTCGGCTACTTCGACCACCACCAGGCGGGCGACCTGGTGTCGCGGCTGTCCAACGACACCGACGTGATCAACCGCGCGGTGGGCATGAGCCTTTCGCGGCTGGCCTCCAGCGTCCTGCTGCTGGTCGCGATCCTGATCGGGATGTTTGCCCTCAACTGGCGGCTCGCCCTGACCAGCCTCGCGCTGCTGCCGCTGATGTACCTGTCGACGGCGGTGTTCTCCCGGCGTGCCCGCATCGCCTTCCGCAAGACCCGCAAGACCATCAGCGGCGTCAGCTCCGAGCTGGAGCAGAACATCTCCGGCGCCCGCGTGGCGCAGGCGTTCAATCGTCAGGGTTGGAACTCGTCGAGTTTCCGGCAGCTCAACCGCGCCAATCGCGACGCCAACGTCGGCGCGGAGTCGCTGACCGCCGCGTTTGCGCCGACCATGGACATCATCAGCGCCGTCGGCATCGCCGTGGTGCTGGCCTACGGCGGCGTGCTGGCGAGCAGGGATCTGGTCAGCATCGGCGTGATCGTCGCCTTCCTGCAGTACGTCCGCCGCTTCTTCGAGCCGGTGCAGTCCATCTCCATGATGTGGGCGCAGGTGCAGTCGGCGATCGCTGGCGCCGAGCGCATCTTCGAGCTTCTGGACGAGGAGCCGCGGGTGCGCGACGGCGACGACGCCGGGCCGCTGGCGGTCACCGCCGGCCGCGTCGAGCTGTCCGGGGTGAGCTTCGCCTACGAGCCCGAGACCCCGGTGCTGCAGGGCGTGGACCTGGTCGCCGAGCCGGGTCAGACCGTGGCGCTGGTCGGCCCGACCGGCGCCGGCAAGACGACCATCATCAGCCTGCTGGAACGCTTCTACGACGTGCAGGCGGGCGCGGTGACCATCGACGGCCAGGACGTCCGCGCCGTGACCCAGGAAAGCCTGCGGCAGAGCATCGGCATCGTCCTGCAGGACACCTTCCTGTTCGCGGACACCATCGGCCACAACATCCGCTACGGCCGGCCGGACGCCGACGACGCCGCGGTCGAGGCGGCGGCGCGCCGCGCGCGTGCGCACGAGTTCATCTCCCGGCTTCCCGACGGCTACGACACCGTGCTGCAGGAAGGCGCCGTCAACCTGAGCCGCGGCCAGCGGCAGTTGCTGGCCATCGCCCGCGCGCTGCTCAAGGACCCGCGCATCCTGGTGCTGGACGAGGCCACCTCCAACGTCGACACGCGCACCGAGCTGCTGATCCAGGAGGCCCTGGGCGAGCTCCTGAAGGGGCGCACCAGCTTCGTCATCGCCCACCGTCTGAGCACCGTCCGGCGCGCCGACGTGATCTACGTGATAGACGCGGGCCGCGTCGCCGAGCGCGGCACCCACGACGAGCTGATCGAGGCGAACGGCACCTACGCGCGCATCTACAGCAGCCAGTTCGAGCACGCGGACGCCAGCGCGGCGGGCACCCCCTCCGGCTGAGCGGAGCGGCCGGCCGCTCTGCTACCCTTGCGGCCAGCCAAGCCAGCAGGCCCGCAGGTCTCAGGAGGACGCCCGCATGCTCACCCGAACCCCGCCGACCGCCGCCGTGACCATCGCCACGCCCACCGCGCCCCCGCACTGGGCGCTCCTGGAACGCGAGCTGATGCGCGCGATCGAGGCAGCGATCCCGCCGTTCTTCGACCGCTACTTCGACGAGCGCGGCTACCTCAAGTGCTTCGCGCGCTGGGGGGCGCTGGACGGCCCGGACGACGCCGCCGAGAACGTGACCAACTGGACGGACTTCTACGCGCTGGGCGGCTCCGAGCGGGTGCTGGCGCTGTACCGGCGCGGCATGGAGGGCCACATCCGGCAGTACACGGAGGCGAGGACGACCGTCACGAAGCTCGGCGCCGACGGCATGTACTACAAGGAGTTCCCGACCGCCTTCGACTGGGTGCACAACGGCGAGGGCTACCACTGCCTGTTCCAGGAGGGGCTCTGCGAGCCGTGGAACCTCACCTGGCGGCAGCGCATCTGCCGATTCGCCGGCTTCTACCTGCCGGGCGACCCCGACGAGCCGGCCGAGCCCAACTACGACCCCGAGCACCGCATCATCCGCAGCGTCCTGAACGGCAGCCGAGGTCCGGTGCTGGGCAGGGCGGAGCCGGTCGACTGGGCCGGCGACCCGTTCGAGATCGAGGGGCGCTTCAAGCCGGGGCGCGGCCACCGCGACTTCGACGACTACCTGTTCCACTTCGAAAGCTACCGCGACGTGGAGGGCGACATCCCCCTGAACCTGGCCGCCACCGCCATGGCCTTCTATGCCTACGCGGCCACCGGGGACCCCAAGTACAAGGAGTGGATCGAGGAGTACTCGGACGCCTGGATCGAGCGCACGCACGCGAACGACGGCCTGATTCCCGGCAACGTCGGGCTGGACGGGAAGGTCGGCGGCGGCCTGCACGGCGGCGCCTGGTGGCGCGGCGTGTACGGCTGGGGCCACACCGGCGGCTTCTACGGCCTGGACGAGCACGGCAAGCCGATCCCCCACCACCGCCCCAACTTCCAGCACCGCACGCCGTACGCGTTCGGCAACGCCCTGCTGGTGTCAGGCGACCGCAAGTACGTGGACGTCTGGCGCACCGTCATGGAGTCGGTCAACAGGCACGGCAAGACCGAGGACGGCGTGACCCTCTATCCGCGCATGTACAACGAGGACGGCTGGTACGACTTCCAGCCGGAGCCATTCGACCGCGGCGCGCTGGAGGTCTACGTCTGGTCTCAGGACCGCGAGCGCGACCATGCGCTGGTGGCCGCCGACCCCTGGGTGCGGTTCCTGGATGGCGGCAACGACGACTATCCGGTGGAGAAGCTGCAGGCCGACCTGGAGCAGGTGCGCCAAAAGGTGGCCAAGCGCGAGCAGGACACCCGGCCGGCCGACATGCTGCTCTCCGAGGACCCGAACGGCATCAATCCGGCCGAGGTGTGGGGCCTGGTGCAGCTCATGCTCGGCGGCCTGCCCACCCGCCACGTGGGCGTGCCGTGGCACTGCGCGGTGCGCTACTTCGACGCCGAACGGCGGCGTGCCGGCATCCCGCCGGGCGTCGCATCGCTGGTCGACCACATGAGCGCAGACGAGGTGGGGGTGCAACTCGTCAACCTGGACCCCGTGCACGCGAAGCACCTCGTCCTGCAGTCGGGCGCCTTCGCCGAGCACACGATCGACAGCGTCGCCATCGACGGCGAGCGCACCGAGGTGGGCAACAACGCCATGCACGTGCGCCTGGAGCCGGGCGCCGGCGCGCGGTTGCTGCTCCGCGTCGGGCGCTTCGTCAACCAGCCGACGGTCGCCTTCCCCTGGCCGACGTGATCTCCCCCGTGAGTTACGAAGGGGTGTACCCCGAGGACGAACCTCTGTTCACATTTGCCAGTCCGCCGCTTACCGAAGTTGTCTTCGGGATCCAGTTCAAACCCGTGACCCGATTCACCGTCGCTCATTTCGGCCAGCTCTGGGAGCCCTTCAAGACCAGCGGCTACGACATCTCCCAGGACACGAGTCCGTTGTTTCCCGCGATCGAACGGTTCGACTCTCGCGGGCCAGCCGAGCCGCCCACGCTTCCCGACCCCCTATTGCCCCGCGTGTGGTTCGTTCACCGCGACGGAACCGGTATCGTCCAAGTCCAACGGGACCGTTTCCTTCACAATTGGAAACGAACACACCCGGACCACCAATACCCTCGCTATCACCAACTAAAGCGCATGTTCCACGCGCACTATGCCACCTTCTCACGCTTTGTTGACGAGCACGACCTGGGCGATATCAACCCAGTTCAATATGAGATGACTTACGTCAACCACATCCCGGAAGGTGAGGGATGGGGCGGGCTTGAAGACATCGGCAGCGTGTTTCCTGATTTCCGCTGGAATACCCGTCACAAGCAATTTCTCCCGCCACCATCCGGGACCAACCTCCAACTGAGCTTCGACCTTCCTGATCGGACGGCGCGCCTGCACGTCACCATCCGCAGCGGAACGCGCGCTTACGACCAGAAACACCTCATGATCTGTGAGCTTTCCGCACGAGGCATGCCTCCGAGCGACTCTCACGAAGCCATGTGGACATGGTTCGATACTGCTCGCCATTGGATCGTCAAAGGGTTCGTCGACTTGACTAACGAACGAGTGCAACATGACACTTGGGGGAGATCCAAATGATTGCCGCAGAAGCCCAGGTTGCTACCACTGTTCCTGAATTTGCTCACGCACGTTCGCATTTCCACGGTCCTGTCGCCTCCACCGGCGTTCAATATCAGCCTAGATCCGATCCGGTTCTCGGCGACGGCGCCATATTGAGGTGGTTAGCCGCGAGGGCGGCAGCAATCTGGCGCGATTTTGGGAGTTCTTCCAGACTCACGGTGTCGGACTGGATCGACGATGCGCGCATCTACTCGCCCGAGGATGAACCTTACTTGGCGACTCAGTGGAAGGTTTTCCTCGCAAGCCTCAACCAACCCACGTCTGAGGAACTGGAGCAGGTACTGGATTGGGACTTCGCGATCGAAGCTGAACCAAAGCGGCCTAAAGGAACGATTACGGTCACACTGCAGTTCGCAGGCCGCGACAAGCCACTTCCGGAAGAGGATCCGTGGGCGACCTGAACGCACGTTGTCGATGATCGCTGCTGAACAACAATACCCTTGGTACTCCCTCGCGGAAGGAGATGACCTGGAGCAAGGTGACATCCTGGAGTCATGTCGGGTCTTTTCGCCTCCCGCCGACCTTGCGGACGATAGCCGAGCAGAACATGCGACGTTCGGATACACGGAGCGCGACGTCATCGTAATGTCGCAAAGCTGTGACTTGGTCAAGGGTCGAAACAAGCTCACTGAGGTCCTTCTCTGTGCTCTGTGGCGAAGGTCGGAGTGTACCGAGGGCCATCTCTCGACTCCGCGAGGATGGGAAGACGCCCGCCGAGGTAATCTCCCGGCATACCACGTCCTTTCCGAGTGCAATCTGCCCACGGCTGCGCGGGAAGTTAGGATAGTCGACTTTCGACGCATCTATCCGCTTCCGATCGACTTTGTTCGAAGACACGCCGCCTCCGCTCGTCGTATTCGCCTCCTTCCGCCCTATCGGGAACACCTCTCCCAAGCGTTTGCTCGCTACTTCATGAGGGTTGGCTTGCCAGTGGACATCCCACCGTTCAAGTGAGGGTCGGGAAGCGACCGGTGCACTCTCGTGACCGTATACACCGCATCACCCATCCGGGCCGATCAGGGCTTTCAGGTACCCGTGGTAGGCGTAGGCGCGACCGCGGCGCTTGCCGCTGATCTCGCGCAGCACGCCCAGGCTCTCCAGCAGTTCGATCGCCTTGCGGGCCGGCGGGGCTGTCAGGCGCAGCAGGCCGGCTGCCCGGGGAACGGTGACGACCGGGTTGGAGGGCAGGTGTTCGAGCAACCGAACGGCGGCAACGGACGATCGGTCGTGGGACAGGAGACGGCCGCGGTCGCGTCCGACGATGGCGTGGAGCTCGCGGGCAACGCGCACGCCGTCGTGGGCAGCCTCACGCACGCATTCCAGGAAGAACCGGGTCCAGCCCTCCCAGTCGCCGTCGGTGCGGACCGCCCCCAGCCGCGCGTAGTACTCCGGTTGCGCCCGCCGGAACGCCACGCTGAGGTACAGCAGCGGCTGGTCGAGCAGCCCCCAGTGCTCGATGAGCAGCGCGATCAGCAGCCGGCCGATGCGGCCGTTGCCGTCCAGGAACGGGTGGATGGTCTCGAACTGCACGTGCGCGAGGCCGGCCCGCACCAGCGGCGGCAGGTCGCACTCGGCATGCCACCATCGCTCCAGCACCGACAGCGTGTCCGGGACATCCTCGGGCGGCGGGGGGACGAAGCGGGCGTTGCCCGGCCGGCTGCCACCGATCCAATTCTGCGAGCGGCGCAATTCACCGGGCAGCTTGTCCGCACCGCGGGCGCCGCTCATGAGAATCCGGTGCGCGTCGCGCAGCAGGCGCACGCTGAGCGGCAGCCCGCTCGGATCCGCAAGCCGCCGGCGCGCATGCGCGAGGGCATCCACGTAGTTGCAGACCTCCTTGACATCCTCGGGGCGTTCTGCGCGATCGGTCGCTTCGTAGGTGACGATGTCGGGCAGCGTCGCCTGCGTCCCCTCGATCTGCGAGGTGATCACCGCCTCCTTGCGGACGAACCCGTAGAGGAACCAGTCGGTATCCGGCACCATGGCACCCGCCACCGCGAGGCGGGAGAGAGCGGCCAGCGCGTCGGCGTGGAGCTGTGCGGCCGCTGCATCCATGGCCAGCGGGGGATCCGTCGGGGGCAGCGGATACGGGACGAACGCCCGGACCTGCTCCTCAAGGGTGCTGGTGATGCGGTAGCGACCGGTCTGGCGAGGCATCGTTCGGAACGCTCCTTCCTCTGCCCGCATCTTGGAAAGCGTTCGTTTCTTTTTCAAGGCACTAAGAAGCGATCGCTTCCTCCCGAGCTACCTTCCGATCCGGAGGTGCTGCAGGCGCGCCTTCCCGGTTGCGCGGTCGTGCCGGCTGGTCCAGAGTGACCCGGCACCCATGCGTGCTGGGAGGGAAACAGTATGGGCAATCAGGGAGTGGTACGTGCGCTGGCGGCAGGCTTATTGGGGCTGGCGATGCTCGTGGGCTGCTCGACGACGACGACCACAACGGCAGAGCTGACCTACCTGCACTCACCGGTACGGGTCGATCCGGCCGGCACTTCCACGTTCAGGGCGGGAGCCTCGGCGATCTACGAAGTGGACCGGGACCAGACCCGTCTCGGCCTGTGCGGGGTGGGCGGATACGAGTGGTGGGATGACGCCGGCGGGACCGGCTCGGACGCGCTGATTCCGAACAACCTGCTCCTGGGCTCGTACTGCTACAAGATGGACATCGGCTAGCCGGGTTCGCGCCCGGCCGCTACCGATTCGGCGGCGCGGTGCAGATCAGTACCTCCAGCGTCTCGTCGCCGCTGTTCTCGATGCCGTGCTCGCACCACGGCGGCAGGTGTATGAAGGTGCCGGCCGCCACCTCGCGCTCCTCCCCGTTCAGGGTCATCACGCCGCGCCCGCGCAGGATCACGTAGCACTCCTCGGGGAGGTGGCCGCGCGGCTCCATCTTCGCGTGCGGGGGCAGGTAGAACATCACCAGCCCCATCGCCTGCGCCGGCGCGCGCGGGTTGGACGGGTGCACGACCCGCACGCCGATGCCGTCACAGCCCGGGTAGCGGACCGGCGCGCCGTCGCGGGGCGTCACCACGTTGGCCGCCGGCGGCACGTCCGGCTTCGCCCCGTGCGGGTCTCCCCCATACCCCTTGAACGCCTCGACCTTCGCCATCTTCTTCAACCTCCGTGCGACGCCACGAGTGTGCCAGAGTACGCTGGTCCGATGATGATGAACGCCGCGGGCCCCGACGGCGCGATCCGCCGGCTGCTCGACGCCTACCGTGCCGGCGGCACCACGGTCCAGGACGAGCTCGCCCGCGCCTTCGCGCGCATCGCGGCCGTCGACCGTGCCGGCGCGAAGCTCAACACGGTGCTGCGCGTCGACCCCGACGCGCAGTGGACGGCCCGGCGGCTCGATGCCGAGCGGCGCGCCGGCGCCGCCGTCGGCCCCCTGCACGGGGTGCCGGTGCTGCTCAAGGACAACGTCGACACCGGCGGCCCCGGCGGCGGCTCGATGGCCACCAGCGCCGGCGCGCTGGCCCTGGCCGACTCCTTCGCGCCGGCCGACGCGCCCCTGGTGCAGCGCCTGCGCGCGGCCGGGGCGTTGATCGTCGGCAAGACCAACATGACCGAGCTTGCCAACTACCTGTCGACCGGCATGCCCGGCGGCTACAGCTCGCTCGGCGGACAGGTTCTCAACCCCCATCACCCCGCGCTGCCGGTGTCCACCTCCAGCTCAGGATCGGCGGCCGCCGTGGCCGCCGGCCTGTGCCCGGTGGCGATCGGTACCGAAACCGCGGGCTCGATCCTGGTGCCCGCCTTCGCCAACGGCATCGTCGGCATCAAGCCGACCGTCGGGCTGGTGTCCCGGACCGGGATCGTGCCGATCTCCTTCAGCCAGGACACCGCCGGGCCGTTCGCGCGCAGCGTGGAGGACGCCGCCCGCGTGCTCGCCGTGATCGCCGGCCCGGACCCCGAGGACGCGGCCACGCACGGCGCGCCGGCCTTCGACTTCCGTCCGCACCTGCGGCGTGATGGCCTGCGCGGCGCCCGCATCGGCATCCCGCGGGCCGGGTTCTGGGACGAGCAGGGCTCAGGGTGGCAGGACACGCTGGAGCAGGTCCGCGCCGCACTCGTCGAGGGCGGCGCCGAGGTGGTCGATCCGGCCGACATCGCCACCCGAGACGGGATTGCGTGGTCGCCGGTGCTGCTGTACGAGTTCAAGGCGGCCATGAACGCCTACCTGCGCCGGCTCGGCCCGGGCGCCCCGTGCCGGACGCTCGCCGACCTGATCGCCTTCAACGCCGCCCATGCCGACCGCGCGCTCCGCTACGGGCAGGTGTGGCTGCTGCGCGCCGAGCATGAAACCTCCGGCCGCATGGACGAAGCGGAATACCTCAACGCCCGCGCGGAGGATCTGCGCCTGTGTCGGACCGAAGGCATCGACGCCACCCTGGAGCGGGACGGACTGGACGCCCTGGTGTTCCCGAACGGCTCGGGCTCGTCGGTTGCGGCCCGCGCCGGTTACCCGTCGGTGGCGGTGCCGCTCGGATTCGTGCCGGCCGCCCCCGGCAGCCCCGCGCCGATCGAGCCGCGCGGGGTCATGTTCACCGGCACGGCCTTCAGCGAGCCCACCCTGGTGCGCATCGCCCACGCCTTCGAGCTTCTCACCCGCGGCCGCATCAGCCCGCCGGCGACCGACGCCCGCTCCTGACCGCGATGACGCCCCCTTAATTGGAAAGGGCCGCCCCTAAGGGCGGCCCCGTGGTTAGGCCGTGTGAAACCTCACACGGCCGCGAAAATTGTCCATCGCTCAACTACCTCCTTCTTACCAGAGTTTCGTTGGCACGGGCGTCCGGACGATGCCCTGCTCGGATGGGGCCCCATCCGAGCCGCCTGGCCCGGGCGGTCGCCAACGGCACCATACCCGAACCGACTCGCCTCCCTGTCTACCCGATGGTCGCCGCACCTGTCAATCGCCTGGACCGCCCATCGCGGGCGTTACTACCTTGAAGGTGGAGGCGCATCATGACCGACCCCGATGACCGCGGTCGCCCGACGCCGGCCGGCAGCAACGGCCAGTGGCGTTTCGGGCAGCCCCCGAAGTCCGACGGCGGTCGACAGGAGGAGCCGCCCCTCATCAAGCCGCCGAGCCGCGGCCAGTTCCGCTTCTCGCTGTGGTACATCGTCATCGCCGCCGCGCTCCTGCTCCTGTTCAACTCGCTGTTCTCCAGCCAGCAGGACGCGTCGATGGTGGAATACAGCACGTTCAAGGCGCTCGTCAGCAACGGGCAGATCAAGCGCGTGCGCATCACCGAGGACCAGTACATCGGCTACAACGTCACCGAACAGGAATTGACGCGCCTGCAGGACTCGGGTGCCGCGAGCCCCTCGAACATTCTGGAGTGGCGCGCCGTGCGGGTCGACGACCCCGGGTTCGTGGAGCTGCTCGACCAGCAGGGCGTCCAGTACTACGCCGTACCGCAGGGCAACCGGCCGCTGCTGGGGCTGGTGCTGCAATGGGTGATCCCGCTCGGGCTGATGTTCCTGGTGTGGCGCTTCATGTTCAAGCGGCTCGGGTCGATGGGCTCCAACGTGATGGCCTTCGGGAAGTCGCGCGCCCAGGTGGTGGCCGAGGGAGAGACCGGCGTGCGCTTCGCGGACGTCGCCGGCGCGGACGAGGCCAAGGCCGAGCTGGAGGAGGTGGTCGACTTCCTCAAGAACCCGGATCGCTACGTGGAGATCGGCGGCAAGATCCCCAAGGGCGTGCTGCTGGTCGGGGCGCCGGGCACCGGCAAGACGCTGCTGGCGCGGGCGGTGGCCGGCGAGGCCGAGGTCACCTTCTTCCGCCTCAACGGCGCCGACTTCGTGGAGATGTTCGTCGGCGTGGGCGCCGCGCGCGTGCGCGACCTGTTCAAGCAGGCGCGCGAGAAGTCGCCTTGCATCATCTTCATCGACGAGCTGGACGCCATCGGCAAGAGCCGCGGCGTGACCATCGCGGGCGGCAACGACGAGCGCGAGCAGACCCTCAACCAGCTCCTGGTGGAGATGGACGGCTTCGACGCGCGCTCCGGGGTGATCATCCTAGGCGCCACCAACCGGCCGGAGGTGCTGGACGCCGCGCTGCTGCGTCCCGGGCGCTTCGACCGCCAAGTGCTGGTGGACAAGCCCGACCTGTCAGGCCGCGAGGCGATCCTGAAGATCCACAGCGCGGAGGTGAAGCTGGCGCCGGAGGTCGACCTGCTGGAAGTGGCGCGCGCCACGCCCGGGTTCGCCGGCGCCGACCTGGCCAACATCGTCAACGAGGCGGCGCTGCTGGCGGTGCGCGCGCGCCGCAAGACGGTCGCCCAGAGCGACTTCAGCGAAGCGATCGACAAGGTCGTCGCCGGGCTGGAGAAGCGCAGCCGGGTGCTCAACCCCAAGGAGAAGCGGATCGTCGCCTACCACGAGGCCGGGCACGCGCTGATCGCCTGTCACACGCCGGACGCCGATCCGGTGCGCAAGATCTCGATCGTGCCGCGCGGCATTGGCGCGCTCGGCTACACCATGCAGACCCCGGCCGAGGACCGCTTCCTGCTCACCGAGCGCGACATCCTGGGCCGGATCGACGTGCTGCTCGGCGGGCGCGGGGCCGAGCAGGTCGTGTTCGCCGAGATCTCCACCGGCGCCGCCAACGACCTGGACCGGGCGACCGACATGGCCAAGCGGATGGTCACCGACTACGGCATGAGCGAGAAGTTCGCCAACGTCCGCCTGCCCTATCGCCAGGAGAGCCCACTGCTCGGCCAGGCCGGCTACGTGATCAACCGCGAGTACTCCGAGTCCACGCAGCAGTACATCGACGAGGAGACCGCCCGCATCATCTCCGAGCGCTACCAGACGGTGCTGAACCTGCTGCGCGAGCAGCGCCCGGCGCTCGAGGCCGTCGCCGCCCGCCTGCTGGAAACCGAGGTGGTGGAGGCCGCCGAGTTCGCGGAGCTGGTGGGCTCGGCCGCCCGCAACGGCACCGGCTCCGCCTGAGCGTCAGGCAACTCCGTCAATCCGGAACCGGCGCGTCGGCCCGGATCAGCTCTCGGTCGCGCAGCTCGTCCCAGAACGCGGACGGGATCTCCACGCGCACCAGTTCCAGGTTGTCCAGCACCCGTTCCGGCCGGCGCGTGCCCGGCACGATGCAGGCGACCGCCGGGTGGGCCAGCGCGAACTGGCTGGCGGCGGCGCGCAGGGCGACCGCGTGCCTGGCCGCAGCCTCTTCCAGGCCCCGCACCTTGGCGACGATCTCGGGCGGCGCCTCCATGTAGTCGTAGCGCGCGCCGTCGGGGCCGCCCTGCGAGCCGGTCGCCAGGATGCCGCTGTTGTACGTCCCGCCGGCGATGATGCTGATGTCCTTCTCCAGGCACAGCGGCAGCAGCTCGTCCAGCGCCCCCTGCTCCAGGATCGTGTAGCGGCCCGCCAGCAGGAAGCAGTCGAAGTCGCCGGCGCGCGCCAGGCGCGAGAGCATCTCGCTCTGGTTCATGCCGGCGCCGACCGCGCCGATCACGCCCTGCGAGCGCAGCCGGTCCAGCACCGGGTAGGCGCCGTCCATCACTTCCGCGAAGTGCTCGTCCTCGTCCGGATCATGGAGGTGCACGACGTCCAGGCGGTCGATGCCCAGCCGCGTCAGGCTGTTCTCCAGCGACCGCTCGACCCAGTCGGCGCTGTAGTCGTTGTGACACTCGACCATCCAGGCGCCGGGGCTGTCCCAGTACTCGGAGAATCCGCTGGGCCCCGGCACGTGCTCGAACCGCCAGCCGACCTTGGTCGCCAGCACGTAGCTGTCGCGCGGCACGCCGCGCAGCGCGGCGCCGACCCGCCGCTCGCTGGTGCCCGCCCCGTACAGCGCGGCGGTATCCACGAAGTTGATGCCGGCCTCCAGGGCGGTGCGCACGACCTGCGTCGCCTGCTCGTCGGGAATGTTGCTGTAGAGGCCGCCGATCGGCGCGCAGCCCAGGCTCACCCTGGTCACCTCCAGGTCCGTCGTTCCAAGCCGTACGCGCTGCAGCGGATCCATTCGCTCCTCCTCGTCGTTCTCGCTCAGATTGCTGCCAGGAAGCCGAGATGTCCAGGTTCGCCCATCACCGCATCTACTCCTTTCCTACAGCCAACGTAACGATCTCACCCCCCACCTCGAAGGCAAGTCGGCAACCGCGTCCCAACTCCGATCGCAGACGCACCTTCCCCTCCGATATCTCGATGTGCTCGGAGCGTGCCTCCACCAAGTTTGACGGAATAGCCTCCGCCTCCAGGATCCATGGACGCAACCCTCGAAGACCGGGCCAATACCAGAATCTGCATCTGGCGACAGGCTCCTCCGGATGATACCGAGGGTGCACCGCGACACGTGCCATTCCGAAAGCGCCACGCGCGGGGAGGGGCAACTCGGCTACCATGCCGTGCTTCGAGCCCACTCTCATCCGTACCGGAAAACTCTCGCCGATCCCGGGGTGCTCGACACTCACCTCCAGCAGGTCCACGTTGTACTCGCAGTCCCGCAGGAACAGGTGCCGCGGATTCGCAACCAGCAGTCCCCGATCGTTCCTCGCGACAGGGCGACCATCGATCACCATGCGCGGCCTTCGATCCCGACCCCCGACGAGCCGCTTCCTCGTGGCGTTCTTGTTCGACACTGCTACCCCTTGATCTGCTCAACCAGGTCCGTACCCGTAGTCCGCCCTGAGCGTCGACTCGTCCCGCCAGCGCTCGCTCTCGCGCTCCAGGCGCTTGGTGCGAACCGCCAGGCCGGAGCAGTGCTGCGCCAAGGTCTCGAAGACCCGGTGGGCGACCAGCCGGTGGCCGAGGTCGTTGGCGTGCACGCCGTCGTCATGGACCATCCAGGGCGATCCGCCGTAGGCGTGCAGGACGTCGCAGAACAGGCAGCCGGTCTCGCGCGCGACCTGTTCCGTGACCAGGTTGAAGCACTCGAACACCTGCAGGTCCGCGTGGTCGAAGTGGGCGTGGCCGCGAAACGCGGTCATGAAGTAGGGGCCGAGCAGGACGATGAGCGGGTCGCAGCCCTGCCTGACCGCGGCGATCAGCGACCGCAGCTCGGCGCGGAACAGCTCCGCCGGCGTGCCGCCGCGCGCGTCGTTGAGGCCGTAGGAAACCACCAGCAGGTCGGGCGCGTGGGCGATCACGTGCTTGCCGATCCGCTCGCTGGCGGCCGGCTTGCCGGAGTGGGGATAGACGGGGACCCGGTCGGAGATCACGTTGGCGCCGATGCCGGCGTTGATCAGCGTCACCGGCTCGTCCTGGAGGTCGCTGATCAACGCGGCCAGGACGGAGGCCCAGCAACGCTCCCTGGTTGAGCTCCAGCCGCCGGCCGTGGTGCTCTCGCCCAGCGTCACCAGCACGCGGAACGGCTCGGGGTGCCGATCGGTCGGATCCCGCTCGGACGGTGCAAGTCTCATCGGCAGAGGGTCGCCCTGACAGGTGGTTTCGCGGAGGGAGAGGAGCCTCCCAATGATCTCATAACGTCTTCGTATGCAAAGAGCAGGTCGGTCTTAGTCTCCGCGTCATCAGTAAGACCCTCGCTGAGTATTGTGCATTACTGAAAGATCTTCCGCGGTTCGGGCATGGCATAGAAGGGCGGTGCGTTCCATTCCGGAAAGTAAACCCACCCTTGCACAACAACCTCCATAACCGGATGATGGGTCTTGTCACCTATCCAGTAGTTACGGGCAGATGAGCCCCATTGACGTTCCTCTGTCTTGAGCCACTCGGAATCAGCTCTGTGGATCAACGCGTATGGTCCGCTCAAGACACGAACCGGCAAAATGTGCCTTTGCTCATCCTTGAACCATTCGTCGCTAACCTTTTTCGCTGTAGCATAATCCTCAAATAGGAACAGAGCTCTCGAACGTGCGGGCAGGTGACAAAATCCTGTTATCCGTATCTCTTCCCACAATCGTTCTTTCCATGTGCCTCCTTGATGAAGAAAGTATGGAGTATCTGTGCTCGGAAGCTCTACCCGCTCGAATGCCGACTTCGAAAGCACTATTCCTTCGCCAAGATTAGCGGAATCATTCAGATAGGAAAACCATTGGTGAGGAGGCAGGTGGTAGAACGTCTCCGGAACGAGATCGTAGGAATGTCCCCTATGAGTAACTGAATTCAATCATTGCCTCGCGAATCGAAATCATACACCGCATCCGCTTTTGCCGACATTGCACAGAATCTCAAGATACGGCTACGGGGTCTGCGCCCCGACGGTTTCCAGGTAGACGGCGTACAGGGACTGGCTGGCGGTCATGAACAGGCGGTTCTTCTTCGCGCCGCCGAAGCACAGGTTGGCGCACGGTTCCGGCAGGTGGATGCGGCCGATCGGCTCGCCTTCCGGCGAGAAGCAGCGCACGCCGTCGTAGCCGGGGCCGGCCCAGCCCGCGGCTGCCCACAGGTTGCCGTGGATGTCGGTGCGCACCCCGTCGGAGCTGCCCGGCTGCATGTCGGCAAACACCCGCTGCCGCCGCGGCCGGCCGCCCTCCATGTCGTAGGCATAGATCACGCGCGGACAGCCGGCGTGATGGGAGACGCCGGTCTCCACCACGTACAGGCGGGTGTGATCGGGGGCGAAACACAGGCCGTTTGGCATCACCATGTCGTCCACCGCCACCGTCGCGCGCCCGGTCTCGGGGTCGAGGCGGTAGACGCGGGCCGGCAGCTCGTGGTCGGCCCAGTGGCCCTCGTACTGGTACAGCGTCCCGTAGCCGGGATCGGTGAACCAGATCGACCCGTCCGGATGGGTGCAGAGGTCGTTGGGGGCGTTCAGCGGCTTGCCGTCGAAGCGGTCCATCAGCACGGTGACCGTGCCGTCGTGCTCGGTGCGGGTCACGCGGCGGGTGTCATGCTCGCAGGACAGCAGCCGGCCCTGCGCGTCGCGGTAGTGCCCGTTCGTGTTGTTGGACGGGCGGCGGAACTCGCTCATGCCTCCGGCGGCCGCGTCGTAGCGCAGGATCCGGTTGTTGGGGATGTCGCTGAACAGCAGGCAGCCGTGGTCCCCGAACCAGACCGGCCCCTCGGCCCAGCGCGCGCCGGTGAACAGCCGCTCGACGGCGGCGTTGTTGAGCTTCATGGCGGCGAAGCGGGGATCGAGCACATCGACCGCCGGGTCCGGATACGGGCCCGGCATGCTCCAATCGCGGCCGGCGATGGGTGATTCGGTGGTGGCCATGGCGCGCTCAGTCCGGCTGGACCACGCCGATGGTCAGCAGGATGTTGGCGTAGATCCGCTGCTCGGCCGTGGCGATGGTCAAGGCCACGTCGGGGCCGCGCCCCGCCTGGTAGAACGCGAAGCGCTCGATCTCCTCGAGCCTGCCGGTGAAGCCCGCCTGGGTCAGGATGGCATCGAACTCCGCCCAGATCGGCGGCGGCTCGGACAGCGCGTACGGGCCTTCCTTGAGGGTCTGCATCACCGCGGCCGCCTCGATCGGGACGGCCGAGGCCACCGCCTCCAGCACCTGGGTGGCGGTGACGATGCCGGGCGCCAGATTCAGGCTCACGAGCTCCGCGTTGGGGCCCAGGGTGGTGCCGGCGGGGTAGTTGCCGTCGGCGACGAGGATCTGCGACCCGTGGCCGGCGCGGCCGAGCGCGCGCAGGATGCCGGGGTGGAGCAGCGAGGTCTTCAGCATGTGTCGGCTCCGGTGCCCGCCTGGTAACGGCGGACGATGTCGATGATCAGGCTCACGTCGTGGCGGGCGTCGGCCAGCGGCGTGCGGTTGGGGACGCCGTCGACCACGCTCGCGTGAAAGTGGCGCAGCTCGCGGGCGAAGGCGCTCTCCCAGTCGACGGCCGGCTCGCTGCGGTAGGCCCTGCCCGTCTCGTCGACGCCCTGCACCGTCAGCGTGCAGGGGATACCGCGCGCGAACCCGGTCGGATAGGAGAGCAGGACGCGCTGCGCGTCGCCGTAGATCTCCAGGGTTTCGTAGAAATCCCACAGGTCGGGCAGGTCGACCCAGGTGGCGACGCACCGGGCGCCGTTCGGGAACCCGAGCGTGCAGGTGACGGCGCGGCCTTCGCGCCAGATCTCGACGCCGATCACCGAATTCGGCCGGCCGACCATCACGCGCAGCGTGTACAGGTCGTGGATCATGCTGCCGGTCAGCAGGCCGAAGGCACGCTCCAGCTCCTTGTCCACCTCGCCGATCGCCTGCCCAAAGGCGGCGCGGCGCGCCTCCGTGGCCGCCTCCAGGCTGCCGGGCGGATGGTCGTCGAAACGTTCCAGGTCGAACTGCTGAAGATGCAGCCGGTTGTCGGGATGCAGGTGATTGATCTGCACGAACCGTATGTCGTCCATGCGCCCCACAGCCTGCTGCGCCAGTTCGAAGCCGGGCTCGTACACCTTCACGTAGGCCGCCTGGGCCACCAGCCCCGAGCCGTGGGCGGCGAGCATGGCGTCCATCTCCTGCAGGGAGAAGCAGACCGGCTTCTCGATGAACAGGTGCTTGCCGGCCTGCAGGGTGGCGACGGCCGCCTCCGTCTTGGGATCGGTGTGGCACAGCACCACCGCGTCCACGTCGCTGTCGAGCACGCGCCGGTAGTCGGTGACGTGCTCGGGCACATGGAAGCGGCGCGCGGCCGCAGCGGCGGCCGAGGGGGGCACGTCGCACACCACGAACACCTCGAAGTGCTCGTGCAGGGCGGTGAGACTGGGCAGGTGGTG
>JAPOQV010000565.1 GCA_026710565.1 Spirochaetaceae bacterium | reverse complement strand
CCCACGGCGGGCCCCGTGACCCGCGGGCGGCCCGCCGCCTAGCTCAGCACGTCCGGCGGCGGCGCCAGGGGACCGCGACGGCGGTCGCCATCAGGATCACTCCCAGGGCTCCCTGCACCAGGTCCACGGGCCGGAACGCCTCCAGAAAGCGGTCGCCGGAGGCCCGCGCCAGGGGGAGATACACGACCAGGCGGGCCGGCAGGTAGGCGAGGGCTGCCAGTCCCTCCCAGAGCGTCACCTTGAGCAGGGCCGTGCGCAGCCGGCCCTCGCGCGCCGCCCGGCCGTACGCGAACCAGAGGGTGAGGACGACGATCAGCTCGCCCAGCCCGAGCAGGTAGGTCGCCACCGACGCGAACAGCGCCCGCGCGCCGGTCCATATCTCCACGCCGGTGGCGGCCAGGTCCAGGAACTGCAGGAAGATCACCCCGGACACCACGATGGAGAGCAGCGCCGCGGCTACCCGCGCCGCTGCCCGCCGGGGCGGCCGTCCGGTGCGTGGTCCTGGCCGCTGGCCGGTCACACCGGGGTCGTCAGCCGTAGAACCAGTCGAGCGGATAGCTGCGGATCACCGACTCCCGCGGCTTGCCGGCCTCGTCCCTGCCGCGCTCGCCCAGGGTGCTCGCCTGCTGCGCCTTGGGGCCCGAGTCGACCCACGACCGGTGGTAGATCAGGAACACCCGGTCGCCGGCAAAGCACACGTTGGGATAGTCGAAGGTGGCGAAGTCGTCCGGCAGCGCGCCGACGTCCGGCAGCCCGATCACGGGGATGATCGGATGTTCCGGGGCGATCCGGTCCACGTCCGCCAGGCCCGCGCTCACCTCGATGGTCCTGAATTGCTCCCAGGACTCGCCCGAGTCGCGCGAGATCGCGCACGACAGCCGGCCGCGCCGGTAGCCGCGGCGGATCTCCTCCCGCGACACCTGGTTCCAGACGCAGATCAGGTCGCCGGTGGCGGGGATGCGGCGCAGGCGTGGCGGCGAGTAGGAGGCCGCCAGCTCCGTGGGCCGCACCGCCGTCCAGCGCTCGCCGCCGTCGCTCGACCAGCTCGCGACGATGCGGCCCACGGTGGACCGCGCGAAGAACAGCAGGCGGCCGTCGGCGGTCTCGGCGACGCTCGGCTCGTCGCAGGCGCTGACGCCGCCGTAGCCGTTGGCGATCCCGTGCTCGTCGAACCACCCCATTAGCGGCTGCGCGCGCTGCCACGTGCATCCCCCGTCCCGTGACCGGCTGACCGCGGCGATGTCGATCTCGGGGTAGTGGTAGTGGCCGGAGACTTGCAGCCGGAGTCCCTTCCACGTGCCCCAGGTACTGATCTTGCGGTACTCGAGGCCCGGGTGGTCGTCGTTGCCGTAGCACTCGCGGCTCGGCAGCACCAGCATGCCGTCGCCGGTCTCGATCATCGTGTCGTGGTACGGCGTGCCAAGCACGTCGACGAACGAATGTTGCCGCAACGTACGGCCGTCGTCCTCCGACAGCATCAGCCGGAAGCGTCCCTGCCCGTCCTCGTAGAGCAGGGCGAGCGGTCCGGACCGCAGCCTGATGCAGCCGAAGCCATGCATCCTGCCCGCGTCGGGCAGATCCAGCTCCAGTGGCTCTCCCCAGGTGACGCCGCCGTCGCGGGAGCGCAGCAACCGGCCGCCGGCCAGCACGCCCAGCGCGCCGTCGCTCAGGGGCACCAGCGCGCTTGCTTCACCGACCGTGACGCCGCTCGCCTCGATCACGCCCTCCGGCACCGGCTTGCGGAACTGCGGCCGCGCCGGCGGATGCTCCTGGGATCCCGAGTCGCTCATGCGAACCTCCTCGCGGGCCGGTTTGCCCGCAGCGGCGCAGGCTGGGCCGCTCCGGATTCTATCACCGGAGCGACTCGACGGGGCGAGGAAGCTTGAACAGCGGGCCCCGCTGGGCGACACTGCCGAGAGCCGGCACCGGCGGGCGGACAAACCCGATGGTCACTTTCATCGTCCGGAGAATCGCCACCGTCGTCCCCACCCTGATCATGATCTCGATGCTGGTGTTCGGGGCGATCGAGCTCGTGCCGGGCACCTTCGTCGACATCCTGATCGCGCAGCAGATCGCGGACACGGGCGAGGCCGAATTGAGCGAGGGCCAGATCCGGTTGCTGGAGCGGCAGTACGGCATCGGCAAGCCGATCTACGTGCGCTGGTGGAAGTGGTTCAGCCGCTTCGTGCAGGGGGACTTCGGGCGCTCCTACGCGTACGGCCACCGGCCGGTGGCGCAGCTCATCGTCGAGCGCATGGCGCTCACCGTCGTCCTCTCCCTGTGCAGCATCGTGTTCTCCTACCTGGTCGCGCTGCCGATCGGGATCTATTCGGCCGTGCGCCAGTACACGTTGGGCGACAACGTCTTCACGGTGATCAGCTTTCTCGGTCTCAGCATCCCCAATTTCCTGCTCGCCCTGGTGCTGATCGTGATCAGCTTCTTCCAGTTCGGTCAGATCCCGGGCGGGTTGTTCTCGTCCGAGTACGCCGCCGCTCCCTGGAGCCTGGGCAAGGTGCTCGACCTGCTGGCGCACCTGTGGGTGCCGGTGGTGGTGCTCGGCACCGCGGGGATGGCCAGCACCATGCGCGTGCTACGCGGCAACCTGCTGGACCAGCTTCGACGCCCCTACGTGGATACGGCCCGCGCCAAGGGCCTGCGCGAGCGCATCGTGGTCGTCAAGTACCCGCTGCGGATCGCCCTTAATCCGTTCATCACCGGCATCGGCTTCGCGTTTCCGGCCGTGGTCGGCGGCGAGCTGATCGTGTCGATCGTGCTCAACCTGCCGACCACCGGGCCGTTGCTGTTCGACGCGGTGATGCACCACGACGCGTTCCTGGCCGGCGCCATGGTGATGCTGCTCTCCACCCTGCTGGTCGTCGGCAACCTGGTGGCCGACCTGACGCTGGCGTGGGTCGACCCACGCATCAGGTACGAGTGATGGGCGCAGCCGAGGCGGGCGTGGCCACCGGGGATCGCGGAGATCCGCAGATCAAGGGCCGGAGCATCGGCTCCATCATGCGTCTCAAGTACCGCCGCAACCGGCTGGCCATGATCGGCCTGTGGACGCTGATCGTGCTGTACGTCTTCACCATGTTCTGCGAATTCTTCGCGCCCTACACCCTGGACGACAACGCCAAGGGATTCGAGAACCACCCTCCGATGCGCATCCGTTTCTTCGACCTCGAAGGGCGGTTCCACCTGCAGCCGTTCGTCTACGGCGCCACCCGCACCCTGGACATGGAGACCTTCAAGACCCACTGGACGCCCAACCCCGACGAGCGGTTCCCCATCCACCTGTTCGTGCGCGGGGCGAGCGACTATCCGGTGCTGGGGTTCCTGCCGTTCCGCAGCAACCTGCGCTTATTCGGCGTCAGGGAGGGGCGCATCTTCCTGTTCGGCACCGACAAGTGGGGCCGCGACATGTTCTCTCGCGTCCTCTACGGCGGCCGCGTGTCGCTGACCATCGGCTGGGCCGGGGTGATGATCAGCCTGGTGCTGGGCATCCTCATCGGCGCGCTCTCCGGCTACTTCGCGGGGGCGGTGGACCTGGTGGTGCAGCGCGTGATCGAGGTGTTGATGTCGGTTCCCTCGCTGCCCCTGTGGATCCTGCTCGCCTCCGCGCTGCCCAAGGAATGGAGTCCGCTGCAGGTCTACTTCGGCCTCGTCGTGATCCTGTCGTTCATCGGCTGGACCGGCCTGGCACGGGTGGTGCGCGGCATGATCCTCTCGCACCGCGAGACCCAGTACATCCTGGCGGCGCGCAACATCGGCGCCGGCACCGGGCGCATCATGGCGCTGCACCTGGTGCCCAACATCTCCAGCTACCTGCTGGTGAACCTCACCCTGGCCATCCCCGGCATGATCCTGGCCGAGACCAGCCTGAGCTTCCTGGGGCTGGGGATCCGCTCACCCATGACGAGCTGGGGTGTCATGTTGGAAGAGGCGCAGAACGTCAACAACCTGGTCAACAACCCGTGGTACCTGATTCCGGCGCTGTTCGTGGTGGCGGCGATCCTGGCGTTCAACTTCGTCGGGGACGGCCTGCGCGACGCCGCCGACCCCTTCAGCAGCAACTGAACCCGGGGCTAACGCCGGATCAGTCGTAGCCGGCCCACGGCGCGGCGGCTTCCGCCGGGCTCTGCTCGCGTCCGGTCACGTCGCCGCCGAGCCACCGGTAGGGCCGCGGGCGGAGCGCCAGGGTGCGATCGGCCAGCGGCAGCGCGATCGGTACGGACCCGGCTGCGGCCGAGCGCTTGGCGGCGATCGCGACCTCCAGCGCCTGCCGCAGGTCGTGGCCGGAGATCCACAGCTCGCTGCCGGTGCGGACCGCGTCAAGGAAGGAGCCGATGGAGGTGCCAAGGTAGTCGAACTGCGGGTAGGCGACCGGCGTGAAAGGGCGGTCCAGGGGGAGGCGGTGGCCGGCGGCGTCGCGGCCGGCATAGACCGTGGTGGCCTCCCAATCCCAGCGGATCAGCGCCCGCTCCGTCCACACGTCCACCCCTTTCTGCGGCGTCTCCGCTCCGAACACCGGCACCGCCAGGCCGTCGCTCATCGTGAAGCGCCCGTTGATGATCAGTCCTTCCTCGTCCTCGCCGTCGGCCAGCTTGTGTTCCGGCGTGCCCCACGCCACCACCTCGGCGACCTCCGCGCCCGTGAGCAGCCGCAGCACGGAGACGTGCTGGCAGCCGCCGCCGGAGATCTCGCCGCCGCCTCCCCAGCGGTGGACCGCCGCGCCGGTGATCGGTCCGAACTCGCCGGCGTGGAGCCAGGCTGCTGCTTCCTGCACGTCGGCGCGGGCACGCTGCAGGTTGCCGCCGCCGAACACGACGCCGGCACTGCGGCAGGCTTCCACCATCGTGTCGGCGTCGGCCAGGGTGGCGGCGATCGGCTTGTCGGTGGTGACCCCGCGCACGCCGGCGTCGACGGCCGCCAGCACCGCGTCCTTGATGTAGCGCACCGGCAGCACCAGCGCCGCCACGTCCGGCACCACCTCCGCGAACAGCGAGCGCGCATCGTCGAACAGGCGGGTCACGCCGAAGCGCTCCCCCACAACCCGGCGCCGCTCGGGGTTGGCCTCGGCGATGGCGACCAGCGTAGTGTCGGGGCGGGTAGCGTAGACTCCCGCGTAGTGCTGCCCCAGGCGGCCGCAGCCGATCACGGCAACGGTGAGCGAGTCAGATCCCATGGGCGGCGATCATACCGCGCGGACCGGCGTCGCGCCGGTGAGGTGCCCGATCGGCTACCGTACGCGTCAGGCAGGGGAGCAAGATGAAGATCACCGCGGTACGAACGTACAAGTTCAGCGTCGCCACCGGGCAGCAGGTTCGCGACCCGGGGACGGGGGAGGCGATCGCCAGCACCGAGAAGGGGTGGCTGCTGCTGAAGCTGGAGACCGATGCCGGCATGAGCGGCTGGGGCGAGGGGACCGCGGAGTGGCTGATCGAGCCGGTCGAAGCGCAGCTCCATGCCTGGCGCGAGCTGCTGATCGGCGCCGACCCGCTGCAGGTGATCGCCCTCACCGAGGATCTCACCGATCGCGCGCCCTGGAAGGACGGGGCGGTATACGGCTGCGCCGCGGCGGCGGTGAACATGGCGCTGTACGACCTGGCCGGCAAGGCGTGGGGCGTCCCGGTGAGCACCGTGCTCGGCGGGCGGCGCCGCGAGCGGGTGCGCGTGTACTCGAACGGGGGAAGCTTCGCCAGTCCGGACGAAGCCGCCGCCACCGCCGTCGCCGCCTGGCAGAAGGGCTACGCCGGGATCAAGGGCAACCCGCTGGAGACCCGCCGAACGCCGCTGGATCCGGCCGCCGTGGACCACTCGGTCGCATGTGCGGCGGCGATGCGCGAGGCGGCCGGCCCCGAGCTGGAGATCCTGCTCGACACCCACGGCAGCCCGGTCCCGGAGCTGGCCATCGCCTTCGCACATGCGGTCGCACCGGTCCGCCCGCTGTTCATCGAGGAGCCGGTCAAGGTGGGATCGGTCGCGGCGCTGGCCGAGGTAAGCGCGCGCAGCCCGGTGCCGATCGCCACCGGCGAGAAGCTGTTCACCGTGGCGCAGTTCAGGGAGCTGATCGACCGCCGCGCGTGCGCGATCCTGCAGCCTGACATCACCGAGTGCTTCGGCATCCACCGCATGCTGGAAATCGCGCGGCTGGCGGACGCGCAGCAGATGCTGATGGCGCCCCACAACGTCTGCGGCCCGGTGGGTCACGCGGCGGTGATCCACGCCGACGCGGCGATGCCCAACTTCCTGATTCAGGAGACCACGGCCAGCTTCTTCGCGCAGTTCGATCGCTTCGCCGAGCATCCGTTCCGGGTCGAGGACGGGTACATGAACATTCCCGACGAGCCCGGTCTCGGGGTCACCGTCAAGGAAGCCGACATCGCCGGCCTCTCCTACCGGCCGACCGCGTTCCGCGAATACCGCCACGCCGACGGGAGCTGGAAGGGCTGGTAGGGACCGCTGCCCGGGTTGCCGCGGTGCCGGCGTGCTCCGGTCAGCTCAGGCCGAGCCGCCCCATGACGTCGCTTTGCAGCGAACCGTGCAATTCGAGCTCCTCGGCAAAGTGACATGCGACCAGGCGGTCGCCGAGGGGGCGCAGCTCGGGCACCTCGGCCTCGCAGCGCTGCTGCCGGTAGGGGCAGCGCGGATGGAACGGGCATCCGCTCGGCTTGTTGAGAGGTGAGGGCACCTGGCCTTCCAGGATCACGCGCTCCACCTTGCGCTTGGGGTCCGGCTGCGGAATCGCGGTGAGCAGCGCCTCCGAGTAAGGGTGCCGGGGCCTGCCGAACAGCTCCGTGGTGGCGCCGACCTCGACCAGGTTGCCGAGGTACATCACGCCCATGCGGTCGCTGATGTGGGACAGCACCGACAGGTCGTGGGCGATGAAGAGCATGGTCAGTCCCAGCCTGTCGCGCAGGTCCTCTATCAGGTTGAGGATCTGTCCCTGAATCGACATGTCCAGGGCGGAGACCGGTTCGTCGGCCAGGATCAGCTTCGGTTCCAGGGCCAGCGCGCGGGCGATGCCGACGCGCTGTTTCTGACCGCCGGAGAGCTCGTGGGGGAAGCGGTTCAGGTGGCTGGAGTCCAGGCCGACCAGGCCCAGGAGCTCGTCCACCCGCTCGGCTACTTCGCGGCGCCCGCCCAGGCCGTGGACGACAAGCGGCTCCCCGATGATGTTCTTGATCGTGAAGCGCGGGTTCAGCGACGAATCGGGATCCTGAAAGACGACCTGCAACTCGCGGCGCACCGGCTTGGTCTCGCGGGCCGGCAGCGTGGCCAGGTCGAGCCAGCCGTCGGCGTCGCGGTGCTCCTCCAGGAGATCGGTCTTGAGCAGCACCCGGCCGCCGTCGGGGTCCACCAGGCGGGCGATGCTGCGCACCACCGTGGTCTTGCCACAGCCGCTCTCACCGGCCAGCGCGAACGTCTCCTCCTTGCCCACCTCGAAGCTGACGCCGTCCACGGCCCGCACCTCGGCCACCTTGCGTTTCAGCAGGCCGGCGGTCACCGGGTAGAACTTGAACAGGTCCTCCACCCGCAGCAGCGGTGCGGCGGCGGGCGCGGCGTCCCGGCTCATCGGGCCGCTCCGGCGGGCTCGTGCAGATCACCGGTCTTGTGGAGCCAGCACTTGGTCAGGTGGCCGGGAGCGGCACCGAAGTGCGGGGGATCCTGGTCGCAGATGTCGCCGATGTACCGGTGGCAGCGGTAGCGGAAGCGGCAGCCCGAGAGCCGGGCATAGGGGTTGGGTACACTGCCGCGGATCGGCGCCAGGCGGTGATGATCTGCAGCGACGATGGGAATCGACTTGAGCAGGCCTTCGGTGTAGGGGTGGGTGTGGCCGTAGAAGACCTGGTCGGCACTGCCGGCCTCCACGATCTGCCCCATGTACATGGTCAGCACGGTGTCGGCCATCTCCGCGATCAACCCCAGGTCATGGGTGATGAACAGCACCGCCATGCCGAACTCCGCCTGCAGGTTCTGGATCAGGTCCATGATCTGCGCCTGAATCGTCACGTCCAGGCCGGTGGTGGGCTCGTCGGCGATCAGCAGCCTCGGCCGGCACGCCAGCGCCATGGCGATCATCGCACGCTGGTTCATGCCGCCGCTCAGCTCGAACGGGTACTGCTTGACGCGCCGCTGCGGGTCGCTGATGCCGACCCGGTCCAGCAGCTCGATGGTCTGCTCCCGCGCCTCGGTACGGGTCATCTCCCGGTGCACCCGCAGCACCTCGCCGATCTGGTTGCCGACGGCGTGCACGGGGCTGAGGGCGGTCATCGGTTCCTGGAAAACCATGCTGATCCGGTTGCCGCGGATGTCGCGGTACCGGTCGCCCTTGGGATCCAGGCTCACCAAGTCGATGGGCTGCCCCCCTTCGTAGTAGTTGATGGTGCCGGTGACGTGGGCCGGCGGGATCGGCAGGATGCCCATGATGGCGCGTGCGGTCACGCTCTTGCCGCACCCGGACTCGCCCATCACGCCCAAAGTCTGGTGGCTGCGCACGTCGAAGCTGACGCCGTCCACGGCGCGCAGCAGGCCTTCGGTCAGCCGGAACTCCACGCGCAGGTCGCGTACTTCGATCAGCAGATCATCGCGTGCCGCGTTACCGGAGTCGGCGGCCGCCATGGTCGGGATGCTACCTCAGCCCACGTCGCCGCGCCAAGCGGGCTCTGAGTCCTGCTCCACGTAGAACACGCCTTCGATGTCACGCTCGCCAACCGCGGGCAGCGGCTGGTTGTGGTGCACGACCAGGATGCGCTCGTCGTCGGCGTAGGCGAAGCTGGGGTAGCCCTGCCCCATGGCGTGGAACTGCATCAGGAACGAAAGGTACATGGCGCCGCCCCATATGTGGGTCTCGCCGCTCCAGTCCAGCCCCTCCTCCTTGACGTAGCAGAACGCGACGCTGCCGATGTGCAGGTGGTCCATCTCGGCCACGTGCCGGTAGCCGCAGATGACGGTGCCGGTCCGGGTAAGGAACAGCGACGGGGAGTGGCCGTAGCGGGGATCGGACCAGCCCACCATCTCGTGGCTGCTCCAGGTGGCGCCGTTGTCGTCGCTCCAGTTGCAGAACAGAGGGCCGACCCCGTGGCCGTGGGTGTTCGAAGGATCGCGGTTGACGCACAGGATGCGCCCGCTGGGAAGCTGCAGGAAGTCGGCCTCGTCGCCCGAGTAGCGGTCGCAGGCGGCGGTCACGTAGCCGTCCCAGGTCTCGCCGCCGTCGTGGGAGGTGAGATAGCCATGGCGGCCGAAACGGTCGCCTTCGTACCGCCCGATGATCGGCAGGATGACGGTCCCGTCGTGCAGGGTGCGGATCTTGCCGTAGGAAACCGCCGACGCCCAGCCGGCGGCCGGCCCCGGCCCCGGGACCACGACGATCGGGTCCGACCACGTGTGCCCCTGATCCACCGACGTGCGCACGCATACGGTGCGGTTGTAGACACCGCTGTAGCTGGCTCCGTACACGTTGTAGGGCAGCAGGATGGTGCCGTCGGCAAGTTGCGCCATGCCGTGGTGACCGTAGAACTGTTCGTCCGTTCGCTCTGCCGAGGCGCCGTAGGCGAAGGTGTGCTCCTTGCGCCACGTCCGGCCGCAGTCGGTCGAGCGGGTCACGCTGACGCAGGACTTCTTGTGGGTGTCGTCCCGGTATGCCACCAGCAGGTCGCCGTTGCTCAGGCGTTCGAGGGAGGGACAGCTCCCTCCTTCCGCGACGATGACGCGCCCGTCCCGGTCAAGTGTTCCCATGGACTCTCCTCCCCCGAAGCGGGTCACTCTGTCCGCATGGAACGCTCGATGACAAGCCCCCGGCACGAGCGACGTTGACAGCGCCGGCCGCAAGTGGTGCACTGGCAACATTAATTCGAGGAGGTCGGTCATGAACCTACTGAACCGAAAGCGCTTCGGCGCGTCGCACTGCCTGGCACTGCTGGCATGTCTGTTACTCTTGGGCACGGCCATGACAGCGACCGGAGCCGACATCGTCCCGGTGATCACGCCGGACGCACCGATGGCAAGCTACAGCGAGTCGCCTGTGTTGGCGGCCAAGGTCGCAGCCGGGGAGCTTCCCCCGGTCGCGGAGCGGCTGCCCGACTTGCCCCCTGTGGAGCAGGCGTTCGAGGCGGTCGGCAAGTACGGCGGCACCCTGCGTCACGTCGAGGCGCTGTACACCAACTTCGGTAGCATCACCCGCTACATGAACGAAGGGCTGATCGACGTCAGCGTGCCCTCAGGCACTCACCGCTACCCGAACCTCGCCGAGAGTATCGAGTGGAGCGACGATCTGACGACCTACACCATCCATCTGCGGAAGGGCGTGAAGTGGTCGGACGGCGAGGAATTCACCGCCGCAGACGTGATGTTCAAGTGGGAGGACATCAGGCTCTACTCCCCCGACCCCGACGCGACCGCGCTGTCGGTGGCGCCTTCCGACTTCATCATCGGCGGGGAGCTCGCCGAGTTCACGATGGTCGACGACTACACGATCGTGATCGAGTTCGCGGCGCCGTACGCGAACTACCACAAGAACATCGGCTGGAACTATCTCGATCCGGAACCGGCCCACTACCTGAAGCAGTTCCATCCCAAGTACAACGAGGAGCTGGGCGACCCGACCGAGGCGTGGCAGGACTTCAACACCGTGCACCGCGCCGGCACCAACACCGAGCGCCCCACCCTCGGGCCCTGGATTCCCGAGACGGTGAAGGAAGGCGAGCTGATGGTGATGGTGCGCAACCCCTACTACTGGAAGGTGGACGAGGCCGGCCAACAGCTTCCCTACACCGACGAATTGCGCGTGACCTACGTGAAGGACAAGGAGGTGGAGAAGCTGCAGCTTGCCGCCGGTGAGTACGACTGGCACGCCATGGGTCCGCCGGTGGACGCGGTGCTGTTCCAACAGCAGCAGAACGGCAACTACCAGTTGATCAAGCCGCCCGGGTGGCACAACCACTGGGTGTTCATCAAGCGCAAGCTGGCGTGGATCACCAACGCGCTGGAGAACCCGCAGAACGAGAACGACGACAAGCTCGCCGCGTTGCTGCTAAACAATGACTTTCTGCAGGCGCTGCAGCTCGGCATCGACAACGAGCAGCTCATGCGCGCCTACGCCACGCCGGAGCTATACGACTTCCGCGCCAAGCTGGTGGGCCGGCCGCGGCTCGACCCGGACAAGCCGATCGGCCAGAGCGCCGACCCGCGCGTGCAGGCGATGTGGGACCACCTGGAGCAGTGGACGCGCTACGACCTGGCCGAGGCAAACCAGATGCTGGACGATCTCGGTCTGGCGGTCGGCGACGACGGCTTCCGTGAGTACGCCGACGGCGGTCGCATCGAGCTGAATATCGGGATCTTCTCCGACTCCGGAGCCCGTGGCGAGGTGGTCACCGTCCAGTGCCAGAACTGGGAGCGGGACCTCAAGATCAAGACCTTCTGCCTGCAGAAGACCTGGAGCGAAGGGGTGCGCCCGTGGTTCATCGGCAGCGAGATACCGATGAGCGAGTCGGGCTCCGGCCACTGGTTCTGGGGCACCGACGCCCTGTATCTGCACGCCCTCTACCAGTACGAGGTGCGCGACTGGCTCGAGACGGGGGGCAAGGATGGCGTGGCGCCGCCCGAGCCCTACCGCGAGGGGCTGCTGGAGCTGAAGCGGCTGGCCGATGCGTCGGCGCAGTCGGTCGATCCGGACGAACGCATGGAGCTGGCGATCCAGGCCACCGAGCTGGTGGTGCTGAACAACCTGGACGGCACGGAGCTGACCTTCGGCGGCGCCGCGAGCTTCCACTACGTCCACAACCGGATACGCAACAATCCGGTCGGCTACAACGCTTGGGGCATTCGCCGCTGGCTGCGCATGGAGCAGTGGTGGATCGACGAGTAGCGGGATAGCGTTCCCGTACGTTCTGGAGCCCCCGGCATTCGTGTCGGGGGCTTCCTTTATTTGTGCCCGCGCGTCGGCGGGACGGGTCGGGCGTAGCTCTCAGCCTTAACGGTGCGGCAGTCCGAGCCCTCGCAGGTCGGCGACGACGCCGCGCTGCTCGGCTTCGTAGAGCCTCCAGATGACGCGCAGGCTCTGCAGGCTGGCCTCGCCGCCGGTCAGTGGCGTCTTCCCACGTTCGATGCAGTCGAGGAAGTGGGCCATCTCGTTCTCGGTATGCTTGCCGGCGCCGGCCTCGCTCTCCATGAGGACGCGCTGTTGCCCGCCGGCGTGGGCCAACAGCCGATGGCCGCTGACGTCGGCCTCGATCATGCCCTCGGTGCAGTGGGCGTGGATGGAATAGCGCAGGCGGGTGCCGCGCGCGCCCCACGTACCGAAGTGGTAGCCCAGCCGGCCGCCTTCGAACTGCATGGTCACGTTGGAGGTGCCCTCGCGTTCCATCCACGGCGTGCCCGTGTTGGTACCCAGGTGGGTGCCGCTGACCGGTTCTCCGAGATACCAGAGCAGGATGTCGATGTAGTGGCAGCCATGGCTGAAGAGCTGGCCGCCGCCCAGTGTCGCCGCCCGGTGCCCCCAATGCCCCTGCGGGTAGCGGGTCATCTGCTCGGTCCAGATGCTCACCTGGAACACCTCGCCGTAGGAGTGCCGGTCGAGCTCGTCCTTCAGGGCCGTGATCACGGGGTGGAAGCGCATGCAGTAGGCGACCATCAGGACACGGTCGACCCGCGCGGCGGTGGCGATGAGATCCAGGCACTCGCCTTCGCTGTTCGCCATCGGCTTCTCCAGGAGGACGTGCTTGCCAGCCTCCAGGCACTCTTTGGCGACGGTGTGGTGCAGGTGGTGCGGCAGCACGATGAGCACCGCGTCCACCAGGTCGAGGACGGAGCGATGGTCGGTGGCGACCACTACGTCCGGAAGATGCTCCCTGACCTGACCCGCCTTTGCCTCGTCGACGTCGACGGCCGCCACGAGCTGCAGCCGGTCGCGGAGCAGGTGAAACCGCCGCACGTGAGCGGCGGACATGCCGCCGCAGCCGATCAGTGCCAGTTTGACGCGGTCCATGGTTCGGAACTCCCGGAGATCATGGTGGTCGAGGAAGTGGGCGCTGTCGATGCACAATACGGACGTCATGCTGAAGAGAGGCACGTCACCACGCCAGATCACCCTCTGTGCGTACGCCCGATTCGACGGGGACAAGATGAACGTCACGGTCGTTCCGGTCGGCGATGCGTTCATCGCGAGAGGGTCTGCGGTCGATGTCTGGGTCTGGCACCGAGCGCGGCGCCAGCAGTTCATACGGACCAGGATCGACGACTTCGACCAGCCGTCGGGCCGGACGGTCGTGCTCGACCTGGAACAGGTCCCGGCCGGCACGGCGGAACTGCAGGCCGTGCTCGTCGATCGGTGGGGCCGCGAGTGCGTCACGCATCTCATCCAGAGCGCCGATCCACCGGACAAGCCCGACTGGTGGGGCTCGCGCGCCGGGCTCGATCCCGGAGTCCCCGCAGCCTGGACGCCGCTTGCCTGTGACGCGCGCGCCGACGGAGCGTGTGCGGTGTCCTGCTGGGGGAGGACCTACCGTTTCGCACCCGGCTCCCTGCTCGAATCGGTGACCACGGCAGGCAGTCGGGTGCTGCATGCGCCCGTGCGACTGACGGCGGTCGCCGGCGGCCGGGATCTGCGCTTCGCCGCGGAAACGATCGACCAGGTGGCTGCGGCCCCCGGTGAGGTCGTGCTCGAACAGCGCCTGACCGCGGCGAACCTCGACTTGCGCGTGCAGGCGCACATCGAGTTCGACGGCATGATCCGCTTCGACGTCGAACTCGCGGCGGCCGACGCCGTCGACCTGGACTCCCTGTCGATCGAGATTCCCGTCCGCGCCGAGCACGCGGAGTACCTGTATCACTTTCCGGGGGCATGGGGGACGGCCAGGAACGCCGGCGCGCTTCCCGACGCCGCGGTGAAGATGGGATTCCGGCCATACGTCTGGCTGGGGGACAACGACCGCGGGCTGGCGTGGTTCAGCGAGTCCGACCGCGACTGGCACGTCGCGCCGGGCACGCCGGCCACGGAGATCGTCCGCGACGGAGATCGCGTGGTGCTCGCGCTGCACCTGATCTCCGCGCCGATGCGGCTGACGCCGGCGTCGCGGCGTCCGGCAGCGTGGGACACCGCTCCGGAGTTGGAGAACGCCGTGATCAGGGACGCGGCGATCACCGGGCAGCGCGTCGAGCGCTACCAGCCCTTGCGGTACGCGTTCGGCCTTCAGGCCACACCGGTCAAGGCGGTCGACCAGGGAGCGTGGGATCACCGGTTCGTTCACATCGGACCGGAGCCTCCGGGAATCGGCTTCAAGGAGCCCCTGGCCCTCGAGCCGTGGTTTCTGGACCGATGCGTCCGGGCGGGTGTGAGAACGGTGGTGCTCCATCAGTTCTGGACCGACATCGAAGCGCACACGATTCCGGTAGACCGCCAGCGGCTGCACGAGCTCGTCGAGGCGTGCCACGAACGCGGTCTCAAGATCCTGCTGTACTACGGGTTCCTGATCTCCAGCGCGGCGCCCGAGTGGCGGGACTTCGGGGCCGGCTGTCTCACCACGCCCGCGTACGGCTACCCGCTGTTCCGTGCCCCGCCGCAGCCCGATCAGTCGGCGTGGGTGGTCTGCCTCAACAGCGCCTGGCAGGACTTCGTCGCGGACGCCATCGCCAGGACCATGGACGAGTTCGGGATCGACGGCGTGTACCTGGACGGCACCGAATTCCCGGCCGGGTGCATCAACACCCGGCATGGGTGCGGCAGCACGCGGCCCGACGGATCGATCGCCAAGTCGTATCCCATCTTCGGCGTCCGCAGCGCCATGCGCCGCATCCACAACGCGGTCACCTCACGGAACCCCGATGCGCAGATCAACGTGCACAACTCGACCTGCATGATCATGCCGACGCTCGGGTTCGGCACTTCCTATTGGGACGGGGAGCAGTTCCAGGACGTCCGCGGCAGTGAGGACGCGGCGACCCAGCTCCCGCTCGACGCGTTTCGCACGGAGTTCATGGGCCGTCAGTGGGGCGTGCCGGCCGAGTTCCTCTGTTACGGCCAGGGCTTCACCTTCGAACAGGCATGGGCCATCACGTTGATCCATGACGTCCCGGTCAGACCGTTGAACCGGAATGGGCTGGAGGAGCTCGACCTTGCTTCACGCATCTGGCGGGTCATGGACGACTTCGGCCGCAGCGATGCCGAGTGGCTGCCGTACTGGAGCAACGCCGAGTACATCCGCGCCGACGCCGCCGGAATCTACGTGAGCCTCTACCGGCATCCTGCCAACGGCGTGCTGGCAGTCGTTTCAAACCTGAATCGGGAGCGGACGGCGTTCGCGCTCACCGTGAACTGGGACGTTCTCGGCCTCGATCACGCTACGGTCTCGATCGACCATGCCTTGGAACGAGCTCCGGCGCGCCCGGACGGCGTTCTCGATCCCTACGAGTGGTGGCTTCTCCGGTGCAGCCCACCAGACGTCGCCACCACACGTCGTGAGCCCTTGACACGGAAGTCATGAAGAAAAAGGGGACTTCACCTCGCCAGATTACGTTGTGTGCGTATGCCCGATTCGACGCGGACAAGCTGCACGTAACGGTCGTTTCGGTTGGAGATGCCTTCATATCGAGGGGGGCGGCCGTCGATCTCTGGGTGTGGCACCGTGCGCGCCGCCAGTCGTTCGTACGGACCAGGATCGACGACTTCGACCAGCCGTCGGATCGGACGGTCGTGCTCGACCTGGGACAGGTGCCGGGCGGGACGTGTGAGCTGCAGGCGGTCCTCGTCGATCGGTGGGGTCGCGAGTGCATCACGCATCTCATCCAGAGCGCCGATCCACCGCACAAGCCCGCCTGGTGGGGCTCGCGCGCCGGGCTCGATCCCGGAGTACCCGCAGACTGGACGGCGCTCGAGGGCAGGTCACATGCCGACGGAGCGTATGCGGTTTCCGGTTGGGGGAGAGAGTACCGGTTTGCTCCCGGCTGCCTGATCGAATCGGTGACCGCGGCGGGCAGTCGGATCCTGCGTGCGCCCGTTCGACTGGCGGCAGTCGCCGGCGGCCGGAGCCTGCGGTTCGCAGCGGAAACGATCGATCAGGTGGCGTCGGCCCCCGGTGAGGTCGTGCTCGAACAGCGTCTGTCCGCAGCGAACCTCGACCTGCGCGTGCAGGCGCACGTCGAGTTCGACGGGATGATCCGCTTCGATGTCGAAGTCTCCGCGGCCGACGCCGTCGACCTGGACTCCCTGTCGATCGAGATTCCCATCCGCGCGGAGCACGCGGAGTACCTGTATCACTTCCCGGGGGCATGGGGGACGGCCAGGAACGCCGGCGCCCACCCGGACACCGCGGTGAAGATGGGATTTCGGCCGTACGTCTGGCTGGGAGACGAGGATCGCGGCCTGGCGTGGTTCAGCGAGTCCGACCGCGACTGGCAGGTCGCGCCGGGCACGCCGGCGACGGAGATTGTCCGCGATGGGGATCGCGTGGTGCTCACGCTGCACCTGATCTCCTTGCCGATGCGGTTGGCGCCGGCGTCGCAGCGGCCGCTGGCCTGGGATACGGCGCCGGAGTTGGAGAATGCCGTGATCCGGGACGCGGCGATCACGGGCGAGCGCGGGGAACGCTACCAGCCCCTGCGGTACACGTTCGGCCTGCAGGCCACGCCGGTCAAGGCGAACGAACAGGGGGCCTGGGACTACCGGTGCATCCACGTCGGACCGGCTCCGCCCGCGTTCACGGAGCCGCTGACCCTGTCGCCGCGGTTTCTGGATCGTTGCGTGCAGGCAGGTGTGAGAACCGTGGCGCTGCACCAGTTCTGGACCGACATCGAAGCGCACACGATTCCGGTCGACCGCGAGCGGCTGCGCGAGTGGGTCGAGGCGTGCCACGACCGGGGTCTCAAGATCCTGCTGTACTATGGGTTCCTGATCTCCAGCGCGGCGCCCGAGTGGCGTGACTTCGGGGCCGACTGTCTCACCATGCCGCCGTACGGCTACCCGCTGTTCCATTCGGCACCGCAGCCCGATCAGTCGGCGTGGGTCGTCTGCCTCAACAGCGCATGGCAGGACTTCGTCGCCGACGCCATCGCCCGGGCCATGGACGAATTCGGTATCGACGGCGTGTACCTCGACGGCATGGAGTTCCCGGCCGGATGCATCAATACCCTGCATGGATGCGGCAGCATGCGGTCCGACGGATCGGTCGCGAAGTCGTATCCCATTTTCGGCGTGCGCAGCGCCATGCGTCGCATCCACAATGCGGTAAAATCCGTCAATCCTGAAGGGCAGATCAACGCGCACAACTCGACGTGCATGGTCATGCCGACGCTCGGATTCGCCACCTCGTATTGGGACGGGGAGCAGTTCCAGGACGTCCGTGGCATCGACAACGCCGCGACGCAGCTTCCGCTCGACGCGTTCCGCGCGGAGTTCATGGGCCGCCAGTGGGGGGTCCCGGCCGAGTTCCTCTGCTACGGCCAGGGATTTACCTTCGAACAGGCATGGGCCGTCACGTTGATCCACGACGTCCCGGTCAGGCCGATGAACCGACCCGGACTGGAGGATCTCGATCTGGCCTCACGCATCTGGCGGCTCATGGATGACTTCGACCGCGGCAGAGCCGAGTGGCTTCCGTATTGGCGCAACGCCGAGTACGTCCGCGCCGACTCCCCCGGCATCTACGTGAGCATCTACCGGCATCCCGGCAACGGCGTGCTCGCCGTCGTGTCGAACCTGAATCGGGAGCGGACGGCATTCGCGCTGACCGTGAACTGGGACCTTCTCGGCATGGATCACGCCACGGTCGCGATCGTCGATGGGTTGGAGCGATCACCGGCGCGCCTGCATGGCGCTCTCGATCCCTACGGTTGGCGGCTGCTCTGGCTCAGGCCGCTCAACCCTTGACGGCGCCGACGATCACACCGTGAATGAAATACCGTTGGAGAAACGGGTAGATGATGACCACCGGCAGCACGGTGCAGACGATCGCCGCGTTGATCAGGTTCTGCGGCAGGATACTGTCGAGATCCTCAACGATATTGCCGACATCGAGCTGACCGCCGCCGATCAGCGGATTGGTGTAGATGTCGCGAAGCATGTATTGGAGCGTCCACTTCCACTTGTCGCGGATGAAGATGAGCACGGGAAACCACATGTTCCAGTAGAACACCGCCGAGATGATGGTGAAGGCGGCGACCATCGGAACGATGAGCGCGAAGACGATCCGGAAAAGAATCGTGAACTCGGAAGCGCCGTCCACCTCGGCCGATTCCATGATCTCCTGCGGCACCCGCACGATGGCGTTGCGGAAGACGATGATCAGAAACGGGTCCACCAGGTACGGAAGCATGAGGGCGAGCCTGGTGTTGTTGAGCCCATAGGAGTTCACGATCAGGTAGAACGGGATGAGGCCGCCGGAGAAATACAGCGGGATGAGCGTATAAATCAGCGCGGTGCGCATGCCCATGAAGTGCTTGTTCGCCAGCGCGTACGCGGCGCTCACCGCGATCAAGATCGCTATCAGGGTATTGATCACCGTGAGGAGCACGGTGTTGGTGAGGCTGGTGAGAAAGAGCCTGCTGCTCAGGATGATGTCGTAGCCTCTGGTGTAGAGCTCCACGGGAACGATCGTCACCTGGTTCTTCAGGATGGCGCTCTTGCTGCTCAGCGACACCGCCACCACGTGCAGGAACGGCAGGACGATGCAGAGGCCCAGCAGGATGAACCCGAGATAGAGGCAAACCTCGAAGACCCGCCGGGAAACGGATCGATAGCGCAGCATCCCTACCATAGACCGACTCCGGTGAGCCGGCGTGCGGCCTTGTGCGCGGCGAACAGCAGACAGAACCCGATGACCGACTGCACCAGGCCGATGGCCGCGGTCAGGCTGTACTGGGCCTGCTCCAGCCCGAGGCGGTAGATGTAGACGGCGAGCACGTCGGAGACTTCATAGTTCAGCGGGTTGGCGAAGACGAAGATCCTCTCGAACTCGACCAGAAACAGGCGCGAGATCCGGAATATCAACAGCAGCATGATCACCGGCAGCAGCCCGGGCAGGGTGACGGCGAAGACCATGCGCAGTCGGCTGGTTCCGTCGATGTAGGCGGCTTCGTACAGATCGGTGTCGATGGTGGTCAGCGCCGCGAAATAGAGGATGGCCCCCCATCCCATGTTCTTCCAGATCTCCAGGGTGACGACCATCGGCCGGTACAGATCCACCCGCCCCATGAAGTGGATGGGGTCGGCGCCGAACAGCACGACGAGCTTGTTGAGCATGCCGTGCAGCGGGGAGAGGAGCTGATACATGAGCCCGTACACGACGACCCACGAGACGAAGTGGGGCAGGTACGAGATCGTCTGGCTCACTCGCTTGAACGGCCTGCTGGCGATCTCGTTGGCCAGCAGGGCGAAGACGATGGGAGCGGGAAACCCGATCAGGATGTCGAGCAGGCTGATGTAGATCGTGTTCTTGACGACGTTCCAGAAGCGGGCATCGGAAAGGAAGAAGCGGAAGTGCTCGAGCCCGGCCCAGGCGCTTCCCAGGATGCCGCGATACGGCGTGAAGTCCTTGAAGGAGATGATGATGCCGTAGATCGGCAGGTAGTTGAAAAGGAACAGGAGCACTGCCGCCGGCAGGAACAGCGCGAACAGCGAGAGTGCGCGTTTCGTGATCTTCCGCCTCGACGCCGGGCGGCTCGCGGCCGGTGCCGCTGAGTCTGCCATCTCGCTTAGTGCCTCTCCTGAGGTGAAAGCGGGGGGCGCATACCTGAGCATGCGCCCCCCGGGTTCGGTGCTATGTCGCTACGTTGCTGTCCGGCTGAGGTCTACCAGTCGACCATCCTGACGTTCTTGGCGCGCAGATCGTCCCTGTTCTCTTGCACATACCGAGTCTGATAGTCGTAGATGAAGCCGAATTCATCCTGGAACTTCGCCACTTCTTCATCGAACTGGTCCAGGGTGATCTGACCGGAGATAGCCTTGGCGATGGCCGCACTTATGAAGGGGTTGACTTCGCCGGACTTCTTGCTGACCTCCGGGTCCGTCGGCACGAAGGAGAGGTAGCTCAGGCCGACCTCACGGTCCTTTTCCATGAGCCACTGCGCGCTGTCGTGCACGCGCTGCCACTCCATCGGGTACCGCTCGGCCTGGACTGCGTACTTGACCTGCGTGGGCCAGAAGCCGCTGATGGTGCCGAGGTGCAACGTCCAGTAGTGGGCATCCGGGTCGTCCAGGTCACGGTAGTAGAGGCGGTCCGTGGCTTTGCGTTCGCCGCCCTCCACCGTGTATTCCTTGCCTTCGCGGCCCCAGGAGATCACGTCCCACAGCTCATCCGATGCAAACGCTTCGAGGACTCTCCACGCCCGGTCCGGATCCTTTGCCGCCGAGGTGATGCCGGTGCGATGGCTCGATATCGGGAAGATGTCCACGCCGTAGTTGATGCTCAGGTCCGCCATGTACTTGGGATCCGTCAAGGCTTCCGGGTATTCGTCGAGCGGTGGCGTGTATACCCAAACCTGGCCGGAGTTCATCATGTTGTCGTACCCGGGGATGACCTGGTCGGTAGCGTTGGAAAACATGGAGACCTGGCGTTCACTTCTCTTCTGTACCCAGGCGGCCGTATCGCTGGTCGCGAACTCGGGATCCAGGATGCCTTCCTCGAACACCTGTCGCCACAGCTTGAGGGCTTCCTTCATGGCCGGAAGCGTGAAGTTGTGGTGCACGGTGCCGTCCTGGATGCGCGTCCCGTAGGGCGGTACGCCGTACCAGAGAAAGAAGACGTCGCCCGTGGCGAACAGCCGTCCGCCCCATGCGAGGCGCGAGGAGAGGGGTGTGGAATTCTCGTAGTTGTCCCTGACCCAGCGGAGGAAGTCTACGTATCCATCGATCGTGCCGGGGAACTCGCCGCCGTTGTACTCTTCGAGCAGGTCGTAGCGGACCAGGTTGCCCCAGCCGGGCTCGCGGGCGCTCATCACCATCGGAATCGCGAAGTGCAGTCCGTTCGGCGTCGCTGCCAGGTCGAATGCAAGCTGCGAAACGCGCTCCTGCATGATCGTAGAGTTGTCGTAATACGGCTTGTGATCGATGAACGCGCCGGCGTCGGCGGCGTTCTCCAGGTCGGCCTTCTGCCAGCCATGGACGATGTCGGGCAGGTTGCCGGAAGCCAGCAGCAGATTGATCTTGGTGGCGAAGTCCTGGTAGTTCGGAACCTCCAGGATGAGGTCTACGTTCGCCAACTCCTCGACGACGTCAATCGCCCAGTTGCTGCTCGGGTCGACGTCGGCCGGGTGCGGGACACCCGAGTTACCCATAAACATATGGATCGTCACCGTCTCTTCCGCTGCCGCCTCGGACTCGGCGGAGCTCCAGCTCAGCGGTGTCAGACACAGCGCCAGAAGCGCTGCGATGACCGCTACTATAGATGCACGTTTCTTCACGAACTGCCTCCAAAAAAAATCGGTCCGCGATGGGACCGTGGTCGAAACCGTTGGGCCAAGCTACTGCACTTCCACCGGAAGCGCAAGGGACTGGCGTGGGAGAGGCGTTGCTACGCCTCGTCGAAGTCGGCGCGCAGCACGTACATCATGACGGTGCCGTGCAGCTCGCCGTCGTGGTACCAGGAGTCCGGCCAATAGCCGCACTGCTTGAAGCCGGACTTCTCGTAGCAGCGGATCGCCCGCGTGTTGAACGAGTGCGCGGTGAGCCTGACGTTGTTCAGGTTGAGCGTCAGAAATGCGAAGCGCAGCAGCAGCCGCACGGCGTCGGTGCCGAAGCCGCGGTTCCAGAGGCGCTTGTTGCCGATCAGGATGCCGAGCTCGCCGGTGCGGTCGACGGCGCTCACGTTCCCGATGCCGCAGTTGCCGATCAACTCGTCGCCGTCGAGCGCGACGATGGCGAAGTGATAGGGCTTCGCGGCGAGGCTGGCCAGCGCCTCCCGCTCGCCAGCCTCGTTGACGATGCGGCGGGTGAAGGTGATGCCGGCGGCGACGTCCGGGTCGTTGAGCCACTCGGTGTACGTGGTCGCGTCGTTCGGGTCGATGGGCGACAGGTAGCACTGCTCGCCGACCAGCTTCTTGAAGTACGCCGTGGCGGAGTATGCCGGAGCCCCGCCGGCGCCGCTACCCGGCCCCGAAGTCGGCGCGGAGCAGGTACATGAAGACGCTATCGTGCAACTCGCCGTCGTGGTACCAGGAGTCGGGCCAGAGCCCGTACTG
>JAPOQV010000564.1 GCA_026710565.1 Spirochaetaceae bacterium | reverse complement strand
GCCGCCATCAGTCCCAGCCCCGGCCCTGCCTTTGGCGTGTCCCTGCGGGTGGGCGATCTCGACGGGCTCACCGCACTGACGCACGTCACCTTTATCGGGCTCGGCGTGCGATCGCTGCCCGCCGGCCTGCTCGCCGATCTCGGCGCGCTCGCGAGACTCTCCGTGCAATCGACCTCGCTCGCGACCTTGCCCGCCGGCGCATTCGACGGCCTCACGGCGCTGACCTCGCTCACTATCCAGAACAACCCGATGCTGGCTACGCTGCCGGCGGGGGTGTTCAACGGCCTGACGGCGCTGACCACGCTGTCGCTGCAAATCAACCCCGCGCTCGCCACGCTGCCGGTGGACGCGTTCGCCGATCTGGGCGCGCTCACGTCAGCAGCTTTGAACGCCAACGGCCTGAGCGAATTGCCGGCGGGGGTGTTCAACGGCCTGACGGCGCTGACCCGCCTGGACCTGAGCCGGAACCCAGGCGCCCCGTTCACGCTCACCATGGTGCCGGAAGCCGACGGCGACGGCGGCTTCCTGGTGCGGGTGGCGGCGGGTGCGCCGTTCGACCTGCGCGCCGACTTCACCGTCACCGGCGGCAGTCCGGCCAACGGCGCGGTCACGGTACCGCGCGGGGCGGTGGCGAGCGCGCCGGTGACCGTGACGCCGAGCACGCCGGGCACGCCGCCGGTGGTCACCCTGAGCGGCGCACCGGCGACGCCCCCATCGGGCTACGCGGGCATCGAGGTGGCCATATCCGGCACGCCGGTCACGGTGGTACTGGCGCCCGATCCGCCGGATCCGCCCGATCCGCCCGATCCGCCGGACCCGCCCGATCCGCCGGACCCGCCCGACCCGCCCGACCCGCCGGAACTGCCCGACCCGCCGGCGGCCCCGTCCGATGTGATCGCCACGGCCGGTCACCAGCAGGTCGCGCTGCGCTGGAGCGACCCCGGCAACCCCACCATCGACGGCTACCAGGTGCGCACCTACCGCGCCGACCACGGCTGGGGAAGCTGGACGGACAGCGCCGGCAGCGGCGCGGCCACCACCGACCACGTGGTGGCCGGGCTGGACAACGGCACCGCCTACGACGTGCAACTCCGCGCCCACAACGCCGCCGGCGCCGGTCCGGCGAGCGCCGTGCGCAGCGCCACGCCGCAACCCGGCATCTGCGCGCGCACGTGGGCGGTGCGCGACGCCATCGTCGATGCCCTGTCCGGCGTCACCGAGTGCGCGCAGGTCACCGCCGCGGAGCTCGCCGGCATCGCCGGTTCGCTGGACCTTGCCGGCCAGGGGATCACCGCCCTGCAGAACGGCGACTTCGACGGCCTGACGGCGCTGACCGGGCTGAGCCTCGCCGACAATCGCCTGCGCACCGTGCCGGCAGGGTCGTTCGGCGCGCTGCCGGCGCTGACCACGCTCGATCTGAGCGGCAACCGCATGGAGGCGCTGCCGCGGCGCATCTTCGTCGGGATGCCGGCGCTGACCACGCTGCGCCTGGACGGCAATCCCGGCGCCCCGTTCACCCTCACCCTGGCGCTGCGGCAGGAGGGGGACAGCCGCGTGCGGGCGCACGTCGACGCCGGCGCCCCGTTCACGATGCGCGCGTCGTACACGGTGACCGGCGGCAGCCCGGCCGCCGGCACCTTCGAGATACCGGTCGGCGGCACCGAGAGCGCGGTGGCCGAGGTCACGCCGAGCGTCCAGGGCAGCGCCCCGGTGGTCGCACTGAGCGGTCTGCCGGCGGTGCCGGCGGGGTTTTCCGGCATCCGCGTCGCCCGGCGCCCGCTTTCGCTGGCCGTGCTCGCGGCGCCGGCTGCCCCGGCCGGCCTGACCGCGGCTGCAGGCCACCGGAGCATCATCCTGACCTGGAGCGACCCGCGCGACGACAGCATCACCGGCTACGACGTGCGGGTCAGCGCCGACGGCGACGCCGGCGTCTGGACCGCCGTCCCGCGCGGCAGCGCCGCCACCGTCAGTTACCGGCTCACCGAACTCGACGACGGGACCGCCTATGGCGTGGCGCTGCGCGCGCGCAACGCGCTCGGCCCCGGTG
>JAPOQV010000563.1 GCA_026710565.1 Spirochaetaceae bacterium | reverse complement strand
TCGTCAACAGTTGCACCGTGACGGACCAGGCCGACCGCAAGTCGCGCAACGCCCTGTACCGTGCCGGACGCTCCGGCGGCCCGGAGGACGGCCCGCAGCCCCTGGTCGTGGCCACCGGCTGCATGGCGACAGGCCAGCGGGAGACCGTCGCCGGCCTGCCCGGCGTGGCCTACGTGGTCGACAACGATCACAAGGCCGGCATCGCCGTCCTCGTGGACGCCCACCGCGCCGGGGAGATCGCCGCGGCGCCCGCGCTCCCGGCCGGCCCGTTCGCGTATGGCGGCGGCGGGCACGCCGCACGCGCGCGCCGTTTTCTCAAGGTCCAGGACGGCTGCGACAACCGCTGCAGCTTCTGCGTCATCCCCTTCGTGCGAGGCCGCGCGGTCAGCCGCCCGCTCGCGGCGATCCTCGACGAGGCGCGCGCCATCGTCGACGACGGCTTCCACGAGATCGTCATCACCGGCGTGAACCTGGGCCGCTACCGGGACGGCCGAACGGGCTTCGCGGCGATGCTGGAGGCTGTGCTGGCGTTGCCCGGCGACTTCCGCGTGCGGCTGTCCTCGCTGGAGCCGGACCTGCAGGTCGAACCGGCGATCGACCTGCTTGCCGACGACCGGCTCTGCCCGCACCTGCACCTGTGCCTGCAGTCCGGCTCCGACCGCGTGCTGCTGGCCATGCGCCGTCTCTACGACCTGCGGACGTTCGCGCGGCTGCTCGATCGCGCGCGCCGCGTCCGCGGCGACCTGAACGCCACCACCGACATCCTGGTGGGCTTCCCGGGCGAGACGGATGAGGACTTCGCAGACACCTGCAGCGCCGTCCGGGACCTCGCCTTCACCCACTGCCACACCTTCCGGTTCGCCAAGCGTGACGGCACGCGCGCCGCTCGCATGGCCGGGCAGGTGGACGAACGGGTCAAGCAGCGCCGGAGCGCCGTGGTGCGCCGGCTGGCCGCCGCCAACCGCGACGCCTACCTGCGGAGCCTGGCCGGCGCCCGGCAGCGGCTGCTGGTCGAATCGGTCGAGGACGGGATCGCCCGCGGGTACGGAGAGTGCTACGTGCCGATCCAGGCGCCGTGCGGCGACCCCGGTGTGACGCGCGGCTTCCTGGACGTATGCATCGACGGCCCTTCGCTCCCGGGCAGCGGCCCGCTCGCCGCCACGGCCGCTGGCGGGGCTGCGGTCACGGACGCCGCCGGCCGAAGAACAGCCGCCCTCCCCACTTGAACAGCGCGAACAGCGCGGCGACCAGCACGAAGAACCAGATCATCGGCGCACCGAAGAACAGCCACACGCGCAGGCGCTGCATCACGAACGCCACCACGAAGGCGACGACCAGCATGGTCATGAGCCCGGTCAGCCGGTTGAAGCCCGGCACGCTGTCGAAGTCGACGTTGCGGCGCATCACGCCCAGGGTCGCCACCATCGCCGCGATCGGCACCAGGTAGATGACCACGTTGACGTCGAGCAGGTTCTCCCCGGAGAAGAACAGGGCGTAGACCACCAGCACGGCGGCGAACGTGCCGGGCACGCAGGCGGCATACACCAGCACCGCGTAGAGATAGCGCCACGGCGCCCGTCCGCCCCGGCCCTTGCCGTGCAGCGCGCCGAGCAGCGCCGTGACGATCACGACGCCGGCGAACCCGACCAGCAGCGGCACACGCAGCGAATCGGCCGCGGCGATCAGCTCGCGCAGGGTCACGAGCGGAGAATACTCCGAGGCCGAGTCACTCGTCAGAGTTGGAGGAAGTTCGCATCAGTATTGACAGCACTTATCGATCAGGCCAGATTGGCCAGATGAAACGAGTCAGCGTAACCCAAGCCAAGAACGGCCTGAGCGGCCTGCTCGCCGAGGTGGGACGTGGCGAGGCGGTTCTGATCATGCACCGGGGCACTCCGCTGGCTCGCCTGGAGCCGTACCGCGCCACCGAGATCGACGACGATGCGGCTGCGGCCGACCTCATACTTCGAGGGATCGCGGACCCGCCCGATTCGCCCTGCGGGATCGACGAGCTGGCGGCCATGCCAAGTCCGGACCTGCCGGAAGGAGTGAGCGCCAGCCGCCTGATCGTCGCGGAACGCCTGGACGAACGGTGAGGTGACGAACGGTGAGGTACTGGGACTCCTCGGCTCTGGTTCCTCTGATCGTTCGGGAAGCTGAAACCGCGCAACGGGAGCGGCTGCAGCGCCAGGACAGCCGCATCGTTACCTGGTGGGGAAGCTGGATCGAGGGTGCTTCGGCGCTCGGTCGGCTCCACCGGGAAGAGCACCTCGATGACGAGGGTTTGGCCCTCGCACTCCGCAAACTGCACCGCTCCGCCGCCAACTGGTTGCAGATCCGGCCCTCGCAGCGGGTGAGGCAGCGCGCCGTGAGGCTGTTGCGCATCCATCCGCTACGCGCAGCCGACGCGCTGCAGCTTGCCGCCGCCCTGGTAGCCTGCGACGACGACCCGACAACGCTGGCGTTCGTGTGCAGCGACCAGCGGCTGTCGGATGCGGCGACGACCGAGGGCTTTCTCGTCCTATGACGGTCGTAGACGCCCTCATCGCGGCGTCCCGGTCACTGGCAGTGGCTGCCGATCGGGACGCGTTCGGCCCGCCGGTCGCGTGCGTCTACAACCCGCTGCGATACGCGGGCGCCGCGCATCGGCGCTACATCACCGCCTACGCGAAGGAGGATATCCGCGCGGTCTTCCTGGGAATGAATCCCGGCCCGTTCGGGATGGTGCAGACGGGAGTCCCCTTCGGCGACGTGCGGACGGTGACCGAGTGGCTGGGCATCGCCGACGGCGTGTCGCCGCCCCCGCGCCAGCACCCGGCGCGCCCGGTGCTCGGCTTCGCCTGCACGCGGCGCGAGGTCTCGGGTTCGCGCCTGTGGGGGCTGTTCGCCGAGCGCTTCGGCACGCCGGACCGGTTCTTCGCCGAGCACTTCGTGCTCAACTACTGCCCGCTCGCCTTCCTGGGCGACACCGGCCGCAACCTCACGCCGGACAAGCTCTCGGGGCCGGCCATGCAAGCGCTGCTGGCCGCCTGCGACCGCCACCTGGCTGCCGCGGTGCGGGCGTTGCGGCCCCGCTGGGTGGTCGCCCTCGGCGCCTACGCCGAACGGCGAGCACGCGCAGCCCTTCCCGACGAGCAGCGGGTGATCCGCCTGCTCCATCCCAGCCCCGCCAGCCCGCGCGCCAATGCCGGCTGGGCCGAGCAGGCGACCGCCGAACTGATCGGCGCCGGCATCTGGGACGAACGAGCGGGGTGCGGCGCGCCGCGTTAGAGTTAGAGTACGTGGCATGTACGACCAAATCGCCACGCTGACCGACGGACGCACCGGCCGCGTCTCGTCGTGGGACACGACCGGACGCAACCAGGATCGATGGCTCATCGGACCCGGGGAGACCCGGGTGCTGGCCGACATCGAGGGTCCCGGCGTGATCACGCACCTGTGGTTCACCCAGCGCCACCACTTCCGCGAGTGCCTGCTGCGCATCACCTGGGACGACGCCCCGCACGCCAGCGTGGTGGCGCCGCTCGGCGACTTCTTCTGTCTGGGGCACGGCATCGTCGCGAACTTCCAGTCGG
>JAPOQV010000562.1 GCA_026710565.1 Spirochaetaceae bacterium | reverse complement strand
GGGGCCGGGCGCCCGGCCCGGCTCGCGGGCGGCAGGCGGCAGGGGGTGGCCAGCGGCGGCGCGTGGGTGTTCGAGCCCGGCCTGGTGTTGAGGGACGAGCCGCTCGGCGCCCTGGACCGCAGCCTGCGCGAGGAGATGCAGTACGAGATCCGGCGCATCCACCGCAGCCTCGGCGTCACCGTCGTCTACGTCACGCACGACCAGCAGGAGGCGATGGTGATGTCGGACCGCATCGCCGTGTTCAACCGCGGGCGCATCGAGCAGGTGGCGACGCCGGAGATCCTCTACGAGGAGCCGGAGCGGCCGTTCGTGGCCCGCTTCATCGGCGGCAACAACATGCTGCGCGGGCAGGTGACCGCCGTGGACGGCGACTACTGCCGGGTCGCGGTGGGCGGCCAGGTGATCGCTGCCTTCCGGGTGGCGGAGTGCGAGGCCGGTGACCCGGTGACCGTCGCCATCCGCCCCGAACGGGTCGCCGTCGCTGACGGTCCGCGCGAATACAGCAACCAGTTCGAGGCGGAGGTCGAAACCATCACCTTCCTGGGCGATCACCTGATCGTCCACGTACGGGCGGGCGGGCGCACCGACTTCGCGCTCAAGATCCCCAACATCGTCGGACATGGCGCGATGCTGGAGGGGGATACGATCACCATAGGATGGGCGGCAGCCGACTGCCGGGCATTGGACGTCGACGAGGAGGAGGAAGAATCATGAGGATGATCACGCTTGCGGCCACCCTGACGCTGGCCGCGCTGGTGGGGAGCCTGTCGGCCACCGCCGAGGAGATGACCATGGTGTCCTGGGGCGGAGCGTACGGGCGGGCGACGCAGAAGGCGCTGCTCGATCCGTTCGGCGCCGATACCGGCTACGACATGCGCATGGAGGATTTCAACGGCGGCCTCGCCGAGATACGCGCCCAGGTGGAAACCGGGAACGTGCACTGGGACGTGATCGACCTGGAAGCCGCGGACGCGGTGCGTGGCTGCGACGAGGGGCTGCTGGAGGTCCTCGCGCCCGAGGACCTGTTCCCGGAACAGGATGCGGATGCTGCGGTGCAGGATTTCCTTCCCGGAATGATCTCCGAGTGCGGCGTCGGACTGATCGTGTACTCGACGATCTACGCCTACCGCACGGACCTGCTCACCGGCGACAAGCCATCGACCATGGCCGACTTCTTCGACCTGGAGAGGTTCCCTGGACGCCGCGGCATGCGGCGCTCGCCCTACGGCACCATGGAGTTCGCCCTGGTGGCCGACGGCGTGCCGGTCGACGAGGTGTACGACACGCTGAGCACACCCGAGGGAGTGGACCGGGCGTTCCGGAAGCTGGACTCCATCAAGGAGCACGTGGTGTGGTGGGAGGCCGGCGCGCAGCCGCCGCAGATGCTGGCCGACGGCGAGGTGGTGATGAGCACCGCCTACAACGGCCGCATCTTCAACGCCCAGGTGGCCGAGAACCAGCCGTTCGAGATCGTCTGGGACGGCCAGGTGCTGGACCACTCGCAGCTTGCCATCGTGGCCGGGGCGCCCAACCTGGAGACGGCGCTCGAGTTCCTGTCGTTCACGGCCAGGCCGGATTCGATGGCCGCCATGAGCGGTTTCATCTCCTACAGCCCGACCCGGCACTCGGCGCTGCCGCTGGTCGGCACCCACGTCGAGATCGGCGTGGAGATGGAGCCGCACATGCCGGTCACGCCGGAGCGCCTGGAGCGCTCGGTGTTCAACGACTGGGCGTGGTGGGCGGATTACGGCGACGAGATCAACGACCGCTTCGGAGCGTGGCTGGCACGCTGAGCCGGCCCCGGCAGCGCATGCCCGGACAGGGCGGTGCCCGCCTCCGCGCCGCGCTCCTGGTCCTGCCGCTCGCAGGCTTCGTCGGCGTCGCGTTCCTGGCGCCGCTGGGCACCATGCTGGTGCGCAGCGTCCACGACCCGGTCGTCGCCGATGCGGTGCCCGACACCCTCGCGCTGCTGCGCGACTGGGACGGCAGCGACGCGCCGCAGGAGTCGGTTTACGCGGCCGCCGCGCGCGAGTTGCTGCGGGCGCGCGAAGAGCGGACGCTCGGCCAGATCGCCACCCGCGTGAACCGCGTGGAGGCCGGTCTGCGCAGCGTCTTCACCCGCAGCATGCGCCGGCTGCAGGGCGTGGAGACCGATGACTGGCGCACGGCCATGGTGGAGGCCGACCCGGCCTGGGGAGAGGCGCGCACGTGGCGGGCGCTGAAGCGCGCCGGCGAGCGCTGGACGGCCCGCCACTACCTGAACGCCGTCGACCGGGATCGCGGCCCGGACGGGCGGATCGTCCGCCAGCCGGAGGAGCAGCGGATCTATCTGCGGCTCTTCGGCCGGACCTTCCTGGTCAGCCTGGCGGTCACGGCGCTGTGCCTGCTGCTCGGCTACCCGCTCGCCTACGGAATCGCGCATGCGCCGCCGCGCCGCGCCGCGCTGCTCCTGGTCGGGGTGCTGCTGCCGTTCTGGACGTCGCTGCTGGTGCGAACCACGTCGTGGATCGTATTGCTGCAGTCGCAGGGGGTGATCAACGACCTGCTGGTGGGGCTGGGCGTGATCGGCGACGAGCAGCGGCTCGCCATGATCTACAACATGGCAGGCACCCTGATCGCGATGACCCACGTATTGCTGCCGTTCATGGTGCTGCCGCTGTACTCGGTCATGCGCACCATCAGGCCCGAGTATCTGCGCGCCGCCGCGTCCCTGGGCGCGGGGCCGGTGCAGGCGTTCGTCCGCGTCTACTGGCCGCAGTCACTGCCCGGCGTGGGCGCCGGGACGCTGCTGGTGTTCATCGTCGCGCTCGGCTACTACATCACGCCGGCCCTGGTCGGCGGCCGCACCGGCCAGCTCATCTCCAACCTGATCGCCTACCACATGCAGGAATCGCTGAACTGGGGCCTGGCGGCCGCGCTGGGCGGCATCCTGTTGACCTGCGTGCTGATCTTCTACGTGATCTACGACCGGGTGGTGGGCATCAACCGCCTGCGGCTGGGCTGACCGTGGCTCCTCGCACCGCGCCGACCCGCACCCTTCCGGAACGCGCCGGCCGGGCCGTCTACCTGGCGTTCTGCACGGCGGTGCTGCTGTTCCTGATCGCGCCGCTGCTGGTGTTCGTGCCGCTCAGCTTCAACGTGGAGCCCTACTTCACCTTCACCGAGGGGATGCTCCGCCTCGACCCCGACGCCTATTCGCTGCGCTGGTACCAGAGCGTGACGGGCGACGAAGAGTGGCTGCGCGCGCTGGTCAACAGCATGGTCATCGGCGCGGCGGCCACGGCGCTGGCGACCGTGCTGGGCACCGTCGCCGCGCTCGGCCTGTCGAGCCCGGCGATGCCGGGCCGCACGGCGATCATGGGGCTGCTGCTCTCCCCGATCGTGACGCCGCTGATCATCTCCGCGGTCGGCATGTTCTTCTTCTACTCCGAGGTCGGGCTGGCGCAGACCCACCTGGGCCTGATCCTGGCGCACACCACGCTGGGAGCGCCCTTCGTGGTCATCACCGTCACCGCGACCCTGTCCGGCTTCGACCGCAACCTGCTGCGCGCCTCCGCCAGCCTGGGCGCCGGCCCGCTGACCGGCTTTCGCCGCATCCAGCTCCCGCTGATCGCGCCCGGCGTCGTGTCCGGCGCGCTGTTTGCCTTCGCCACCTCGTTCGACGAGGTGGTCACCGTGCTCTTCATCGGCGGCCTGGAGCAGCGCACCATCCCGCGGCAGATGTGGTCGGGCATCCGCGAGGAGATCAGCCCCGCGATCCTGGCCGTCGCCACCGTGCTGCTGGCCTTCGCCCTGCTGTTCATGGCCACCGTCGAGTCGCTGCGCCGGCGCGCCGACCGGGAAACCAAATGAGCATCCGTCGACCCGCCAGCGCCGATGCGCGGTCGGTGATCAACAAGCCATCAGGCAGAGTCGAGGACGACCGCGAACGACGACCGCGGGGTGAGGCAGCGCAGGAACGCGTCACACGGCACGCACAGGATGTCGCGCTCCAGGACGCGGCGTCCCCGATACAGCAGAACAGGGGTCGCTTCCGGGTAGTCCTGGACGAAGGAGCGTAGTCCGGTCAGGTCTCCCGGATGGATCGTCGTGCTGTTCTTGACTTCCAGCGCGTACAGGCCGCTTTCGCCGTACAGAACGAAGTCGACCTCGTTGCCGTTGCGCGTACGCCAGTAGCTGAGCGTATCGCGGGTATTGGCGTAGGCGATCCACGTACGCAGGTGCTCGGCGACCAGACCTTCCAGGGCAGCCCCGGCCAACTCCTCCGGTCGGTCGAGCGGCCCGACGGGCCGGAGCGAGCGGAACAGCCCGGCGTCGACCAGGTAGAACTTGGGATGAGCGCTCATCCGCCGCCGCGCGCGGCGGGTGAATACAGGCAGCGTGAACGCCAGCAGCAGGTCCTGAAGCACGCTCAGGTAGCCGGTCACCACCTTGCGTTCGACCTGGCACTCGCGCGCCACGTTGGAGGCGTTCAATACGGCGCCATGGCTGAAGCTCACCGCCTCGAGAAAGCGGGAGAAACTGCCCACATTGCGGACCAGCCCCTCGGCCTGCACCTCCTCGCGTACGTACAGCGCCGCATAGGTCCGGAGCGTGGCATGCGGGTCGTCGGCGTCCACGATCAACGGGAGCATCCCCAACATCAGCGCCCGATCGAGATCAAAGTTGCTGCCAAGCTCCGCCGCCAGGAACGGATGCATGGTGGTCAGCACCGCCCTCCCAGCCAGGAGATCGACGCCGGCCCGCCGGAGCTTGCGAGCGCTGGAGCCGGTGAGCACGAAGACCAGGCTCTTGTCGAGCTCGACCAACTGGTGGACGACCGGCAGCAATTCCGGCACCCGCTGCACCTCGTCTATCACGATCGGTCGCTTGGCCGGATTCGCGGCGATCGCCGCCCGCAGCCGCTCGGGCGCAGCGCCGTAGAAGCGCGTGTTCTCGGGATCGTTCAGGTCGATCCACAGCGCCTCGGCATACCGGGCCCCGAGCCACGTCGACTTGCCCGTCCCTCTCGGACCGAACAGGAAGTAGCTTGCCGCGGGTGGCCGGTAGAGTCGGGTGAACATGATGGTGCCTGATCGTGAGGGAGGAGATGCGAAATGTCCATAACGGTTCCATAATGCCGCTCAAAATGGAATATCACGACACAGACCGCTTCGTCACCTTACGGACGCGCGGACTCGCCCATGATCGATTCGGCGGCGTAGACTAGACAGACTACGAGGGCGTAGGAGCGCCGAAGGACTATGTCCGGGCCGTACAGTGGTTCCGTGCCGCGGCCGAGTGAGGCGTCGCGGAATCTCAGGCGATGCTCGGCTTGATGTATAGCCGTGGAGGGAGTCAACCAGGACTACGTCGGTGCGTATGCGTGGCTGAACGTTGCAGCGGCACAGCGTGCCGTGGCGCGGCAGCAGATCCTTGACCCTCTATGGGTATCTGCCCAGAGTAGCCAGTGAGAGACCGGCATGAGCATCTTGGCCAACCAGCGCCGGTTCGCGGTCGACGAGTACCGCGCGACGGCCGATACCGGCGGTCTTGCCCAGGACGAACGCGTCGAGTTGCTGAAAGGAGTGATCGTCCCGATGTCCCCCATCGGCGAGCGGCTGGCATAACCGGAACGCCCTATGGACCTGAACCTCCTTGCACGCATCCCACGCTGGGAATGGCCCCCGAACGGCGGGAAGACGCTGCTTGCGGTTTTCGACGACCGGCAGGCGGATGAATCGGACCGCCTCCTGGCCGCGGAAATGGCCGGCGATGTCGTGGTCATCGACGACGATCTCGCCGGCGTCCTGCTGTCCCTCGTCGGCGATGCCGCCGCATCCGAGCCGCTGCGCTGCCGGGCCGCGCTGTCGCTCGGACCGGTCCTGGAGCAGATGGACCTGGACAGCGACGATGACTTGCTGGGCCTCGACGAAGAGGTGTTGGGTGGCCGGCCGATCTCCGAGCACACGTTCCACAGGATTCAGGACACGTTGCGCGCCTGGTACCGGGATGATGACGTCCCGCCGGCAGTACGACGCCACATCCTGGAAGCCTCGGTACGCGCTCCCGCCGACTGGCACCGGGGCGCGATCCGTGCGGCGTACTCCCGGGAGGAGCGGGATTGGCGGCTGACCGCCGTACTCGCGATGTGTCACGTGCGGGGATTCGTGGATGAGATCGTCGCCGCGCTGGACGACCCCGATGCCGAGATTCGGTGCGCAGCGGTGTCCGCCGCCGGCAATTGGGAAGTTGATGCTGCATGGCCGCACGTGTCCGCCCTGCTCGCCGCGCCGCACACCGACAAGGAGCTTCTGCTCGCCGCCATCGAAGCGGCAGCGTACATCTGTCCGCAAGAGGCTGAGCCGCTGCTGCTCGAATTGAGCGACTCCGACGACGCCGAGACTGCCGCCGCGGCCGGGGACGCCGCGATGATGGCCGCAGCCGGGGCCGAGGCCGAGGACGAGTTGGATGAGGACGCCGAGTGGTGACGTGAGCCCGTGAGCGGGAACAGGAAACCCAGCCCGAAGCTGCGGGAGTGGATCCACGCGCGCAAGCGGCACCACCTGTCCCACGCCCACGTGCAGATGGCGCGTGAGCTGGGAATGAATCCTCGCAAGCTGGGCGGATTGGACAACTACGATCAGGAGCCGTGGAAGCTGCCGCTGCGCCGGTTCATCGAGCACCTGTACCTCGAGCGGTTCGGCAGAGCGGCTCCCGAGGTCGTTCGTTCGATCGAGGATATCGCACGCCGTGATGCGGAGAAAAAGGAACGCAAACGGAGAGCAAAGGAGCGGCGGCGCATCGCCCAGGCAGGGTAGGTTCGCTCGATGAAGCGGGCCGACGTGCGGGTCGTCGCTGCTCGGTATCGCTGACAAGCCGATGGAGCTGTCGTCCGTAAACTCGGATCGGGAAGAAGCGGCGGCGATCAGAGACCGGCTGGCGGCGCTGCATGCCGAACGGGCGGCTCTTGAGGCGAGGCTCGCCGAGTTCGGCACGGGCTATGGGAGCGACCACAGCCCGTCGCTCGACGCGGCTCCGGTAACCGCGTCTTCGTCGCCCGGCGAAAAAATAGCCCTGTTCCGATCGCTCTTCCGTGGGCGCGAGGACGTATTTCCGAAGCGCTGGACCAACGCGCGGAGCGGCCGGTCGGGCTACGCCCCGGCATGCGCCAACGAGTGGGCGCCCCGCATCTGTAACAAGCCCCGGATCAAGTGCCGGGAGTGTTCCCACCGCGCTTTCATACCCGTGACCGATGAGGTCATCGGCCGGCATCTCCGCGGCAGGGACACGGACGGTACGGACTTCATCATGGGCGTTTATCCCCTGCTGGCCGACGAGACTTGCCGGTTGTTGGCAATCGACTTCGACAAGCAGACATGGCACCGAGACGCCGCCGTCTTCCTCAAGACATGTCGGATCAGCGAAGTTCCGGCTGCGCTGGAACGGTCGCGGTCAGGCCGGGGCGGGCACGTGTGGATCTTCTTCACCGATCCGGTTCCGGCGTTATCGGCTCGGCGCCTGGCTCCTCACCGAGTCGATGGAACGGAACCCGGACATCGGATTCGAGTCCTACGACCGCCTGTTTCCCAGTCAGGACACCATGCCGGCCGGCGGGTTCGGCAACCTCATCGCGCTGCCGCTGCAGCACGCGCCGCGCCAGTCCGGCAACAGCGTGTTCCTGGACGACGACTTCCAGCCGCATGCCGACCAGTGGCGGTACCTGTCCTCGGTCGGGCGTTTGACACCGGTCGAGGTCGGCGACATGACCGAGGAAGCGGGCCGGCGCGGCCGCATACTCGGCGTACGACTGCCGGTGGTGGACGAGGACGAGGCGCCGTGGCTGGCGCCGCCGTCCCGGCGAAAGCCGGACATTCCCATCAGCGACCCGTTGCCGCAGACGGTCGAGGTCGTGGTGGGCGATCAGGTGTACGTCGACCGGAACGGTCTCCCGGCCTCCCTGGTCAACCGGCTCGCTCGCCTGGCCGCATTTCAGAATCCCGAGTTCTACAGCAACCAGGCGATGCGCCTTCCTCACCCGTGCCACGTTCGAGGCGTTCAACACGGCGGCATGGCTGAAGCTCACCGCATCCAGAAAGCGGGAGAAATCACCCCACGTTGCGGACCAGCCCCTCGGCCTGCACCTCCTCGCGCACGTACAGCGCCGTATAGGTGCGGAGGGTGTTGTGAGCGTCGTCCGCGTCCGCGATCAGCGGGAGTGTCCCCAACGTCAGCGCCTGATCGAGGTCGAAGCTGTCCCCCAGCTCCGCCGCAAGGAACGGGTGCATGGTGGTGAGCACCGCCCGGCCCGCCAGGAGATCGACGCCCGTCCGCCGGAGCTTGCGAGCGCTGGAGCCGGTGAGCACGAAGACCAGGCTCTTGTCGAGCTCGATGAGCTGATGGACGACGGGCAGCAACTCCGGCACCCGTTGCACCTCGTCTATGACGACCGGTCGCATGCGCGGGTTCGCGGCGATCGTCGCTCGCAGCCGTTCGGGGGCAGCGGCATAGAAGCGCGTGTTCTCCGGATCGTTCAAGTCGATCCATAACACGCCGGCATACCGGGCACGGAGCCATGTCGACTTGCCCGTCCCTCTCGGACCGAACAGGAAGTAGCTTGCGGAGGGTGGGCGGTAGAGACGGGCTCGCGCTCGCCATCGTCAGGTCTGCCCCGCTCAGATCCGCGTTGGTCAGGTCCCCCGCGTGCAGGTCTACCCCGCCGTCCTCATACGCCTTGTGCACCTCCGCGCCGGACAGACCGAAGAACTCCTCCAGACTCACGCCAAAGTGATGCAGATCGGCGCCGCTCAGGGAGGCGTTGCGCGAAGGTCCGCGCCTTTGCAGTCTGGCAGACACTCAGGAAGCGCCGTGACGCGCACGGCCACCACCAGCATCAGCAGCAGAGCCACAGCCACGGGGCCACACGTGAGGCCGCAGGCGGTCGCGATCCTGCCGATCAGGTCGGGCCGAGTACCGCCATGCGGGTCATCAGATTGAAGCCGGTGACCGCGCGTCGTTCGCGTCGCGCGCCGCTCTTTTCGCTTCCAGCCAGCGCTTGAACGACCGCTGACTCTCGCCGGATGCCCGCCCTGCGAGTAGGCCCTCGACGCTCAGATCCTCGTCCAGATCGGGCCAATGGATACCTGCGCCCCCGCCGATGAGGCGCCAGTTTCGCCTCTCCTGCGGCATGGCATGTACCAGCCGGGGATACCAGGCCAGCGGCACGGAGATCGTGCGTCCATCGCTCAGATCCGCGGTCAATGTGTCTTCCGTGACAGCCACTCGTTCGGCGACAGGGAGGCTCATCATCATGACTGTCACCGCAATGCGGACTCGCCCATGATCGACTCGGCGGCGTAGACGCGGTACTGGTTCGGCTTGCCGGGGGAGCGGTGGCCGACCTCCCAGACGGTGCGGCCGTCGGGGGTAACCTCGGCGATGATGAACACGCGGCAGCAGCGCTCGGCGCGGCTCGATCCGTACAGGATCAGGGTGTTGCCGCCCGGAAGGCGCTGCACGCTGGAGCAGCACGCGGCGTACAGCGGCGGGCGGTGCCAGTATTCCCAGACCCGGCGCGCGGTCATTCGCTCAAGGTCGATCTCCAGCTCCACCGCGCGGGAGAACTGGCCGCCCTCGTCGTAGGGCCGGCCGGTGCCGTTGTCGAACAGCAGGACGTTGCCCGAGGGGAGCGGCACCGCCGTGTGCTGCGCGTAGAAGCGGTCGCGCGGGTCCTGAAGCGTGAAGTCGCTGCCCGGGCCGCCCAGGCGCCAGCGCACGGTGGCGAGGTCGGGGGCGATCGAGATCACCTGGTTCAGGTGACCGAGCGAGACCAGCACGCTGCCGTCTTCGGCCATCACGGCCGAGTTGCCGTGGCTCCAGTCCTGCACCCGCGGGTCGCGCTCGCATCCTCCCCACATGGGGTGCCCGGGCAGCGTCCGGTTGGAGGCCGGCGCCGTCCGGTCGGCAGGGGAGAGGTGGTCGAAGATGTTCCACACGATCGTGGCGGTGCCGGCCTGCGCGTCCCAGATGCCCAGCGTGTCGCCTTCCTGCGGCACGGCCGGGTCGCCGTAGCCGTCCCACAGCACGTCGCGCGACAGGTACAGCACGCGGCCGTCGGGCAGGACCTGCACCTCGTGATGCATGGGGCCGAACGGCGCGCACTCGTCGGCCAGGCGGTGCAGCTCGCGGCCGGTGGGGTCGATCTCGACCAGGCCGGCAGCGGTGGTGCCGCCCTTGAAGCCGGCAAGGTAGACGATGTTGCCGTTCGGACGGCGGGCCATGACGTAGGGCTGCTCGCCCTCCGGAGCCTGGAAGTACCAGACGACGTGGCCGTCGCCGTCGAACGCCGCCAAGCCGAAGAACTCGCTCTGCCGGAACTCCAGGAACGTGACCGGCAGGGTGGGCGCGCCGCGCCACGTGTCGAAGGCGGCGTCGCGCAAGCCCTCGGGCAGCTCGCCGGTGGTGAAGGCGGCGGCCGGCGTCGGCTCCGACAGACGGCCGTCGGCGCCGACCGCGCGCACCTCGTACCGGTACTCGGTCGCGGCCCGCATCCGGGCGAGGTGCGTGGTGAACGAGGTGCCTCGGCTGTTCACGGGCGCCGAGCGCAGCACGGCGCCGCCGCCGGCGGGCCAATAGTCGACTACCACGCTGCCGGGCGCGGCCAGCTCACCTTCCACCACGGCGATCAGGGAGTTGCCGGCATGGATCCGTGCGGATGCCTGCAGCGGAGGCGCGGGAGAGGGCGGCTCGTCATCCGCCTGGCCGCTCGCCGCCGCGATCAACAGGGCCGCGGCAAGCGGCGCCCATCGGGCGATCCGAACCGGCCGACCGGCGACGCGGGAGAACGCAGAGAACGACGGAGAAGGACCGGGGGGCATGCGGCGCGCAGCGTGCCATGCCGGCGCGCTCCCGGTCAGCAACGGGAGCAACGGGAGCAACGGGTCGATTTCTTGACAGGTCGAGCGCGGGAGGCGCATATTCGCCACGCTCAGCGCGACCGCGCTTGAGCGTCTGGAGGAACCATGCGTACGCATACGAAAGTAGGGGTGTTGGCATTGACCTTGGGCTTGGCCCTGTCGATGTCGGCATCCGCCGAACTGACGACCTTCGCCTACGACGGTCCGCTGCCGACCTCATTCAACGAGGCGCCGATGCTGGCCGCCAAGGTGGCGGCAGGCGAGCTGCCCCCGGTCGCGGAGCGGCTGCCGATCGCCGCGGACGTGCTGGTCGTCCCGGTCGTGGAGCAGATCGGCGAGTACGGCGGCACTTGGCGGCGCGGCTTCGCCGGTCCCGGCGACGGCCAGAACGCCGACCGCATCATGATGGACCACCTGCTGCTGTACGACATCGACGGCACCAACATCGTGCCCAACATCGTCAAGGACTGGACGCTGGAGGATGACGGCGTCACCTACACATTCGAGCTGCGGCGCGAGATGAAGTGGTCCGACGGCGCCCCGTTCACGGCCGACGACTTCCTGTGGGCAAACGAGCACATCGTCTGCCATGAGTCGCTGAATCCGGAAAAGCAGTGCCGGCTGGGCTTCTCGTCCTTCAACCCGGGGGTCCGCAAGATCGACGACAGCACGATCCAGTGGTACTTCGAGACCCCGCAGGCCGGCTTCATCGACGACGTGGCCACCTACCGCGTCGCCGGCTGGACGCTCAACGGCCGCGTCGGCTCGCCCTCGTTCGCACCCGCCCACTTCCTGGAGCAGTTCCACAAGGACTTCGCCGACGAGGACGACATCAACGATATGGTGTCCGAAGAGGGCTTCGAGAACTGGGAGACCTTCTTCCGGAACAAGATCGACGTGCACAAGACGGTCGAGGCGCCGACGGTCGCCCCGTGGGTCGTCACCAGCCCCAACAACACCGACCTGTGGGCGTTCGAGCGCAATCCCTACTACTACGGGGTCGATCCGGTCGGGAACCAGCTCCCGTACATCGACAAGATCGAGATGCGGCTGTACTCGGACTCCGAGGTCCACAACCTGCGCGCCGCCAACGGCGAGTACGACTTCAACCACCGCGGTATCGCCTTCAACAACGTGCCCACCTTCATCGAGAACGGGGACAAGGGGAACTACCGGCTGATGCTGTGGCCGGGCGACGCCACCGTGGCGGTCGCCTTCAACTACACCTACGGCCTGGGCGAGCTCACCGAGGAGCCGGATCCGGAGATCCGCAAGTGGATCACCAACCGCGACTTCAAGATCGCCATGTCGCACGCCATCAACCGCGACAAGATCAACGAGCTGGTCTACTACGGCACGGCCACGGGACGGCAGGCGGTGTTCCCGCACTGGCACGCCCACTACCCGGGCGATGAGATCGCGTTCCGCTACACCGAGTACGACCCGGCCAAGGCCAACCAGATCCTGGACGAGGCCGGTCTGTCCGCCAGGGACGCGGACGGCTTCCGCCTGCGCAGCGACGGCAGCGGCAGGACCTTGACCCTGGACTTCTCCCTCAGTTTGGGCTGGTTCACCACCGCGGGCATCGGTGAGCTGCTCAAGGAGGACTGGGCGGCGGTCGGCGTCAACGTCAACCTGCGTCTGGTGCAGGGCCAGGCGGCCACCGACGAGCGCGGCGGCAACCTGCAGCAGCTCTACCTTGACGGCGACGTCAACGCGCGCGAGCCGACCAGCCTGATCTCCGGCCGCAGCGCCTTCCCGGCGTACTCGAACTGGTACTCCCAGCGCTCGGGCTCCTACACGCTGGGCGCGGTCGTGGCCGACCCACCTGAGTCCGATACCGAGTTCTGGCGGCTGGTCGAGCTCAGCGACGAATCGCAGTTGATGCGCTACGCAGACCGCACGGAGAACTACCTGGAGACGCAGGAGATCGCCGTGAACAACCTGTACTACATCGGCCTGATCGGCGATTCGGCCGCCTCCAACGGCGTCATCGTCGTCAAGAACAACTTCCGCAACGTGCCGGAGCGCGCGCCGAACGTCTCGGCGCTGCAGAACCCGGGCAGCGGGCGGACGGTGCAGTTCTTCTTCGAGGGCGGTCTGAACGACGCCGGCTTCTAGGTCGCGTCTCGGATAGCGACACGTTACGTGGATTCACGCGGGCGGCCCGCTCCTGCAACGGGGCGGGCCGCTCGTTGATTTCGATCTGACCGCTCATGGGTACCTATCTCGCTCGCCGGTTCGGCTACGCGGTGCTCACGTCGCTGGTCATCTCCCTGGTGGCGTTCCTGGTCGTCCAGCTCCCTCCGGGTGACTTCGCCACCTTCTACGTGCAGTCTCTGCTGGGCGCCGGTCAGGGCGCCGGCGCTTCGGGGAATATCCTGGGCGACCCGGCCCTGGAGGCGCAGTTGCGCGCCGACTTCGGGCTCGACCGGCCTGTGCCCATCCAGTACCTCAAGTGGCTGCAGCGCATCGTCACCGGCGACTGGGGGATGTCCTTCGCGTTCGGCCGGCCGATCGCCGAGGTGATCGGCGACCGGCTCGCCAACACCCTCATCCTGGCCGTCGGCACCATTTTGTTTACCTGGATCCTGGCGATACCGATCGGCATCTACTCCGCCGTGCACCACAACACGCCGCAGGACTACGCGGTCACGTTCTTCGGCTTTCTGGGGCTGGCGGTGCCCAACTTCCTGCTCGGGCTGATATTGCTGTGGTTGGGGGCGCTCGTGTTCGGCTGGGAGATCGGCGGCCTGTACTCGCCGGAATACCTCAACCAGCCGTGGACGTGGGCCAAGTTCACGAACATGCTGCGCCACCTGATCGCCCCCGCGATCGTGCTGGGCACCGCCGGCACGGCGGCGCTCATCCGCGTCATGCGCAACAACCTGCTTGACGAGCTCGGCAAGCAGTACGTGATGTCGGCTCGCGCCAAGGGCGTGGCCGAGTGGAAGCTCATCTTCAAGTATCCCGTGCGCCTGGCGTTCAATCCCTTCATCTCCACGATGGGTTACCTGTTGCCATTCCTGCTGTCGGGCGACGTGATCGTTTCCACCGTGCTCAGCCTGCCGACCGTGGGGCCGGTGCTGTTGCAGGCGATCCTCAGCGAGGACCTGTACCTGGCCTCGACCATCTTTCTCTGGCTGGGCATGCTGACCGTGATCGGCACGCTGATCTCCGACCTGCTGCTGGCGATCACCGACCCGCGCATCCGGTTGAGTTGACACGATGTCCAAGGAATCCGACGAAGCCCTGGTCGCTCGGCAGGACGCGCCCGCGACCGCCGGCGCTCCGGTAGAGGACGAGCGCCGCTACATCGCCGGCCAGTGGAAGCTCATGTGGTGGCGCTTCCGCCGCCACAAGGCCGCGATCGCGTCGGCGATCGTGGTCGCCCTGTTCTACCTGGTGGCGGTCTTTGCCGACACGCTGTCGAGCGCCGATCCCGGCAAGTCCGACGAACAGTTCCCGACCGTACCGCCTCAGCGTCTGCGCTTCATCGATGATGGGGCGCTGCGCCTGCACGTCTACGACCTGGTCGGCACGCGCGATCTGAAGACGTTCCGCAAGGTGTATGAGCCCGACCCGGACACGCGGCTGCGCGTCCGGCTGATCGGCGACGGCTACGAGTACAAACTCTTTGGCCTGTTTCGAGTCAACAAGCATCTGCTGGTCGTAGAGGGCCACGAGCGGCGCACGGCGCCGTTCGTGCTTGGAACCGACGAGCAGGGCCGCGACATCTTCTCGCGTATCCTGCACGGCACGCGACTGTCCCTGTCGATCGGCTTGATCGGCGTGGTGATCAGCCTGGTACTGGGCATCCTGATCGGCGGCGCGTCCGGATATTACGGAGGCAAGGTAGATACGGCGATCCAGCGCCTTATCGAGTTGTTGCGCTCCATCCCCACGATACCGCTCTGGATCGGGCTGGCCGCGGCTCTGCCGAGGGAATTCACTGTCCAGCAGAGATACCTGGCGATCACCATCCTGCTGTCGCTGTATGCCTGGACGGAGATCGCGCGGGTCGTACGCGGGCGGTTCCTGGCGATGCGCGAAGAGGACTTCATCGCCGCAGCGCGGCTGTCCGGCTCCCGCGACCTGACCATCATCGTGCGCCACATGGTGCCCAATTTCGCCAGTCACCTGATCGCGGCCGCGTCGCTGGCGATCCCGTTCATGATCGTGAGCGAGACGTCGCTGAGCTTTCTGGGGCTAGGCCTGCAGGCGCCGGCAATTAGCTGGGGCGTGCTGCTCAAGGCGGCGTCGAATGCGCGCACGGTCGCGTCGCTGCCGTGGCTGATGCTGCCGGCGATCCCGGTGATCATCTCCGTGCTGGCGTTCAACTTCATGGGGGACGGCCTGCGGGACGCCGCCGACCCCTACGATCGCAAGTAGTCGAGGCTGACGCCGCTACGAACGTTCCGCCATTCGGACGTACCTGGCGAGCTGATTGGGCTCGGCCACGTGTGTCCAGTAGAGGTCGCCGGTCGGGGCGACGCAGACGCAGTGGCCCCAGTAGTCGATGCTCTCGGCCAGCATGGTGCCGTCAAGCTCCATGATGCCCGAGCCGCCGAAGACGTGGTCCCGGCCGTCCAGGGCGATGTTGTTGGCGCGCTCCAGCCGGCGCTCGCGGATGAAACCGCCGCCGGCGTCGAACACTTGCACCCGGTAGTTCTCGCGGTCGGCGACCCACACCTGGCCGCGCCGGTCGACGCCGATCGAGTGCGGGGTGTCGAACTGGCCGGGCCCGCCGCCCGGCTCGCCCCAGGAGGCGATCAGCGTCCCGCCCGCGGAGAACCGGTGGATGCGCGCCTGCCCGTAGCCGTCGGCCACGTAGAGGTCGCCTGACGAGGCCTGAAACGCCTGCGTGGGGCTGTTGAACGGCTGCCCCGGCGCTCCCGGCCGTCCGGTCGTGCCCAGGGTAGCGAGCAGCGTCCCGTCGAGCGTGAAGCGGTGCACCACGTGGTCCAGGACGTCGGTGACGTAGAGGGTGTCGTCGGCCGTCACGCTGATGCCGTGGATCCCGCCCGGATGGCGGAACACCGCGTGCGTCCATGCATCCAGCCGTTCGCCGTCCGCGTCGTAGACCAGGATCTTCGGGTCAGGCTCGCGGCTGCACAGGTAGACGCGCCCGCGGCGGTCGCATGCCACGCTGCTCAGAACCCCGCGCGCGGCGGCGTCCTGGTGCGCCCACTCTTCGTCGATCCGGTAGCGAAACGCTCCTTCACCGATTGTCATACTGCGACTCCTCGCCGGGGCCGCCGCCGGTGGTGTGCAGCGTCGCGGCCGCGATCGGCGCCGGGTACCGCCAACTCCAGCCGGGCCGGCCGAAGGCCTCGTCGGTAGCGAGCGAGTACGGGGAGACCAGGCGGTCGTGCATGGCCACGTCCGAGCCGGCCATCACCTCGGTGGTGAGCAGGGCATCGAGCCGCAGCAGCTCGTGCGCCGCGGCCGGATCTTCAGCTCGGTCCACCAGCTCGTCCGGGTCGTCGGCCAGGTTGAACAGCAACGGCGCGTGCCCGTGGTACTTGCAGAGCTTCCAGGTGCCGTCGAAGGCGACCCAGGCGCCGGCGAGCACGCCCAGGATCTCCGTTCGGCCGCCGCTGCCGGCGCCCAGGCCGGGCAAGGCGCGGGCGTCCATGTGCGGCGGCGGCTCGACGCCGGCGATCCGCAGCATGCTGGCCGTGACGTCGCGGAGCTCCACCAGCCCCGGATGATCGGTGCCGGGTGCGATCCCGGGACCCTGTGCTACCAGCGGTATGCGCATCGAGCCTTCGAAGAAGTTGCCCTTGCCCTGCATGCCGTGGTCGCCGAGCAGGTCGCCGTGGTCGCTGGTGAAAATGACCACGGTGTCGTCGAGCTGGCCGCTGTTACGGAGCGCCGCCAGCATCGCCCCGACCTCGTGGTCGATCCCCTTGACCAGCCCGGCGTAGTGCGAGCGCAGCGTGGCGCACTCCTCGGGCCGAAGCGAGCCGTCCGGCATGCCCATACCGGCGCGCTGGCGCTCGTGCGCGTCCCGCAGCCCGCCGGGGTCGCCCGCGGCCGCCGGCACCGGCGCCGGCATGTCCTCGTCCCGGTATCGCACCGGGAAGTCGGGCGCCGGATCGTACGGGTCATGCGGGCCGGGGAAGCCGACCATCAGCGCCCAGGGGGCCTCCTCGCCTGCATTGCGCTCGATGAACCGGCACGCCTCCCGTCCCGTGAAGCGGTCGCAGGAGTGCTCCCACGGGATGTCCGTGGTCGCCGTCCCGCGCGTGCGCAAGTAGTCGCCGTACTCCGACCAGCGCAGCTTGCCCAGGCCGTGGGCCTCCAGGTAGCGCGCGTAGTCGTCGCGGATCAGCGGCCAGAGCTTGTCCTCGCAGGCCACTCGCTCGTGGAAGCCGTGCGCGGCGTCCCACGGGTAGAAGTGCATCTTGCCGATCGCCGCCGTGTGGTAGCCGGCCTGGTCCAGCAGCTCCGGCCACGTGCGGATGCCGGCGTCGCGGTAGTCGGGCCGGAGCGCGTGCAGGTTGTCCGCCACCCCGGTGCGCGCCGCGCTCATGCCGGTCAGCAGCGCGGCCCGCGCCGGCACGCACAGTGGGGAGGCGGAGTACGCCCGCTCGTACCGGATGCCGGCCGCCGCGATGCCGTCGATGTGCGGCGTGTCGATGAAGCGGGCGCCGTAGCAGCTCACGAAGTCCGCACGGAGCTGATCGGCCAGGATGAACAGGATGTTGGGCGGGCGATCCGAGGAGGTGCGGGCCATGGGCGAATGGTATCACGGCCCCGGACTGACATCCGGTTACGTGAAGAAGACCGATCGGACGAGCGCGGCTCAGATCGCACGAGCGGAACGGTTGCGCAGGGAATTCGTTGCGGAGGAGAGCACATGAAGACGACATCCTACAGGTCGTTTCTGCAGGAGCAGCTCCGGGATCCGGAAGTCAAGAAAGAGTACGATGCCGTGGATGTGGAGTTCGCATTGGCGCGGGAGATCATTGCGCTTCGACAACAGCTGGGTGCTGGACCGGAAATACATCTGAGGACAAAGACACCTTCGGAGCACGCTTGAGGGTCCAGACAGTCGTCTCTTTCGCCGAGATTGCGCGCACCGAGATCGAGCGTCACGACGCCCCCTTACCGTCTCGGCGCAGGTTGAACGCGCCGGCGACCAGCTCGTAGGAGCGGGCGCGGTCCTCGAAGGCGAAGCAGTTGGTGACGATGCCGATGTCGGCCGTGCCGTAGCGGGCCGCCGCGTCGAGGATGCCGTCGCGGACCGTGTCGGGGTCGCCGTCGATGTAGTGGACGGAGAGCTGCGAAAGCGCCGCGCGTTCGGCCTCGCGGAGCGGATACTCGGCCGCCTCATCGGGCGGCAGCAGACCGGTGTGCAGGTCGCCGCCCGCGGACGCCGGCTCGGACGGGCGCTCCAGGTGGAGCTGGCGCAGCTTGTTGAGGTTCCTGCTTGAGGCCAGGTAGCGCGCCTCCTCCTCGGTCGGGGCGCACATCACCTGCACGGTGACGTTGAGCCGGGGAGCATCCAGGTACGCCGAGGGCTGGAACTCCCGCCGGTACAGGTCCGCGACCAGCGGTCCGTGCTCGAGGTTGCCGAAGAAGTCCGCGAACGCGAACGGCAGTCCCAGCATGGCGGCCAGCCGGGCGCTGAAGTCGCTGGAGCCGAGCAGCCAGACCTCCGGTCCGGTGGCCGGCTGCGGCCCGGCCAGCGGGTTGATCCCGGCGAACGGGTGGTCGGCGGACAGCTCCCCGGAAAGGAACGCCAGCAGGTCGTGGACCTGGCGGGGAAAGGTGCGCACGTCCGCGGGCTGCCGCGGATGGGCCAGGGCGAAGGCGGTGCGCTGGTCGCTGCCGGGCGCGCGGCCCACGCCCAGGTCGATGCGGCCGGGATGGAAGGCGTCCAGCGCCCGGAACTGCTCGGCGACCTTGAGCGCCGAGTAGTGGGACAGCATCACCCCGCCGGAGCCGACGCGGATGGTCGCGGTGCCGGCCGCGATCTGGCCGATCAGGATTTCCGGGCTGGCGCCCGTCCACGAGGTGGAGGCGTGGTGCTCGGCCACCCAGTAGCGGGCGTAGCCGAGCCGCTCGCAGCGCTGCGCCAGGCGCACCGACTCGGTGAGGGCGTCGGCGCCCGTGCCGCCCCTGCGGAGCGGCGACTGGTCCACGACGCTGAGCGTCAGGTCTTCGGGCTGGTACACGGCGGCTGAACCCGGAGCGTAGTATGCTCGCCGCGTATGACCCAACTCGTCACCGTCAGTCCGTGCAGCGACACGAGGCCGCGCAGCGACAGCTCGTCACTGGTCGAGATGCCCGACGGCCGCCTGCTGATCGTCTATCACGGCTACCGCGCGGGCCCGGAGGGGGGCGGCGACTTCGGCGACGCCGCGATCTTCATCCGCGAGTCCGCCGACGGCGGCGCGACCTGGAGCGAGGAGCGCCTGCTGCTCGAGGTCGACCCCGGCGACCTGAACGCCATGAACCCGTCGCTGGCCCTGCTCGGCGACGAGCTGCTGATGGCGGTCACGCGCAACCACACCCGCACCGACTCCTCGCTGGAGCTGCGCCGCTCGGCGGACGGCGGGCGGACCCTCGGGCCTCCCACCTTCATCTGGCAGCGCTGCGGCGAGCACCGCTTCACCATGTACGACTGCTTCCGCCGGCTGCAGGACGGCCGCCTGCTGGTCATGATGCAGAGCTCGGCGCTGATCTGGGAGCCGGGCGAGAAGCAGTGGGTGGACAGCTACGTCAGCGAGGACGACGGCCGGACCTGGACCCTGCAGGGCGGCCGCATCGACCTGCCCATGCGGGGGGCGATGGAGCCGGCGGTGGCGCAGATGCCGGACGGCGAGCTGGTCTGCTCGCTGCGCACCCAGCTCGGCCGCGTCTTCATCACCCGCTCCCGTGACTGCGGCCGGACCTGGGAGCTGCCGCAGCCGAGCGGCCCCATCAGCCCGGAGTCGTGCACCTGCCTGACGCTCCTGCCCGGCACGGAGCGGCTGGTGCTGTTCTGGAACGGCGGCACGTACGTCCACGACCACCACCACTACGGCGAGCGGACACCGCTGTCGGTCGCCGTCTCCGACGATCGCGGGCGCACGTTCCGGCACGTGACCGACATCGAGTCGCACCCGGCCGGCGAGTACACCAACCTGACCTGCCGCTTCCTGTCCGACGGCCGCGCCGCGCTCGCCTACCTGGAGGGCATCGGCGAGGGGCGGGACGTGTTCAACCGCTCCTGCATGTCCCTCAAGCTGGCGCTGCTGCCGCGCTCGGTGTTCACCGGCTAGCGCCTGTCGCGGAAGCGTTTGGCAGTCACCGGTCCATGCGGTAGCGTACCGGGTGGCTGCAAGACGCCACAGAACGATCGGTTCACAAGGAGAGAGGAATGAAACGCACCCGTACGTTCCTGCTGCTGATGTCCGTCCTGGTCCTCGGCGCACCGCTGGCGATGGCCCAGACGGAGGTTTCGATCCTGCAGTGGAGCCACTTCGTCCCGCGCTATGACGAATGGTTCGACGCCTACGCGGAGGAGTGGGGCGCGGCGAACGGCGTCGACGTGCGCGTCGACCACGTCAACATCACCGAGCTTCCGCCGGCCCTGACCGCCGCCATCGAAGCCGGAGAAGGGCACACCATCGTCGAGATGCTCTTTCCGCCCACCGCCTTCATCGAGGGCCTGCACCCGCTGAACGACATCAACGAAGCGGCGATCGCCGCTCACGGCGAGCGCACCGCCAACTGCGAGGCCACCAGCTACCTGCCCATCACCGACACGTACTTCGGCTTCACCCACGGCTACATTCCGGACCCCGGCGACTACCAGATCAGCCTGTGGGCGGACGTCGGCATGCCGAACGGCCCCTCCACCTGGGACGAGCTGTATGAGGGCGGCGTCGCCATCATGCAGAAGCACGGCGTCCCGGTCGGCCTGGGCATGAGCCCGGAGCTGGACAGCCGCATGGCCACCCGGGCGGTCATCTGGTCGCACGGCGGCAGCGTGCAGGACCAGGACGGGAAGGTCGTGCTCAATTCGCCGGAGACGATCGCGGCGGTCAAGTACCTCGCCAAGCTGCAGAACGACGCGATGACCGAGGAGATCTTCGGCTGGACCGCGGCTTCGAACAATCAGGGCCTGATCGCCGGCGAGCTCAGCTACATTCTCAACTCGATCTCCGCGTACCGATCGCTGCAGAAGATCGACGAGGAAGCGGCGGCCGACATCGGTTTCGTGCAGGCACTGTCGGGACCGGCCGGCGCGTTCGCATCCAGCCACGTCTGGCAGATTTACGTGATCCCCGAGTACGTGCAGGGCGCCGAGCTGGAAGCGGCCAAGAAGTTCATCCTCGACCACACCGCGGTCTACAGCGATGCGGTCTACCACTCCGAGCTGTACAACTTCCCCTGCTACGCGAGCACGGTGCCCGAGCTGTCCGGCTGGGTGAACGAGGATCCGTTCGGTTCCCAGCCCGCGGACAAGCTCAAGGTGCTGGAGACGGTCAACGACTGGTCGGTCTACATCGGCTATCCGGGCACCGCCAACCCGGCGGTGATGCAGGCGTTCGGCGAGAACCTGGTCGTCAACATGGTGGCCAAGGTCGCCAAGGGCGAGCAGAGCGCCGAGGAAGCCGTGGCGGAGGCGCACGCGCGCGCGGAGGAGATCTTCGCCGACTGGCGCGCTCGCGGCTACCTGCGCTGAGCCAACCGGCACGAGCCGGCACGCCCGGGTGGGCGCCGCCGGCTCGTGACCCGCGCACCGGGCCGCCATGAGTAAGCTGCCCATAGGAATCCAGACCTTCCGCCAGATACGGGAGGAGGGCTTCTACTACGTCGACAAGACCGACTACGCCCGCCGGCTGGTCGACGACGACGGCAAGCACTACTTCCTCTCCCGCCCGCGCCGCTTCGGCAAGAGCCTGTTCGTGGACACCCTCAAGGAGCTGTTCGAGGGCAACGCGGCGCTATTCCGCGGTTTGGCAATTCACGACGGCTGGAACTGGTCGAAACGCCACCCGGTGGTGCGGCTGGACTTCAGCGGCGGCAACTTCAGGCGATCCGGCGAGCTGCACGCGAACGCCATGCGCCAGTTGACCGCGGCCCAGGACCGGGCGGCGCCGGGACGGTTCGCCAGACTGATGGACGCGCTGCGCGGGCGGCGTCCGTCGCCATTCGAAGACACCACGCTTTCGGGACGCTTCGCCACGCTGCTGGAAACGCTGCACCGCCGCAGCGGGAGGCGCGTGGTCGTGCTGGTGGACGAGTACGACAAGCCGATCCTGGACGCGATCGACGAACCGCAACTCGCAGAAACCAACCGCGACGACCTGCGTGGACTGTACGGGACGCTCAAGGCGTGTGATGCCCACGTGGAGCTGACCTTCATCACGGGGGTGAGCAAGTTCAGCAAGGTGAGCCTGTTCTCCGACCTGAACAATCTCATCGACCTGACCCTGGACCCCGCCTATGCGGCGGTCTGCGGCTACACCGAGGCGGATCTGAACGCCGTGTTCGCGCCTGAACTGCCCGGCCTGGACCGGGGCGAGATCCGCGCCTGGTACAACGGCTACCACTGGCTGGGCGGGGAACAGGACAAGGTCTACAACCCCTTCTGTCTGCTCAAGCTGTTCCGCACCCGGCTGTTTCGGGCGCACTGGTTCGAGACCGCTACCCCCCGGTTCCTGATCGACACGCTGCTCCGCCGCGGCTTCGCCGCCCCGGACCTCGAAGGCGTGCACGCCAGCGAGACGCTGCTGTCGGCCTTCGACGTGGACTTCATCGCCCCGGAAGCGCTGCTGTTCCAGACCGGCTACCTGACGATCGCGGAGGTGGAGGAGCAGCCGAACGACTATCCGCGGTACCGGCTGGGCTACCCGAACCGGGAGGTGCGGCGCGGCCTGAACGAGAGCCTGCTGGACGCGCTGGCCCCGACCTGGCGTACGACGGGCAACGGCGCCGCGCTGCGCCGGGTGCTGGCCGCCGAGGACTGGGCCGGCGTGGAAGCACTGCTGCGCGCGCTCATGGCCGGCATTCCACACGATTGGCATCGGCGGAACGACATCGCCCGCTACGAAGGGTATTGGGTCAGCGTGTTCTACGCTTGGTTCCAGGCGTCGATGGACGGCGTGGTCGCCGAGGACGCCACCAGCCGCGGGCGCCTGGACCTGGCGGTACGGCTCGGCGAGAGCGCGTACCTGTTCGAGTTCAAGGTCGCCGAGCGATCGGAGCCGGGCGCCGCGCTGGCCCAGTTGCAGGCTCGCGGCTACGCTGACAAGCACCGCGCCGCAAGCCGCTCCGTCCATCTGATCGGCGTCGAGATCAGCGCCGAATCACGCGACATCACGGCGTTCGAGACGGCCCCAGGCTGAGCGGTAGGGCGCGATGTACGCTGTGCCGTCTGATATACTCACTCATGCTGGTGGCGCTCCACAAACGCGCGATGGAACTCACGCCACGATCGCATGCGAGTAACACGCGCCGGCCGTATCGGGCTGCCGTTCCCGGGGACTGAGGAGCGAGCATGAGCGCGGTGCGCCTGTCCGGGATCGTCAAGCGCTTCGGCGACGTCACCGCCATCGCCGGGGTGGATCTGGAGATCGAGTCCGGCGAGTTCCTGGTCGTGCTCGGGCCGTCCGGGTGCGGCAAGACGACGCTGATGCGCACCGTGGCCGGGCTGGAGAAGCCCAACGCCGGTAGCGTGCACATAGGCTATCGCGACGTCACGGCCCTGCCGCCGCGCAAGCGCGGTATCGCCATGGTCTTCCAGTCCTACGCGCTCTACCCGCACATGACCGTGGCGAGCAACATCGCCTTTCCGCTGAAGGCGCAGGGACGCACCAGGAACAAGGCGGAGCGCGAGGAGCGGGTGCGGCAGGCGGCGCGCAAAGGCAGCATCGACCCTCTGCTGGGCCCGCGGGCGCGCCCCCCCCCCCCCCCCGCCCCCGCGCGGCGGAGGGGCGGGCCGGCCCGCGGGTCCAGAAGATGGTCGATGCTGCCTTTGCGCGCCCCCTGCCGCACCCGCTCCTCGCGCTCCGCCTTGTTCCTGGTGCGTCC
>JAPOQV010000561.1 GCA_026710565.1 Spirochaetaceae bacterium | reverse complement strand
CCGAGCCCGGCGGCATCAGGAAGATGGTGGTAGCGTAATGCCGGTGACCAGTTTGGAGAGAAATGTAGTGCCACTCGCACATTTCATATCGGCTAACCTATTCACCTGTAGCAAGATAACTTGCAGCACGTTAAACTTGGGATAGCGCAACACACGGCGCCCGTGCATGTGGGGAAGCCACTCCGGCGCCTGCTCCTCAGACCGGCGCGCGCACCGGGTTTGACCTGCGGCCGGCGGCGGGTGTCTGATGTCCGCGCCATGGCAGATGATCAGACCCTCAAGGACAAGGTCCGTTCGGGCACTCCGCTCCTCGGCGCCGCGGTGCCGATGTTTTCCGACCGCGCGCGGCTGGTACAACTAGCCGCCCGCCACCGGTACGACTGGTTCCAGGTCGACGCCCAGCACTCGGCGTTCGCGGAGGTCCGGCTGCGCGACTTCTGCCAGATCGCCGCCGAGCTGTCGATGCCGGTGGTGCTGCGCATCAAGCACACGCGCCTGACCTTCCTGATCGGCAACCTGCTGGACCTGGGTCCGGTCGGCATCGAGGTGCCGCAGGTGGAGCTGGAGTCCACGGTGGACGAGGCGGTGGCCAACTTCTACTACCCGCCGCAAGGCGTGCGCAGCCTGGGCGGCCAGGACCGCTACGGTTTCACCGGCCAGTCGCTCGACGAATACATGGAGCTCTGGCACCGCACCGGCGTGCTGGCCATGCAGATCGAGTCGATCACCGCCACCACCGCCGCGCGCAAACTCGTCAGGCCGGGGGTCGATTTCGTCACCTTCGGCCCCTCGGACCTCACCGTCAACATCCGCGGCTACCCCAACCACGCCCTCAAGACGGTCGAGGACTGCGTCGCCTACGTGGCGAACGACCTGCAGGGCACCGGCGTTCGTCCCTGCATGCGCGTTGCGGCAGGCGACGACACTTCGCACTTCCAGGAGATGGGGGTGACCATGTTCCTGGAGAATCAGATCCCTTAATCACCCGGGGCGAACGGGCTCCAGCCCGGAGGGGGTGACGCGGATCCGCTGCGCGCGGGCCAGGGTCCGAAAGGTGTCCCAGTACACGTAGAGGACCTCGTCCGGGGCGACCTCGACCATCGTGCCCATCGCCCACAGGCCGGTGTCGATCATCGTGCCCTGGTCCCAGGTCAGCCCGTCGTCATGGCTGCAGTGCAGGGTCAGCCCGGGCATGCGGTGGGCGATCAGCAGCGCCCCCGAGGCGGTGCGCACCATGTTGGGCGAGGCGTAGCCCGCGAACGGTCCGCGCACCGCCGGCCCCCAGCTCCGTCCGCCGTCGTCCGACCAGCTCTCCCACATCACGGGCGAGTAGATCGGCCGCATGTAGGCCACGACCCGGCCCGAGCCGAGCTCCACCGCCGTACACTCGGTGAGGTCCAGGTTGCCCTCCATCGGTGTGCCGTCGTCGTGGAAGCCGGGCGTGTCGACGTTCACCGGCGCCGTCCAGGTAGCGCCGTCGTCGTCGCTTCGCGCGCAGAACGCCTGGCAGTGCCAGGAGCCCCAGGTGTGGAGCGACAGCGGGTTGTCGTGCATGTCCTTGCCGAGAAGCAGGAAGGCCAGGACGCCGCCGTCGGCCAGGTTGAGGAAGCCCATCGGCGCCAGACTGTGCACCGGCGGGTCCTGGGGAGGCCCGACGTGCAGGTTGGTGGTGCCGGCCTCGCTCCAGGTGCGGCCGCGGTCGCCCGACTCGTACACCAGCTTGTGGTCGGTTCCGGGCAGCATGGCGATCAGGCGCCCCCCAGAAGAGAGGTGCATGCGCGCCGGCGACCAGGAGCTGGCCAGCTCGCCGAGTCCGAGGGGTTGGAGCTCCGACCAGGTGCCGCCGTCGTCGGCCGAACGCGTCAGAAACGGCTGGGCGTGCGCTGTCAGGGCGTCCGAAGTGTCGTCCTGCACGTTCACGAGCATCAGCAGCTCGCCGTCGCCGAAGCGCTTGATGTCGATCGGCTGCTGCCAGTACCCGGGTCCGGCCGGCAGCGGGTGCCACCAGTTGGTGGGGTGCTCGAATCCGGAGCGCCAGATCGGCGCGGCGGCTTGCCCGTCGACGCGGACGTTGCCGATCTCCGCCTTCCCGAATAGATACGCGCCGACCGCGCCGGGGCCGCCGTAGGTGCCGTCGCACACCTCGAAACGGCCGTAATCGCCGACGCGCACGGTGAAGCGGTCGCCCTGCAGGGTGATCTCACAGCGCATCCGGATGCCGTTGGTGCTCGGTACGCGCGGGAGCATCTGCAGGCGGACCAGCTCCAGGTAGCCCGCGTCGCCCATCTTCGACAGCGCCGCCCAGAAGTGCTGGGCGCGCGACGCCTGGCCGCAGTTGGGGAAGTGCACGAGGTAGAAGTGGGACTCGTCGCGGGCGCGCAGGATGATGCCGGCGTCGCTGTGGCCGCGCAGCAGGAAGTCGAAAGTGACGCGGCAGTCCTGCAGGGCGCGGGTGCGGTCGAACGCGAAGTGCGCCCCCTGCAGGGGGGCGATCTCGGCGTCCGCCAGATCGGGCGGAATCGTCAGCGCGCCCTCACCGCCGTCCGTCCAGGCGCCGTTGACGAAGTGCCAGCCCGAGCCGTCGCCGATCGTGAGTGGATTGGAGGTGGCCATGCGCGCAGTGTATGTCAGGCGGCAGCGCGCGCACAGCAAGAGATCGGCGAATCTATCCGTCGCTCACTCTCTCCGTCAGCGGCACGTGCTTGCGCACCGCCGCGCCGGCCAGCAGGTCGCGGAAGCGCGCGTAGCGGGTGCTGCAGCCGACGACGTAGCAGGTCGTCTCCGGGTACTTGCGGATGCCGGAAAGCACCGGCACCGCCAGCAGGCCGTCCCGCTCGGTCACGGGACCGTCGCCGCCGGGCTCGACCACGCGGTCGCGGATGTCCCGTACCTCCAGCACCTCGCCGTCCCCGTCGACCTGGGCGGTGTAGTGCGGGTCGGCGAGCCGGCAGCGCGCCCGCGCGTAGAAGCCGAGCTGCAACCCGTGCGGCAGCTCCCACAGGAACAGCCGCACGTCGTGGTCGAGGGAGAGGCGCTCAACGAACCGCGCGCCCCACAGGACCGGCGCCCCGCTCACCGACAGGTCGTAGTCGTTCTCCACCGGGTGCCGCCAGCCCAGGATGGGAGGGATCATCGCCTTCCAGGTCATCGCGCACTGCTCGAAGCCTTCGCCGAAGGCCAGGGCGGTGACCGTGCGCGGGTCGTACGTGAAGCCGCGTGCCGCCATCTCGGTCTCCAGGAAGCGGGCGTAGAGGTAGTTGTTGGCGATCACCTTCAGCGCGCCGGTCCCCCAGGCGTAGCCGTCGCGTGCGCACGTTGACTCGACTTCGGCCCGGACGGGCGCGCGCAGGTCGGCCGGGATGCTCGCCCAGTACGCCGCGCAGCCGGCGTGGTGCGGGTCATGCAGCACGTGACGGATCGAGTCCGGGACGCCGGTCAGGCCGGCCGGCTCGGTGATCACCGCGCCGCGCTCGACCAGGCACCGGTCGCCCAGGGTGTCGAGGGCATGCCGCTCCAGGTCGCGCATCAGGCCGCTGTCGCCGATCGGGTGCAGGTAGAGCAACTCGTTCGGATGCATGGCCGAGATGAATTCCTGCTGGAGGGCGACGACCTGGCGCTCGCGGTTGCGCGCGGCGTACCACCAGGAGCTGCGTACGCCGTAGGTCGCCAGGTACTCGGGATCGGGCGCCTCGCTCATGGCCCAGCACGCCGGATGGAACAGAAAGACGATGCGGTCGATCACGCGGGAGCGAACCACGGGCGGCATGGTAACCTGTCCGCCCGATGGGCGGCGGAAACGGGGAGCGTCCCTGCGGCTCGATCATCTTCCTCATCCACCCGTGCTGCTACGAGGCGCTGTCGGACGAGCAGGTGCGCGCCGACAACCTGGAGCTGTTCGTCCGCATGGAGTGCGAGGTGAAGGAGCGCTGGCTCGCGGATCTGCGCGGCCGCCGGAAGCCGACGCTGTTCGTGCAGCTCGGCGGGCCCGGATACCTGACCGACGCCGCGGTCGAGGCGCTGGGTTCGCCGTACGCCCTGCGCTTCACCACCGAGTTCGACGGATCGATCACCCGCTTCTATGAGGAGTTGGCCGCGGAGTTCCACCGCCACGTCGCGGCGAACCGCCTGGCGCTCGACCTGGACACCGTGCGCTCCGAGCTCTGGGGCGAGTCGTTCGAGGGCTGCGTGCCCGGCTACGGCGGCGCCTTCGCCCAGTACCTGCCGCTCGGGCGGGCGCCGCGCATGCGCTTCGAGATGACCGTGCACGACTCGCGTCTGTTGTACGGCCATCGCGGACACGAGGTGATCCCGCTGCCTGGCACCGACGTGGAGGCATGGCTGTTCGAGCTGCCGGACGGCACCGGCGCCGCCATGTTCCAGGGGCGGCGGCACGCGCAGTGGATCGACCGCCGGCGCATCGGCCTGCGGCTCGACGACCGTCGCATCCAGGGATGCACCAAGCTCGGCCACACCGTATGGCCGTCCGAGCCGTGGGAGAAGGGCAAGCCGGAGCTGGTCTGCGACTACAGCATGGAGCTCATGGAGTGCATCTGGCGCTGGGTCCGCTCGGTCGGCATGCCGCTCGACCGCTTCCGGGAGGTCATCGCCGCAGCCGTGGTCCACGACGTCGGCGGCTGACGGTCAGGGTGCGCTTGCGCCTGCACGTTGGGAGGTCCATGCTCTCCTGATCGGGAACGCCCGAAACTCGGGCCGAGGAGGAGACGCATGAAGAGAGCGTTCTACATCGTGGCACTGCTCGCATTCGCGAGCGTGTTGGGCTGGGCCGCCGGCGAGACCGAAGGCGCGGCGATGGAGGAGGGCGGACCGATCACCTTTCCCCTGGAAGAGCAGATCACCATCACCGTCGCGCTGACCGAGCATCCCAGCGAGGGAGCCTACGAGTGGGCCCAGGACGGACACCTCGGCTTTCAGTGGCTCCAGGAGCAGACCAACATCGTCCTCGACGTCACGCAGATCCCGCAGGGAGCGCGAGAGGCCAAGTACAACCTGATGCTGCAGAGCGGCGACCTTCCGGACATGCTGTTTCCGCAGGGCTCGGGTTGGACGCGCGCCGACTTCGAATCGTTCGGGGACAAGGGCATCTTCGTCGACATCATGGAATACAAGGACCTGATGCCCAACTACGCGAAGCTGGTCGAGGAGGAGCCGAACCTCAACCTGCTGCTCTACGACGGCAAGCTGTACGGGTTCTGGCAGGTCAACCAGTTCTACTTCCCGTTCAACCAGTTCCTGCCGTACCGGCACGACCTGTGGCAGAAGTACGACTTGCAGCCGGAGACCTGGGACGACATGCATGACGCCTTCACGCTGCTCAAGAACGAGTTTCCCAACTCGTTCCCGGTTGGTCCCTTCACCCAGGGCGGCGTCATCACGCTGATCAACCTGGCGGCGCCGACCTTCCGCACCGGCCCCACCATCTACTACAACCACGACGTGGACGATTGGGTATACGGACCGGCGGAGGACAACTACCGGTACTACATAGAGTACATGGCCAGGCTCTACAGCGACGGCCTGTTGAATCCGGATGCCACCACCACCTCCTATGAGCAGTGGACGCAGGACTGGATCAACGACAAGACGTTCTTCGCCTGGTGGTGGTCGGCGACCGGCAACTGGTTCATCGAGAATCCGGGCAACAACCCCAACTACGGCCCGGGCAAGCACTGGGTAGAGGCGCATCCCGTGCCGCGGATTTCGGCCGACGGTCCGCGCGGCTGGACCGGCAACAAGGCGCCGACCAACGTGCATGGACCGCCGTGGCTGATAAACGCGAAGTCCCCGTACATCCGCGAGATCATCGCCCTCAAGGACTTCATCGCCGATCCCGCGATCAGCATCCAGATGACGCTCGGCGCGCCCGGCAAGGAGTGGGACATCGTCGACGGCACGTACCGATTCACTCATTCGGACATCAAGACGCCGTACAACCCGGACGGCAAGTGGGCGTCGATCGACTACTACCGCAACGTCTACAACTTCTTCCGGTCGGAGAACAACTTCAGCTCCATCAGCGTGGACGGCATATTCTTCGAGCTGCACGACGGCGCCTCCGACGACGACTACGCGCAGTTCATCCGCGAGAGCTTCATGTACCAGGAGCAGGGCAGCACGCAGACCGACCCGCAGCCGATCGTGCGCTTCGCCGCCGAGGCTCAGGAGCAGGCCGGCCAGCTCAAGACGATCCTGGACACCTACGCGCACGAGATGACGATCAAGTTCATCTTTGGCGAGGAGCCCCTGTCCAACTACGACGCCTACAAGGCTCGCCTCGAGGAGCTCGGCACCGGTGACCTGATCGCGCTGTACAAGGAAGCGGCGGGCGGGTAGCCGCACGCCCGGCACGGCGACGAGAACGGCGAGGCTCCCTCACGGCGGGGCCTCGCCGTCTTGGTTCGGGCCGCCTTCTCAGGCCAGCAGCGAGGCCGGGTGGTTGTGGTCGCCGCGCGGGTGGCGGCAGTCGGTCCAGTACATGAAGTGCAGCACGTATCCGTCCACGGGGCCGTCACGCACGGCCGCGATCTCCGCTCGCTTGTCCGCGGGGAGATCCGGATCGGAGGCGATGATCTTGCGCCACACCAGCACCGGCACGCCGGCCGCCTCCCGCATCGCCGCGGCGGCGTGCAGGCCGTGCGGATGCGGCGGGGGGGGGGCCCCCAGCGCGTCGACCAGCCCCCCCCGGCCCCACCGCTCGTACTCCGCGGGAAAGACGGGCCCCGGTGGCTCGCTCGACCGCCCGCAGCGGGG
>JAPOQV010000560.1 GCA_026710565.1 Spirochaetaceae bacterium | reverse complement strand
CTCCGGCGGGTTCTCCAGGACCGCCCCGCCCTCGACGGGGCCGGCGCCGGCCGCGCGCGCGAGCGCCTTCTGCGCGAATGTCTGGGGGAGAGTCCGTGCGCCGCTCACTGTTCCCCGCCGTCCACCGCGTCCTGCCCCGCCCGCAGCAGCGCATCGACGTCGTCCAGACTCAGCGGCTTGTCGTCCGCCATGCGCTTGATCCGGGACGTGAGGCTGCGTATCTGGTCGTCGCTGAGATCGACCTGGAGCTGCTGCGCCCGGTGCTTGATCGCGTTCCAGCCGGTGAGGCGGTGCGCCACGTGGATGTACCGGTCCATGCCGAAATCGCCGGGATCGAGGATCTCGTAGGTGCTCGGATTGTTGAGCATCGCCTTGGCGTGGATGCCGGCCTTGTGCATGAACGCCGCGTAGCCGGTGATGTAGTTGTTGAACGGCACGTCGATGCCGACCAGGTCGGCGACGAGGTTCTCCACGCGCCGGAGCACCGGCAGGCGGTAGCGGGTGCGCACCAGGTCCGCGTCATGGGCGTACATCCTGGCCAGGAACCCGCCGAGCGGCGTGATCCCGTTGCGCTCGCCGATGCCCAGCACGGAGGCGTCCACGTGCGTCGCCCCGGCCGCCAGCGCCGCGTAGGCGTTGGCCACCGCGCAGCCGGTGTCGTTGTGGCCGTGGAACTCGATGTTGCAGGAGACGATGCCGCGCAGGGTCCGCACGACCTCGTGCACGCGCAACGGATCGGCCACGCCCACCGAGTCGGCGATGCCGACGCGCGTCACGCCGACCTTGTCCACCTCGCGATAGATGGTGAGCAGGTCGACCAGGTCGCTGCGGAAGCTGTCCTCGCTGGAGAACCTGACCTCCAGGCCGTGGCCCTTGATGAACTCGATCACCTCGATGGCCGACGCGATGATCTCGGCGATGTCGCGCCCGTGCGAGAACTGCCGCAGCAGGCTGGAGGTCCCGAACAGGACGTCCAGGCCGTCGACGCCGGTCTCCACGGCGAGCCTGGCGTCGTCCATGTGGCAGCGGGTGTGGGTGAGCACCTTCGCCTTCAGGCCGAGCCCGGCGATGCGCTCGCAGTCGCGCCGGGAGCCGGGGCTGGCGGCAGGCGAGGTCAACTCCAGGTACTCGACGCCCAGCTCGTCCAGGAGGGTGGCGATCTCCACCTTGTCGTCCGTGGTGAAGAACGCGTTGGCGAACTGCTCGCCCTCGCGCAGGGTCGACTCGATGATCGCGAAGTTGTCCAGGCTCATTTCCAGGCGATGCCTTCCCTGACCGGCGGCACCGCATCTCGGTGGTGCGGCTCTCCGGCCCCCGATACGATGCCTGCGCGACGATAGCATGCGACGATGGGTCGCAGGAGGACTCGATGGCGACGATCAAAGGGGTGATCACCGATCAGGCGAGCGGTGAGCCCGCCGCGTGCACGGTCCATGTGCTGTCAGCGAACGGCACATTCATCCATCCCCACGGAGCGGTACTCAAGGTCGGACCCGGAACGCCGGCGTTCTATTGCGACGGCTCATTCGAGGTCAAGGTGCCCACCGGCGGGGTGCGCGTACTGGTCGAGCGCGGCACCGAGTACGTGCCGCTGGAGCGCAACCTCACCGTTACCGAGACGCAGACCGTCGACCTGGAGCTGCCGCTGCAGCGCTGGTCCCATCTGACCGAGCAGGGCTGGTACCCCGGCAACACCCACATCCACTACGACGAGAAGGAGCAGCAGCGCGACGACCGGCTGGCGCTGGAGGGCCACGTGCACGACTTCTCGGTCACGGTGGTCAGCGTGCTGCGGCGCTGGGACCTCGACTACGCGAGCAACCACTTTCCGATCGGGGTGATGACCGACCTGAGCACCTCCCATCACGTCGTCGACATCGGCGAGGAGAACCGCCACAACTTCCACGGCGAGCAGGGTGGGGTAGGGCAGGAGATCGGCTACGGCCACGTGATGTTCCTGCGCATCCGCAACCTGGTGGAGCCGGTCAGCCGCGGCATGTTGATCGACAACCTCGACCCCGACTATCCGCCGATCTGCCACGCCTGCGACGACGCGCGCGCCCAGGACGGCATCGTCCTCTGGTGCCACAACGGCCGCGGCCTGGAGGCGCCGGTCGCCGCCGCCCTGGGCAAGCTGGACGGCTTCAACCTTTTCGACCCGTTCTGGATGGACCCCGAGTACGAGATCTGGTACCGGCTGCTCAACTGCGGCATCCCGCTGCCGGCCAGCACCGGCTCGGACTGGTTCGTCTGCTCGAACAACCGGGTCTACGTTGATACGGGAGGGGGTGACACCGGCGGCCAGGGATTCGACTACGACCGCTGGATCGACGGGCTGAAGGCCGGCCGCACCTTCATCACCAACGGGCCGGCGCTGTTCCTGCGCGCGGACGGCGCCGCCCCCGGCGACACACTGGACGTGCAGCCCGACCGGGCGCTGGAGGTGGAGATCGAGCTCAAGAGCCACCACCGCGTGGACCGCATCGAGCTGGTCTGCAACGGAGCGGTGGTCAAGCACTGGCACCGGCCGGCCGGCGTCGCCGCCGAGACGATCCGCGAACGGTTCACCCCGCCCGGCGACGGCTGGATCGCGGCGCGCTGCTACAGCCACGAGCGCGACAGCTACGACCAGGAGATCTTCGCCCACACCAGTCCGATCTACCTGCGTTGTGGCTCGCCGAACCCGGCGGCGAAGCCCGACGCCGCCTGGTTCATCGACGGGATCGACGTGGCGCTGGACCAGTGGGTGAGCCACAAGCTGCGCTACGGCAGCGACCGACAGCGCGAGGAAGTGCGCGAGCTGTTCAAGCGCGGGCGCGACTTCTTCGCGGGAGTGAGAGGGCAGGATGGCTGACCGCAAGCCGCGCGGGCGGCTGGCCCGAAACTACCGCCTGAGCTG
>JAPOQV010000559.1 GCA_026710565.1 Spirochaetaceae bacterium | reverse complement strand
CTCCGAGCGGATGTCGTTCACTACCTTGGTCAGCCCGCGCAGATTCTGTTCGTTCGGGAAGAACAGGATGGCCACCGCGTCGGGCAGTTGGCGGGTGCAGATGCCCCCGGTGTCCGTGTGGCCGGTTCGTGAGTCGATGAGGACGTAGTCCGGATCGACCACCTGCTTCCACTGGGCCTTGAGGTCCTCGAACAGAAGATAGCCGTCGCGCTTGTCGTACAGGTCGGCCCAGTCGATCTGATTGAAGTGGGCCGCGTACGAGGCTTGCTGAGCGCCCGACGGCATGATCCATAGCTCGCCGCCGCGGTCGCCGATGTCGGGCGACCGGGCTAGGAAGCGGCGAGCGTCGGGAGCGCGATTCGAGTCCAGGTACTCGTGGACGAAGTCGATGAGTCCTGGAACCTCGTCCCGTGGACGCAACACGTCGAACGTGTCGAGTCCCGGTGCCTCCAGATCGAAATCGACGGCCAGAACTCGGCGACCTCGCTTCGCGAGTTCGACCGCGGCGTTGGCAAGCGCCATGCTGCGGCCCACCCCTCCCTTGAAGGAGTAGAATGTCGTAATGTACATGCTTCGCACCGTTAGCGCGATTACGCAGTTGGATCGAGGCGGCAACCTGGCTGACGTTCGTCGATCTCGATCATCCGATCATGCAGGCACGGGCGATAACTGCGGACGGAGGTGGAAGCCCGCCTGCCGCCGTCGACATTCGTCCGAGTCGTCGATGTTCGGAAAACACTCGGTGCTCGCTTCCGGCAGCGTTTCCGGGGGTCCCAACGAAGCTGTCGGTTCCGTCCGCAAGTGTTGCAGCATCTGTATGTTGTTGCCAGCCGCGACGAGGCGGAGGTAACGGTCGTTCGCCGTGTTCTGGATCAGAATCCCGTTCTCCCAACGGTTCAGCGTCGCTTCGCCGAGGCCGGTGACCCTCGCGAAGGCGGCGCGGGACATCCCGTGTATCCGTCGGATTCCGAGAATCTCCCTCGGCGACAGTACGCCCAAGTGCTTGCAGATCGCTTCATGCTTCAGGGTCTCGCTTTCACCGTCGAGGCACTCGAAGCCGCAGGATGGGCAGACGTGGATTGGCAGCGTTACGCTCAACTCGGCGGCGTTAGGGCCGACCCCGTACGTGAAGGTATGCTCGCCCAGTTTCTTGCAAGTGTCCGCTCCGCAGTCGAAGCAGGGCACGATGTCCTGCGTGTCGTCGGGTGGAGTTGCGGTGGTCGTGCGCGAGGGCATGCTCTGATGCTCCACTTGTTGGGCCATGGCCGGTCCCGGTTGCTGCCAGGGGCGATGCTCGGCGCTGTGCGCCGTTGTGCGGCGTCGCAACATAGTCGGATTCTGGGTCGTTCGTCGGACCTTGCAAGGCCGTGCGGATCGATCGTCGTGTCGTGACGCATGGTCTCGCCGTGGCGGTTAGCGGTCGGAATAATGGAAACTCCTTCCGAATATGTGGCCCCTACACAACTCAAGCTTCACGTAGAGCACGGGGCCGTTCGACGAGTCGAGACGGAGCTTCATGACGTAGCCCTTGGCGCTGTGCGGTCTCCTGAGTGGCACGATCTCGACGCGGTGGCCGCGCTCGAGCTTGGATGCGACCAGTTGCCAAGCGCCGGCATCCGTGAATCCTCTGTTGTCGTTATCGTCCGGGTTCTGTACGCGTTCTGGTTGCCACCTTGACGGGCGGGTTGGGCTGCGCCCGGTGTGTCGTAGGCGCTCGGTTTTCGCCAGCCTCACGAGTTCGGCCCGCCTTGGGTCGTCTTCGGCCAAGAATTGCGTCCAACGGAGCCACGGGGCAATCATATGATATCGGACGGGAATGCGCAAGTAGTGCGCGGGTTCATATGGGTTGTTGTTCGGTCGAGCGAGCGGCGGCGGGCGAGGGGGCGGTGGTCTGACGGGGTCTGAGCCGGGCCTCACTCCGCCGTCAGCTCGTCGTACACGCCCTGAATGCGCACCGGCGCCAGCGGCCAGTCGAGGTCGGCGGTGTCGACGCGGGAGGCGATGTCGTCGCGCGTTGCGCCGGCCGCGATCTCGGCCCGCACGCGGTCGAGGACGGTCTCGAGCTTCGCGCGGAAGGTGCGGACGTCGTCCTTGCCCAGGATCTCGCCGTGGCCCGGGATCACCGTGTCGAAGTCGAGGGCCAGCAGGCCGGTGAGGGTGGCGGGCCACTCGGCGGCGCTGCCGCCGTTGCCGTAGTCCCAGAACGGGGCGAGGGTGCTGCCGTCGAGGCGCTGGCCGTGGATGAAGAGGTCGCCGGTGTGGACGGTGCGGAGGTCGGGGAAGTAGATGACGGCGTCGCCGTTGGTGTGCCCGCGGCCGAAGTGGTGGGCCTGCGCCTCGGCGTCGCCGAGGAACACCGCGGTCTCGTCGGTGAAGATCAGCCGCGGGGCGCCGGGCTGGTCGTTGCGGACGAAGTTGGTGCGGGCGTTGCGGTGGGCGATGACCTCGGCCGATCGCATGAAGTCGGCGTTGCTGCCGGCGTGGTCGCCGTGGTGGTGGGTGTTCAGCACGTAGCGGATGGGCCGGTCGGTGACGCTGGCGACCTGGGCGGTGATGAAGTCGTAGCTGTAGGGGAACTTGTTGTCGACGATGATGACGCCCTCGTCGGTCACCCGGACCGCGACGTTGCCGCCCGACTG
>JAPOQV010000558.1 GCA_026710565.1 Spirochaetaceae bacterium | reverse complement strand
GCGATGCAGTACAGCGGCAGCGCGAACAGCAGCAGGCCACTCAGGCTGCCGCCGAACATCTCGGCCATGAACTGGCCGTAGATGCCGGCCGGCCGCAGGAAACGGTTGGCGATGTCGCCGCGCCAGAGCGCCCCGTCCAGGCCGGTGCGGGAGGAGAGCAGGCCGGAGAAGGCCTCCGCGACCAGCGTGTAGGTGAGCACCGCGCCGCGCGTCATGCCGGACACCTCGCCGGTCTCCGGCAGCAGCATCCGCCAGAGCGAGAGCAGGAACGCGACGCGCAGCAGGCGCAGCCCGAAGTCCACGGCGATCGCCCACCCCCGGTCGTCCAGCGAGCGGACCGCGACCATGGCGGCGGTCTTCAGGTGCTTGCGGGCGGTGAGGATCATGGGGAACGGCGGCACTCGGGAGCTGAGCAGGATCAGGTCATCAGCAGATTGCGCGGCGCTGCTCGCCGGTCACAGCTCAGGAAAGCAGGGCGAACAGCGTCGTCAACGAAGTGACGACGGCGAACCCGACACCGATCATCCACGTCAACATCCTGAAGCGGCTGTTGGTGTGCGCATGCGACTCCTCGAAGCGCCGGTCCACGGTATCGAAACGGGCATTCATCTGACCGATCACCTCCTCGAAACGAGCGTTCGTGTGACCGATCAAGTCCTCGAAGCGGGTGTCGGTGTGACCGATCACCTGCTCGAAGCGGGTATTCATCTGACCGATCGAATCCTCGAAGCGGGTGTCGGTGTGGCCGATCACCTGCTCGAAGCGGGCATTCATCTGACCGATCAAATCCTCGAAGCGGGTGTCGGTGTGACCGATCACCTGCTCGAAGCGGGCACTCATCTGACCGATCAGATCCTCGAAGCGGGTGTTGGCATGACCGATCACCTGCTCGAAGCGAGCATTCGTGTGACCGGTCGATTCCTCGAAGCGAGTGCTCGTGTGGCCGATCAAGTCCTCGAAGCGCTTGTCCACCGCGTCGAAGCGCCTGTCCACCGCGTCGAATCGGCTGTCGACGGCCTCGAAGCGGCGCGCCATGAATCCGAAGCGCTCGTCCATCAACGTACGCTGCGCCTTGAGCTCTTCCTCGACTCTGACCATCCGCTCCAGAAGCCGGGTGTCGGCGCCGACCGGCTCCAGGCGCGGAACCAACTCGTCCATCATCTGGCGCAGCCACGGCTTGACGTATTCTCCGATGCGGCCGACGTCTTCGTCCCTCAGGGTCATGGGCTCTGCCACCGCTACCTCCTGTCATTATCCAGGAACGGGCTCGGCGGCGCCAACGCTTCAGCCCGCCCGACGGTTTCCGGCTCGACGACACGGCGCTCGTATGTCGATCATGTTGCGTGCGGGCTTCCGCGGTTGGCCGCGTCCACGTCTGACGTGACGTGCGTCCAGGGAGGGAAAATCCGTGGTGAGCTTCCACCACGTATCCAAGCACTACGGGGGCCACGACGTCCTGAGCGACGTCTCGTTCCAGATCAATCCCGGTGACAAGGTGGGGCTGATCGGGGCGAACGGCGCCGGCAAGTCCACGGTCCTGCACCTGCTGCTGGGCGCGCAGCGGCCTGGCGCGGGCAGTGTGGTGGTGGGCCCCGACCTCAAGATCGGGCACGTTCCGCAGCAGTTGGAAGCCCCGCCGGCGATGAGGGTGCGGGACTTCCTGTTGGGCGAGGTGGCGCCCGTGGAAGAGGCGCTGCGTGCTGCCGAGCGCACCCTTGCGGAGGCCGCCGATCGACAGATGGCTGCTGCCCTGCAGCGCTACCAGTCGGCTCGGGACCGATATGACGCGGCCGGCGGCGACCAGGCGGGCTGGCAGGCCGATCGCGTCCTGCAGCACGTCGGGCTGACCCATGCCGGCGCGGCGACCGTGGGGCAGCTCTCCGGCGGCGAACGGAACCTGCTGGCGCTCGCCCGCGCGCTGATGATGGATCCGGGGCTGCTGGTCCTGGACGAGCCGGGCAACCACCTGGACTACGCCGGCCTGGAGTGGCTGGAGGAGGCGCTCGTCAACTTTGCGGGAGCCGTGCTTCTGGTATCGCACAACCGCCGCCTGCTCGACCGGACCGTCACCCGCATCCTGGAGCTCAAGGGAGGCCGCGTCCGCGAGTACGCGGGCAACTACTCCGACTACCAGTTGACCCGGCTGCAGGGACTGGTGGCCCAGCGGGCCGACTACGTCGCGTCCCAGAAGCGGATCGCCCAACTCCAGGCACTGGTCGCCCGGCTGGCGGCCATCGCGGCGGTCCGCACCGACAAGGCGCACGGCAAGCGCCTGCAAGCGCGGCGCAGTCAGCTCGCGCGGGAAGAGACGTGGGCCGTGGCGCGGCCTGACGTGAAGGATGCCGCCGTCGCCGTGGTCCTGCCGGAGGCCGACAGCCGGGCGAACGTCGCGCTGCAGGTGAACGGCTATGACCGGCGCTTCGGCGACCGCGTGCTCTTCCGGGACGCCCACCTGGAGATTGCCTGCGGCGAGCGGCTCGCGCTGGTAGGTCCGAACGGGTGCGGCAAGAGCACGCTGCTGCGCGACATCGTCGCGGACGGAGACTGGGAGCACCCGGTGCTCCGGGTCGGGCCGAGCCTGACGACCGGGTACTGCGCCCAGCATCAGGAGACGCTGGAGGAGGATCAGACGATCCTGGAGGCCTTCCTCGCCCTGGGGTTGGGGAACCGGCAGGCGGTCTTGGCTGCGCTGAGCGGATACCTGTTCACCTGGGACGACCTGGACAAGCGGATCGGCGCTCTGTCGGGAGGAGAGCGCAACCGCCTGCAACTCGCCGCAGCCGTCCAGCGGAAGGCCAGCTTCCTGATCCTGGACGAGCCGACCAACCACATGGACATCCCCTCATGCGAGGCGATCGAGGACGCGCTGGTCGAGTACTCCGGCACGGTCCTGGTCGTCAGCCACGACCGCTACCTCCTGGACAAGGTCGCCACCGCCGTGGTCGAGGTGCGCGATCAGGGGCTGCACCGCTTTCCGGGCGGGTTCTCCGAGTACTGGGCCTGGCGAAAGGGGCGTGACAGACCGCCGTTGCCGGCCCGCGCCAAGCGCGAGCGGAAGCCGGCCGACCGGCCGATGGAGGCCCGCAT
>JAPOQV010000557.1 GCA_026710565.1 Spirochaetaceae bacterium | reverse complement strand
TGGGCTGATCGATCGCCAGGACCGCGGCCTCGCGCTCCAGCTCCCGGCCGACCGCGAACTTCTGCATGTTGCCGCCGGACAGGTCCCCGGCCAGCGGATTCGCATCGCTGATGCGCACGTCGAAGCGCTCGGTGACCCGCTGCGCCACCGTGCGGGTTCCGGCCCGGTCGACGAACCCGCCGCGCACCAGTCCGCGATCGGACGCATGACGCGTGAGCAGCACGTTCTCGGAAAGCTCCAAGCCCGGCACGGCGCTGTGGCCGAGCCGCTCCTCCGGCACGAAGGCGGCGCCCAGCCGGCGCCTCGCGGTCACGCCGCGCGTCCCGCAGGGCTTGCCGGCGATCGTGATCGCGCCGGCCGACGGAGCCGGCCGCTCCCCGGACAAGGCCTCGAACAGCTCCGACTGGCCGTTGCCGGCGACTCCGGCGATCGCCATCACCTCGCCGGCCCGGACGCTCAGCGTGACGTCGCGAAGCGCGACGCCGAACGGTCCCGCGGCCGGCAGCGACAGCCCGTTGACGGCGAGCGCCACCTGGCCGGCGTCAGCGTGCCCGTCCGCCCGTACGGTGTGGACATCCTCGCCGACCATCAGCCGCGCCAGCGATGCCGCCGTCTCGGCCTGCGGGTCGACGTTCGCGACCACCTTCGCGCGCCGCAGGATGGTGGCGTCGTGGCAGAGCCGCTGCACCTCCTCCAGCCGATGCGAGATGTACAGCACCGCGCACCCGTCGCCGGCCAGGCGCCGCAGCGTCAGGAAGAGCTGGTCCGCCTCCTGCGGCGTGAGCACGGAGGTCGGCTCGTCCATGATCAGGAGGCGGGGCTCCTGCAGAAGGCAGCGCACGATCTCGATGCGTTGCCGCTCGCCGACCGAGAGGTCCGCGACGAGCGCGCCGGGCTCCAGCGGCAGCCCGTACTCCGCGGACACGGCGGTGACGCGCCTGGCCAGCGCCCCGGGGTCGAACCGGCCGGGCAGCGCCAGCGCGATGTTCTCCACCACGGTCAGCGCCTCGAACAGGGAGAAGTGCTGGAAGACCATGGCGATGCCGAGGCGGCGCGCGGCCGCGGGATTGGCGATGGCCACCGGGCGCCCGCGCCAGCGCAGCGCGCCCGCCGTCGGCTGCAGCGCCCCATACATGATCTTGACCAGGGTCGACTTGCCGGCGCCGTTCTCACCGAGCAGGGCGTGGATCTGACCGGGACGCAGCTTCAGGGTGACACGGTCATTGGCCGTGAAGTCGCCGTAACGCTTGACGATGTCGAGCGCCTCCAGCAGGTACTCCCCGCGCGCCCCGCCCGCATCGCTCATCGGCCTGGGATTGTGACCAGCAGGCAGGCGCGCCACAACCGGCGGTTTGACGCCGTGCGCGCCCGGCCGCAGGCTGAGGGCATGAGCGGGCACCCGAACATCCTGCTGGTCATGTGCGACCAGTGGCGCGCCGCCAGCACCGGCTTCGCGGGCGATCCCACGGTGCAGACGCCGACGCTGGATGGCCTTGCCGCTCACGGAACCGTCCTGGAAACCGCCTACTGCTGCTCGCCGGTCTGCTCACCGGCACGCGCGAGCTGGCTCACCGGGCTGTATCCGCACGCTCACGGACAGCTCGACAACTACGGACCGGGCATGCTCGAAGGGTCCGGCCGCCGCCTGCCGGCCGCGGTCACCACCATCGGGGACCTGCTCCACGATGCCGGCTACCACTGTGGGATCGCCGGTCCCTGGCATCTCGGCGACGACGAGCGCGCGCAGCACGGTTTCGCGACCTGGGACGTCTACCGGTATCACGCCGACCCGGAGCGGACCGACCCCTACCTGCGCCACCTGCGCGAGCACGGGCTGGAGGCCGCCTTCGATCACGACCACCGGCAGCGCGCCATCAAGTTCGGCAGCGCGATGGCGGAAGGCTTCGATCCCACGGCCGTGGCCGCCATTCCGACTCCGCACCAGCGCACCACCTGGACGGTGGACCGCGCCATCGACTTCGTCCGGGCGCACGCCGGCGGCTCCGCCCCCTGGTTCCACCTGTGCAGCATCAAGGACCCGCATCCGCCGCTGGTGGCGCCGGCCGAGACGGTGGCGCTCTACGACCCGGACGCCATGCCGCTGGCCCACACCTGGGACGACGATCTGACCGGCAAGCCGGCGTTCCTGCTCGGATCGGACCATCACGCCGCGCCGCGGTTCGGAGCGCGGATCATGCGGCGGATCGCGGCGCACTACTACGCGCTCTGCAGCCACATCGACCGTCAGCTCGGGCGGCTGCTCGCCGCGCTCGAGGGCACCGGCGCGGCGCGGGACACCATCGTCTGCTTCATCAGCGACCACGGCGAGAGCCTCGGCGAGCACGGCCTGTACGCGAAGTCGGTGATGTACGAGCAGTCGGTCAGGGTGCCGTGGCTGCTGAGCTGGCCCGGCCGGATCGTCGCCGGAGCCCGGCTGCGGCGGCCGGTGGGAGGGGTCGACCTGGTACCGACGCTGTTGGAGTTGGCCGGAGTCCCGGCGCGGACGCAGTTTCACGGCCGTTCGCTCGCCTCCGCGCTGCTGTCCGGAACCGAGCCGGCCGCGACTCCCGTGCTTGCCGAGATCCGCGCTTTGGAACGCGCGGAGGACGAACCGCCCGATCGGCTGGCGGGGACGATCATGGTCCGGGACGGCCGCTGGAAGTACATCCGACACCGTTTCGATCGCTGCGAGGAGCTCTACGACCTGCACACCGATCCCGACGAGATGAGCAACCTCACCTGGACGCATCGCAGCCGGGCCGCCGAGCTGCGTGCCGGGATCGCCGCCGTGCTCCGCGCGCATGGCGCCGGCCCGTACGCCTGGGCCGCCGACGATCGCTGAGGCCTCCGGCCACCTGCTGAACGAACCGTGATCCCTACCGAGGTCCTGATGGTGGTGGGCTTCGTGCTCGCCTCGTATTCGATCGTCGGCAACGACGCGATCCAGACCCTGGGGACGCTGCTCAGCTCCAACGCACACCGTCCTTGGTGGCTGCTATGGATGTTCGCCGGCGCCGTCATGGTGGCGGTGCTGACCTACGGCTGGCTCGTGCACGGCGACGTCTCCTATGGGCGGCTGCAGGCGATTCCGTTTCCCGACCCCTTTACCTGGATCTACTGCGCTCCGCCGCTCGTGCTGCTCCTGCTCACCCGTGGCGGCATCCCGGTGAGCACCACCTTTCTGACGCTGACACTGTTCGCCCCCAAGGCGCTGTCGAGCATGCTGCTCAAGTCGCTGCTCGGCTATGCCACCGCGTTCGTGATCGCGATACTGGTGTACCGGTTCGTGACCGGGCACCTGGAGTCCCGGTTCAGCCGTACGCGGGGGCCGGTGAGCCGCTGGTGGATCGCCGCCCAGTGGTGCTCGACCGGGTTCCTGTGGAGCCAGTGGCTGATCCAGGACCTTGCCAACATCTTCGTGTTCCTGCCGCGGCAGCTATCCCCGGCCTGGTTTCTGATGGCGCTCGGGGTGATGCTGGTGCTGCACGCGATCATCTTCGCCACCCGCGGCGGCGCCATTCAGAAGGTGGTCCTCACCAAGACCAATACCACCGACATTCGCTCGGCGACCTTCGTGGACCTCATCTATGGCGTCGTGCTGCTCCTGTTCAAGGAGATCAGCAACATCCCGATGAGCACGACCTGGGTGTTCGTGGGCCTGCTGGCCGGGCGCGAGATCGCCATCGCCTGGAACCAACGCCACCGCAGCCGCCGTGAGGTGTCCCGGCTGGTGCTCCTCGACTTCGCCAAGATCGCCGCCGGCCTGGTCGTGAGCGTCGGCCTGGCACTTGCGCTGCCGGCGCTGCAGGAGAGGATCGTCGCCTGACCGCAACCCGGCCGTACACGGTTTTTTCGGTTACGAGCCGCGCCCTCGCGCCGCGTGCGTCGGCACGGCGTGGTCGAGCACGTAGGCCATCAACGAAGGAATACCGGGCTCATAGCGAACCGGCGGCAACTGTCCGGGCGGGTGCCAGACGAAGCCCAGGCGCTGCAGGGCGGCCAGGGCTGCCTGCGCCTGCGGTGCGGCCGCGTTCGGAGCGAGGCCTTCGGCGACGGCCGACTTCAACTCGTGGTAGGTCAGCGCGGGCACGGATTGAAACCGGGCAGCCACGCGCTCGGCGACGGCCAGCCACCCCGATTGATCCAACTCGAGATAGCGATCCTGGTAGTAGTCCGTGACCCGGGCGGCCACGTCCGGCCGCGCCGCGGCCGCGTGGGCGGCGGTCAGCCGGATCGAGTCGGTTGCCAAGCGTTGGTCCCACAGCGCCTCGCCCCAGAGTTGGATGAAGTACGGGTAGCGCTGGCTGTCATCGACCACCGCATCAAGGGCGCCGGCGTCGATGTCGACGCCGTATGCCGCCAGCGGCTCGGCCAGAGCGGCGCGGGCGGCCGCGTCCCTCAGCAGCCCGATGCCAAGGCGCCCCTTGCCCAGGCGGCTCCAGAAGGACGCGTTCATGGCGCCGAGATGCGCCGCCAACCCCGGAGTGCCCGCCAACACCAGCAGGAACGGCGCCACGGCGCGCACCTGTTGACTGACGTTGAGCAGCGTTCTGCCCACCTCGAGGTCCAGCGTGTGCGCTTCGTCGACCAGCACTGCAAACGGTTTCTTGCGGCACCGGGCGGCCAATTCCGCCCGCAGGTTCCTTACGCCCCCGGACGGTGGTGCCCATTCGACCGAGCCGACCGCCGCCACGCCCACTTTCCGTGGCAGCAGCTTCACCATCCCGGACGGCGGCGCAAGAACGTCGATCAGCGCTTCCCGGGTAGGGATGTCGTTCGGTGTGAGCGCCGCCACGTCCACCGCCGTTGCGCGGCCTCGGCAGGTACGCTCAAACCAGTTGAGCAGCACGGTCTTGCCGTTGCCGCGCGGCCCCATCAGGGCGACGTCGTGCGGCGGGGACGCGCCCCCGAGCAGGTCGGCCATGCATTGCGTCAACACCGCCTGCTCCCTCTCGCGACCGGTGAGGGCTGGCGGGGCGGCGCCCGTACCGGGAGTGAATACGCGTTGCGCCGGCGCCTTCATTGCGTCAAGTGTAGTCTGGTGTACCGGCGCGGTCGTCGACGGGTCCGCGACTGGTTCACCCCGGCCGCGCACCGCCTGCTCTGCGGCCGGATCGCGGCGTGGCCTGCGGCCGTGGGTACCCGGAGTACCACATCTTGAACAGGCGCTCGTCCGTATCGTAGATGACGCTGCGCGAGGCCCACGGCCCTGCGCGAGGTCCCACTCGCTCAGATCTCCGCACGTGAGCACGGGATTGGCCCGATGCTTGACCGCCGGCACCACCACGCGATGGACGTGGTGCAGGTCTTCGATCTCGGCCAGGTCAAGATACAGTAGCGACGTGCCGGGCCGGATCGCATGCATCAGCGCACGCGCGCTACGCCCGGTTCAGGTAGTCAAGGTGGTACGCGAGCCCGGCCAGCACGTTGCCGACCGTATTGAGGACCAGTTCGAAACTCGGCCCATCGCCGGTAGCGGATGCCTCCGGCAGCCAGCTTCCGTCCGCCTCTTGCGCCTCGATGAGGTATCGGGCGCACGCGCCTGCCGCGGCGCGGTACTCCTCGGCAGGGCCGAGCTGCAGAAGCTCGCACAGCGCCCAGAGATACTTGTGGCACTCCACGCACAGGTAGAGTTCGTTCCTGCGCAGAAAGAGATCGGCGTAGCGGCGGGCGCAGGCGAGGTGGACGCGGTCGCCCGTGAGGCGGTGCAGCCGCACCAGCAGCGCGATCGCCGGCCCGAAGCGGGCGGGCCGCTGCGCCGTGCCGTGCAGGTCCACGTAGTGGCGGGAGGTGCGCTCGCGGTAGAACGGCGGCGCGCGCCCGTCGCGCCCGTCCCAGTCAGCCGGCACCTGCTGGTTGGCGTCGAAGCCGTCGTCGGGGCTCGCCTGCCCGTCCCAGAGCTCGTCCAGGAACCGCGCCGCCATGCGTGCAGGCTCGATCCGGCCGGCCGCGAGCAGCGCCAGACCGGCCATGCCGGCGGTCATCGCGCCCTGCAGTCCGGCCTGGGCCGAGCGGGCGGCCGCCGAGTCCCAGAATCCCCCCGTGCGCCGATCCTGGGAGGCGGTCAGGTCGTCCGCCAGCGCCTGCTGCAGGTCGTAGCGCTCGCAGAGCGCCGCCCCCCACGCCAGCCAGCCGCGGTCGTAGGTGTTCACCGGACGCTCCCGTTCGACTTCGGCTGCGAGCTTGGGCGTGCCGTCCGCCGCCAGCAGGTGGCGGCCGATCCAGTCGAGCACGCGGGCGGCGACTCCCCGCCTGCCGTTCAGCGCAAGCGCCGCAGGTACCTTGAAGTAGAGA
>JAPOQV010000556.1 GCA_026710565.1 Spirochaetaceae bacterium | reverse complement strand
GGGAGGTGGGCCCCCCCCCCGGGGGGCGGGCCGGGGGGCCCGGGGGCCCGGGGCCGGGCTGAGCGGTTCGACGTATTCGACGCCGGCCGCATGGCGACCATCAAGGACCCGACCGGCGCGGTGGCGTCGCTCTGGCAGCCGCGGAAGAGCATCGGCGCGCAGATCCGCGCCGAGCACGGCGCGCTCTGCTGGGCGGAGATCCTGACCGGCGATCCGGCCGCCGCGGCCGGGTTCCTGGCTGCACTGCTCGACGTCCGGACGGAGACCGCTCCGATGCCCGACGGCGTCGAGTACACGGTGGTCATGGCCGGGGACACCGCGGTCGCCGGCGTGATGATGATGCCCGAGCACCTGCAGGAGATGCGGCATCCCGCGCACTGGAGCACCTATATGCAGGTCGACGACACGGACGCCGCCGTGGCGGCGGCGGAGGCCGGCGGCGGCTCGGTGCTGATGCCCGCGCAGGACATCGCGACCGTGGGCCGTCTCGCCTTCATCGCCGACCCGCAGCGCGCGGCGCTCGGCCTGATGACACCCGTATAACGGAGCGCTGCCGCCGTGCACTACCGGGCGCTGGGGCGGAGCGGTATCGAGGTGAGCCTGCTCGGCTTCGGCACCGGCGGCCCCACCACGTTCACGGAGGCGAGCATCTCCGACGCGGACAAGACGCGCCTCCTGCGCCGCTGCCTGGATTGCGGCATCAACCTGATCGACACCTCGCAGGGGTACGGTGACAGCGAGCTGTTCCTGGGCGCCGCGCTGGCCGGCGTGGCGCGCGACAGCTATCTGCTTTCCACCAAGTGGGCCTATTCGCGGTGGACGGGGCTTGACAGCGATCCGCAGGAAGGCGAACCGATCGGCGAACCGGGAGCATTCGAGCAGGCGGTCGAGGCGAGCCTGCGGCGGCTGCGGACGGATTACGTCGACGTCATGTTCATCCACGGGCTCAAGCCCGAGGACTACGACGCCGCCTACGAGCGCCACGGAGCGGCGATCGAACGGCTCAAGCAGGCCGGCAAGATCCGGCTGGCCGGCTTCAGCGAGCGCATGGGCGACGACCTGGAGCACCAAGTCACGATCGACGCCCTCACCCGGCATCCGTCCTTCTGGGACGTGTCGATGCTGCGCTACGGCATCCTCAACCAGTGCGCGCGCGACCGGGCGCTACCGCTGGCCGCCGAGCACGGGCTCGCGGTGATGAACATGTCGCCGGCGCGCTACCTGCTGCCGCATCCGGAGCAGCTCGCCGAGCGGATCGCGGCCTGGAAGGCGGACGGATCGCTGGCGCCGGACGCGGTGCCGGACGACGACCCCCTTGGCTGGCTCGTGCACGGCGAGGTCGAGTCGGTGGTGAGCGCCGGCATGAAGTTCGCGGCCGACCATCCCGGCGTGTCCACCGTCCTGACCGGCACCCGCAGCTTCGACCACCTGGAGGCCAACATCCGGGCACTGGAGGAGCCGCGCCTGCCGGACGCCGATCAGGAACGCCTGGTCCGGCTGTTCAGCTTCGCCCGCGAGTGGCGGTGACCCGTCGCCGGTGCGCGGCCAACACCGTGGCCGAGTGGTCCGTCCAGTCCGGTGTGGATCGCGCCGATCCGTACGCCGAGACCGATCTGCACGCGCTGGTGCGCGATCCGCAAGGCCGCGAGCGCTGCGTCCCAGCCTTCTGGCGCGGCGGGGACCGCTGGTCCTTCCGGTACGCGTCTCCGCTTCCGGGTGTCCACACCTGGCGGACGCAGTGCGGCGACAGCTCCGACATGGGCCTGCGCGACCGCGAAGGAGTAGTCGAGGTCGTCCCGTACGAGGGCGAGAACCCGCTCTACCGCCATGGGCCGCTGCGCCGTTCGGCCGAACGGACCTGCCTGGAGCACGCCGACGGCACGCCGTTCCAGTGGCTGGGCGACACGTGGTGGATGGGGCTCACCCGGCGTCTCGCGTGGCCGGACGACTTCCGGTGGCTGACCGCCGACCGCGTTGGCAAGGGGTTCACCCTCGTCCAGATCGTCGCCGGACTGTACCCGGACCAGCCGCCGTTCGACCCCCGTGGCGAGAACGAGGCCGGCCACCCGTGGACGCGGACGAGCGACGACGGCCATGAGCTCGGCCGCCCCAACCCCGCGTACTGGGACCGGGCGGACGAGCGTATCGCCCACCTGGTCTCGTCGGGACTCGTGCCGTGCGTGGTGGGCTGCTGGGGCTACTACCTGGAGCTCTGCGGCCCCGAGTCGGTCCGCCGCCACTGGGACTACCTGATCGCCCGCTACGGCGCCCTGCCGGTGGTGTGGTGCCTGGCCGGCGAGGCGACCAGCCGCTACTACACCACCGGCGCCGACTGGGACGCGGCGCGCGCCGAGGCGGCCGAGGACGAGCTGCGCGCCGGATGGACGCGCCTGCTCCACCACGTCCGGCAGGCGGACGCGTTCGAGAGGCCGCTCACGATCCATCCCACCTTCTACGGACGCCGCATGGTGGACGAGCCGGACCTGCTGGACGTGAACATGCTGCAGACCGGCCACTTCGGATTCCACACGCTGTCGACCAACACCGACATGGTCGAGGAGGAGGTCCGCGCCGCCCCGCGCCAGCCGGTGGTCATGTCGGAGGCGTGCTACGAGGGTATCCGCGCCACCTGCTTCGCCGACGTGCAGCGGTTCATGTACTGGTCGTCCGTCCTGAGCGGCGCCTACGGGTTCACCTACGGCGCCAACGGCCTGTGGCAGGTGAGCACGCGTGACGATCCCTACGGCGCGTCGCCGCACGGCCAGTCATGGGGCCGCGTGACGTGGCGGGAGGCGGCGGCCCTGCCCGGCTCGACCCAGGTCGGCCTGGCGGCGCGATTCCTCTCCCGCTTCCGCTGGTGGGAGTTGCAGCCGCTGCCGGAGTGCCTTGAGTACCACCAGGGACCGGGCAACCGCATCGCCCCGTACGCCGCGGCCATCCAGGGCCGGCTGTACGTCGTCTTCGTGCCGTGTCTGGCCGGTGAGCTGATGTTCGACGTGATGCGGCAACGGGAGCGTGACCGCGCCGTGGATCCCGCGGACCGTCGCGACCCCGCGGTGCTGGAACGGGCGCAGGCGGCCTACGGCGGCCGGGTGCGGATGACCGGACTCGACCGCTCCGTGACGTGGCATGCGTACTTCTTCGATCCCGTCACCGGTGAGGATGTCGAGATCGGCGCGGTTACGCCGGACGCCGGCGGCGTCTGGCAGTCGCCCAACCCGCCGGTCCTGCAGGACTGGGTGCTCGTTGTCGAGCGCTGCGGCGCTCGCGCCGAGGCTACCCGTATCCGGCATGGAGCGCAGCGGGAACCGATGCGCTCCATGCCAAAGGAGGGGCTGGGCCGAGGTTGCGGCGCTCATGGCGCCGGAACCTCGGGGCGCTAGAGTTCGAACAGGCGGGCGGCGTTTCCCCAGAACACGTCCTCGACCTGCCGGTCGGTGAGCCGTTCCGCCCAGCACGCCCACTTCACCGAGCGCAGGTGCTCCAGGACGATGGAGACCGGCTTGATCGTCATGTGCTTCTCCTCCCAGACCGGCGCATCGTCGTAGACCCAGAAGAAGGTGTCGGCGACCGCGGAGTGGCGGCCGTGGCTGTGGCTGGCGGGGCCCAAGTCGGGGCCGGACAAGAAACGGGGGTGGCCGAAGAAGCGCATGATCGCCCCCTGGCCCATTGGCTCCCCCGGTGGGGCTGGGGGGGAAGGAACGGATGTGCGGGCGGGCCGGCG
>JAPOQV010000555.1 GCA_026710565.1 Spirochaetaceae bacterium | reverse complement strand
CTGCCTTGCGGAAGCCGTGCTGTTCGCCGGCGAACGGCAGGTAGGCGACCGGCAGCCCTTTCCGGCGCATGGCGTCGAGCATCTCCTCGGCCTGACTCGGGGGCACGACCCGGTCCTCCAGGCCCTGCAGCAGGATGATCGGGCAGGAAAGACGATCGGTGTGGTGAATCGGTGAGCGCTCCCGGTAGCGGTCGCGCTGCTCCGGATACGGGCCGATCAGGGAGTCCAGGTAGCGCGACTCGAACTTGTGGGTATCCCTGGCAAGCGCTTCGAGATCGCTCACCCCGTAGTAGCTGGCGCCGGCGCGGAACACGTCGCGAAAGGTCAGCGCGGCCAGCGTGGTGAAGCCGCCGGCGCTGCCGCCGGTGATCAGCAGCCGGTCGCCGTCCACCTCGCCGGCGCGTACCAGGTGCAGGGCGGCGTTGACGCAGTCGTCCACGTCCACGATCCCCCACTGCCCGTTGAGCCGGCGGCGGTAGGCGGTACCGTAGCCGGTGCTGCCGCCGTAGTTGACGTCCACCACCGCGATGCCGCGGCTGGTCCAGAACTGGGTGCCGAGGCTCAACGCGGTCGAGGCCGCACTGGTCGGCCCGCCATGGCTCATCACCAGCAGCGGCGGGCGCTCATCCGGCGGGCCTGCGAAGTCCCGGTTGCGCGGCGGGTAGTACAGGGCGTGGGCGGTGTTGCCGTCCGTGGTGTCGAACGCGAGCGGTCGCGGGGCGGAGAGGTACCCCTCGTCTATCGTGACCTTCTGCGACTCCTGTAACCGGGCGATCCGGCCGCTGGCGAGATCCAGCGACACCAGGCAACTGGGGAGACTCGCCGAGGCCGCCACCATCACCACCCGCCCGCGGGCGGCCCTGATGTCGCCACGCGACGCCTCCGTGAAGGGGGTCTCGACCGGGGCCAACCGCTTGTTGCGCGTGTCCAGGGTGGCCACGCGCCACCGCCCCTCCTGCACGTACCGGCAGACGATGCGGCATGCCGACTCGAATGCGTAGGTACGGGTGCCCAGTTGCCATGCCGGCGCCCCGAACTCGGCCTCCATCGGCGCCATCGCCTCACACTGCCCGTCCTGCGAGCGGTACAGGTTCCACCAGCCGCTCCGATCCGAGACGAAATGGAGCACGCCGTCAGGCGACCACTCCGGCTGAAACACCGACTCGCCGCGGCCGCCGGCGACCTTCCGCGGCGCGGCGAGCGAGCCGCCGGCCCGCAGGTCGGCGACCCACAGCTCGGTCTCGTCCCAGGGCATGTGCGGATGGTTCCATGCCAGCCACGCCAGCCGGGTGCCGTCCGGGCTCACCGACGGGTAGCCGTAGAAGTCGCTGCCTGACACCAGCACCTCGCCGGCGCCGCCGGCCGCCAGGTCCACCGCGACGACGGCGTTGACCGCTTCGCGCCCCGCGTCGTGGTGGTCCTCGCGGACGCACACCAGGCGGCCCCGCGCGCGGTCCACCATGCCGTCGCCGTAGCGCAGGTCCACGCCTTCGGGCGTGATCGCCACCGGCGCCGCGCCCGGCTCCTG
>JAPOQV010000554.1 GCA_026710565.1 Spirochaetaceae bacterium | reverse complement strand
CGCCCCACGGATCGCCCTCCGAGCCTCTCCTGCGATCACCAGCATCAACCGCGGTCCCTGCCGGTTGCCGATCCGACCCTCGAACCGCCTCGAAGCCTCAATTCAGCCAACTTCCAACCCCAGCGTGAATATGCCGGGTTCAGGTGCTCGCGACGACGCATAGCTGGGATTGTGTCCGAGGCTTCGCCGAGGCAACGCGGGGTTTTGAGGATGCCGAAGGGGTTCTGGTGCGTCTCGAGAGCAACGATGAGGGTCTCCGAGCAGTTGAGTACACGGAGGAGGTATTGAAGATTGCAGCCGATCAGGGTATTGAGGTGAGATGATAATATGCCACCTCATGGATCATCGCCTCGCCTACTGCTGGTGGAGGGTCAGGACGACAAGCACGTTATCAAGCAAATCTGCGGAAAGAGTCCCCCAATGCCGGACTTCTGCATTGTAGAAAAGGGTGGCGTGGAACAGGTTATCGCCTCCATTGAAGCGGAATCGATGGTGCCAGGACGAAGGGCGCTAGGCATCATGGTAGACGCAAACAATCAGCCCTCGCAGCGTTGGCAAGCGGTGTCTGACAGGCTGCGTAAAGCAAGTATATGCGCGCCTAAAAGTCCTGACAAATCAGGTACGATCATCGACAACAGGCCTCGGATAGGCGTATGGATGATGCCCGATAATGCTTCTTGCGGCGAACTTGAGAACCTGATTGAGGAGATGATCCCGTGCACGGACGCTGTGTGGCCGTTATCCAAGGATTATATCGACGGGATCCCGCTCGCTAAGCGCAATTTCGAACCGGGAAAAACGTTAAGAGCCCAGGTGCATGCTTGGCTTGCAGCTAGAGAGGAGCCTCGAAAAATGGGCGCAGCGATAGGAGCAGGAGACTTGGATGTCGGCGTGCCGCTCGCGGCGGGACTCGCGGACTGGCTTCGAACACTTTTCGCGTGAGCGGCGATAGCTCGCGCATAACCTTGCCTCCACCGATTTCCTGAGAGCGCAATGGTGAAGAATACAACTACGGGCAACGTTGTGCCGGGCGTGTTAAGTTTGGTTCGCGGCGCCGAGGGCTTCATTGCGCCGGAATGAGAACGGCGCGCATCACCGACTCAAGCCGTGGGATACTCACAGCAGGGACTGGTGCAGGTCGTCGATAGGAGTATGGGACGGGCACTTGGGCTGGGAGGTCGACGACTTCGTCCGCGCCTGCCATGAGGGGACGCAGCCGCCCAACCACGTGTGGAACGCCGCGGCCTACACGGTGCCGGGCATCGTCGCCCACGAATCGGGGCTGCGGGGCGGCGAGTTGCTCGACAACCCGGACCTGGGGACGCCGCCCGGATGATGAAGGCAGTATCGCGTATGGCGCTTCCGGGTTTCGTGTGGATGAGCGGGCCATGGGATCGGCAGCAGCGAGGCCGACCGGTCCCTGATGCTGCGGTCGGCTCGGCAGCGAGCGCGCCGCGAAAAAGATCGAGGATTCGTGCCGCAGGGTATTGACGGGGTTTCGCGCCTGCGAGGTGGCGTGCCACGGCACGTACGCGCCCCTTCCGGCCTCCCGGGAAGCTCGGATACCCGTTCGGCCGCCCGGCCCCCCCTTCAGCACCCGCTGAGAGCGGAGCGGTTGGCGGTCGCCGACTCGACCAAAGTGGCTATGACAAAACCAGTACTACATTAACTCCATGGGCACCGCCACCGTTCACGCCCCCGCCTTGCCTGCCATCACCTCCACCGTCGGCGGCCTCTCCGACCGCGCGCTGCTGCGGCAGACCAGCACCCTGGTTCGCCACGAACGCCATCTGCAGGGCGCCATCATCGACCACTTGGCCGAGATCGATGCCCGCCGGCTCTTTCTGCAGCGAGGCTGCTCCAGCCTGTTCGATTACGCCGTGCGCGAGCTCGGCTACAGCGACGCAGCCGCTGGCCGGCGTATCGGCGCCGTGCGGCTGTGCGCCGACCAGCGGGGCGCGCGCGAGCGGCTGCGTGACGGCTCGCTGACGCTGAGTGCGGCCCGCCGAGCTGCAGTGGGCGTTCGACCGGCAGCGGCGGCGCGGGCCGATCGCCGGTACCGCGTCGAGCGCGCCGGCGGACTCGGCACCGGCGAGGGGTGTGGTGCGGTCGGCGCCGGCCGCGCCGGCCCAGGCTGCGCCGGCGGATGATCCGGTGACGGATGCCGCGCCGGGCACAACGCCGAGCCACTCCGAGCCTGCGCCGCCGCTGGTGCTTGATGCGGCAGGAAGGCAGAAGCGCATGGAGGACGCGGCCGGCAAGAGCGCGCGCCAAGTCCGCCGCATGCTGGCCGACCTGGACCCGGAGCTGGCGCCGCCGGCCGACCGCGTGCACCCGCTCGGCGGGGGCCGCTACGAGTTGAAAGCCGTCATCGACGCCCACTGCCAGCAGGGACTGGAGCACCTGCGGGGACTGCTCTCCCACGTGGATCCGCACATGACCGTGGGGCAGCTCGTCGGCCGCATCGTAGGAGGCACTCGACCGCCATGACCCGAGCCGGCCGCCGCGCCGGGCGCGCACCGGCAGCGGGGCGGCACCGGGCGAATCCGAGCCCGCTTCGGCAGCGAAGGAGCGGGCCGCCGCGGAACCCGGTCACGCCGTGACGGTGCAGGACGCGGCGATCTCTGCCGGCACGACTCCGACGCCGGAGCGGACGCCGGACCCGAGGCGGGCCTCGACGTCCTCGCAGACCGGGCAGGAAGCGACGGACCGCCGAGCCGCTGACGGCACCAAGCCGGCCGGCGGCGCCACTCCGACGATGAAGCCGTGCGCTTCGGGCCGCGCCATTCCGGCGGCGGTGCGGCGGCAGGTCTGGCAGCGCGACGGCGGACGCTGCAGCTACCTCGGCCGGCGGACTGGACGCCGCTGCAACTCACTACACCTGAACGAGATAGACCGATCGTCTGAACAGTTCTGCCGGAGGATCGGACCCGCGGCCACCGCGGTCGCATCTCGCTCGGTTTCGCCCACACGAAGTCCTGCAGACCCTTGCGTATAATGAGCCAGGAGAAACGAGGAACATCAGCATGGAACTCGCCTTGCATGAAGCTGAAAGGCGTCGTCTTCCGAGCTCGTGACCGCTGCAGCGAACGGCATAAGAGCCGTCAATACCAGGCACGGCGAGCCCGCCGTCGAACTCATCCGCTGCGATCACAAGCGCGGGGCCATAGACTTCGAGAAACTGGAGTCCGACCGCCGAAGACTAGGCATCAAAGGGGACGAAGAGAGGTGGCCGGAGGAATTCAACGATCCGTCATTCAGCCGCCGAGTGTTGGGACTGAGTGACGACGTCTAGGAGGCTTCTCACGACGGATCGACAGCTCATCGAGCATCCGTTGGCCATCACCGCGTAAGGACGGCACGGACGAACCTGATGGGGCCCCGGATCCACGTCGATGCCGTGCGCGTGGTCTGTGACGACGGCATGCACAACGCGTTCACCGATCTCTGCGCGTTCGGAGGCCGGTACTACCTCACGTTCCGGGGCTGTCCGGACGGGCACATGATCTACCCGACGTCACGGATCGTGGTCCTGGCCAGCAGCGACGCCGTGAGCTGGGAACGGGTGCACTCGTTCGCCGTGCCGGAACGCGACGTACGCGACCCTCACTTCCTGGCGCTCGGCGAACGCCTGTTCGTGATCTCCGGCGCGGTGCGCGTTGGCCCCGGTGCGCCGGCGGCGTACGACATCGACCAGCACCAGGGCTTCTGCGCCTGGACCGGCGATGGCCGGACGTGGAACGGGCCGCGCGCCATGGGGGGCACCTCCGGCTACTACGTCTGGCGAGCGGTGAGCCGCGACGGCGTGGCGTACCTGTGCGGGCGCCGCAAGCGGCGCACGGCGCCCGGGAACGAAGCGGACGAGCTCCGCCTGCTGCAAGCCACGCTGCTGACAAGCCGCGACGGCTTCGCGTGGACGGAGGTCGGCGTCGTGCAGGCGGAGTACGGCGGCGAGACGGCGTTCCTGTTCGAGCCGGAAGGCTCGCTGCTCGCGATCGTCCGCAATCGCGCCGCTTCGCTGCCCGCCCGCGTGTTCCGGGCCGGAGCGCCGTACCGCGCATGGACCGGGCGCGACCTGGACCGCAACATCGGCGGCCCGCTGCTCGTTCGCTGGGGCCGCAACCTGCTGGTCGGCGGCAGGAAGCACATCCCCCCGGAACGCGCGGTGACGGCGCTCTACTGGCTGGTCGACAATCGGCTGCAGGAAGCGGCCGAGCTCCCCAGCGCCGGGGACAACTCGTACCCCGGGTTCGTCGCGCTGTCGCCGACCCGCGGTCTGCTGTCCTACTACTCCAGCCCCGTCGGCACCGATTCCGGCCCGTCCGGCACGGGGGATCGGGCTGCGCTGCGCGGCCCTCCTGCGATTCACCTGGCGGAGCTCAGCCTGGACGAGTAGGCGGCGAACGCGCAGGCGTCTGGACGGCGGCTCGGGATCTGCCGTAGAGTGAGGCCTTCCGCGCATCAGGGAGGTACCTCTGACGCCCCCGCAGTCGGCAACCAGACCCGCGGTCCTCGACCGGTTTCGCCCGCGTTCCGGGAGTAACGAAGTGCGGGATTCCCTGCGCGTCCAACGCCGGAGCCGGGCGCAGCGCATGCGGGTGCTCTACCTCATGCTGCTGCCGGGCATCGCGCTGGCGTTCGTCTTCAAGTACCTGCCGATCTACGGCGTGCTGATGGCGTTCACGGACTACCATTACGTCAAGGGAATCCTGGGCAGCCCCTGGAACGACTTCGCCTACTTCAAGCTCTTCTTCCAGGATCCGTTCTTCGGCCGCGTGCTGCGCAACACGATCATCATCCGCGTCTACCAGCTCGTCTTCGCGTTCGGGGCGCCGGTCGTGTTCGCCCTGCTGCTGAACGAGATCCGCAACACCGCATTCAAGAAGACCATCCAGACCGTGTCGTACCTGCCCCATTTCGTCTCCTGGGTGGTGCTGGGATTGCTGGTCCGGCAGCTCTTCAATCCCACCTACGGCGTGATGCCGTGGCTGTTCGGGCTGTTCGGCGCCGAGCCGGTGTATCTCTTGACCCACGCGCCCACGTTCCGGCTCGTGCTGATCGTCACCGGCATCTGGCAGGGCGTGGGCTGGGGGTCGATCATCTACCTGGCCGCGCTGTCATCGATCGATGCCGGGCTCTACGAGAACGCCGCCATGGACGGCGCCAACCGTCTGCAGCAGGCCGTTCACGTCACCATTCCGGGGCTGGTGCCGGTCATGGTGATCCTCTTCATCCTGAGCCTCGGCAGGCTGCTGGAGGTCGGGTTCGACCAGATATTCAATCTCTACAACGAGGTCGTGTACGAGAAGGCCGACATCATCGATACGTACGTGTACCGCAGGGGAATCCTGGGCTCCCAGTTCGGCTATACGGCAGCGGTCGGGTTATTCAAGAACGTCGCCGGCATCGTGCTGCTCATCAGCTCCAACCTGGTCATACGCAGATTCAGCGAGTACGGGATCTGGTAGCCGATGCAGACCTACACGCGCGGCGCCGGCAGCCGCGTATTCGACGCCTGCAACTACGGCCTGCTGCTCGTGGCCGGCTTCCTGTTCTTCTACCCGTTCTGGAGCCTGGTGCTGACGTCGTTCTCCAATTCGATGGAAATCCAGCACGTCGGGCTCAAGTTCTGGAACGCGACCTGGACGATCGAGCCGTACCGGTGGGTGTTCGAAGCGCAGTCGGTCTCCATCGGAAGGGCCTATTACAACTCCGTCTTCCGGACGGTGCTGGGCACGGGGGCGATTCTGGTCGTCACGTTCCTCACCGCGTATCCGCTGGCAAAGGTGCGTCTGCCCGGACGCACGCCGATCATGCTGTATTTCGTGATCACCATGTTCTTCTCCGGCGGCCTGATCCCGACCTACCTGCTGATCCGCCGCCTGGGCTTGATCGACACGCGCCTGGTGTACATCCTCCCGGAGGCTTTGAGCGTCTGGTACGTCATCATCGCCCGCAACTTCCTGATGGCGATCGACGACGAGATGGAGGAGGCGGCGCTGGTCGACGGCGCCGGCTATCTGACCATCCTCACCAGGATCGTGATGCCGCTGGCCAAGCCGATCGTCGCCACCATCGCCCTCTGGGCATCGGTCATGCACTGGAACGCGTGGTTCGATGCGCTCATCTACATCCGCGACGGCAACAAGCGGGTGCTGCAGCTCCTGCTGCACAAGATGATGAACCTGCTGCGCAATTTCGAGGAGTTCGAGGAGTTGAACATCCCCATGGAGATCACGCTTCCTCCCGCATCCGTGCAGGCGGTCACCGTGCTGGTCACCATCGGTCCGATCATCCTGGTATATCCGTTCTTTCAACGCTATTTCGTCAAGGGCATCATGATAGGGGCGCTCAAATAGGGAGGCCGGGCCTATGAGATGAATCGGGACGACGCCATCGCGACAGCGGTGCGCTGTCGCACGGTGTGGGTGCCACACCCACGAAGCGAGCTCATGAGGAGGAACACATGAGATACGGACGACGAGGTACGAGCTTCCTGGCCGCCGCGCTGCTGCTGGCCGCGGCCATCGCCGGCGCGGCGCCGACCGCGGAGGAGGGAGCCGCCGGGCCGATGGAGATCGAGTGGATCGGATCGTGGACCTACAGCGTCCCCGAGGACGCGCTGGTGGTGACCGCGATCGAGGAGCGCTTCGGCGTCGACCTCAAGCTCAAGCAGGTCGACCTCAACGATGCCGACGAACGGAATCTGCTGGTTTCCACCGGCGAGCTGCCGGATGTCGGCGAGTTCATCCGCGGGCAGGATCCGCTCAAGATGTATCAGGACGGCCTCATGCGGTCGATACCGAAGCAGATGATTCGCGACCACGCGCCGAACATGACCGAGCACTACGACAAGTATCCGGCGATCTGGCTGATGGCAAACGCTCCGGAGGACGCGGAGTCGGTATACGTGCTTGCCGCCTACAAGGGCAACGGCCAGGGGGTCAGCGACCTGCCCAAGATCCGGATCGACTGGATCGAGAACGTGGGCATTCCGTTCGACGAGTCGCTGCTGATCGACTATACGCCGAGCGGGCGGGACCCGCAGTTCGACGGGCGCTACCAGTTCTACGACGCGCAGATCACCATCGATGAGCTGGAAACGATCATGTACGCCTTTCGCGACGGCGACCCTGACGGCAACGGCAAGAACGATACGGTCGCGCACGCGGTCACCGCGGCCCACCGGGGCATACGGCCGATCTCCGGCGCCTTCGGCGTGGACGGCTGGGTGTACTGGTGGACGTACTTCGAGGACGGCGAGACCAGACTGGGCGTCACCTCCGACCGCTGGAAGGAGGGACTGCGTACCCTGTCCAAGTGGTACGCGGACAAGCTGATCCCCCAGCAGCTCCCCGACTTCGGCTACAACGACGCCTGGGCCCTGATCGGCGAAGGGCGCTCGGGGATCTGGACCGACGGCGTCGGCTTCGGCAACGAGACACGGCCGCCGATGAACATCCTGATGCGCGATCCGGAGGCGAACGTCGCGGTGGTACCGGGATTCACCGGTCCGGACGGATTCGCCGGCGCGCCGTGGGACTACCCGCTGTGGGTGGTCTCCGGCGGGTACGGCGTGCGCGAGGATGTCAGCGACGAGAAGCTCGCCAAGATCCTGGAGATCGCCGACTGGACCAACTGGACCCGCGAGGGCTTCATCCTCGTCCACTACGGGATCGAGGGCCAGCACTTCGAGTGGGCCGGCGAGCCGTATTACTCGTTCGCGGGGCGCATCGGCACGCAGCGGCCGCCGCACCCGGACGGCATCTATGCGTTCCGCTACAACGTGCCCGACTGGTTTCCCGAGATCGCCGGCGACCCGCAGCAGGCCACGGTGAACGCCGAGCTGACCGCCGGCAAGTGGTCCTGGGTGTCAAACAGGCCGTACCGCTACGACGTATTCGTGGAGACCGACTTCCAGGAGGTGCGTCAGCAATACGGCACCGCGATGGGCACCCTTCATTCGGAGTTCATGTGGCGGATCATCACCGGTCAGGGCGACCTGGACGCGGAGTGGGACGCGCACGTCGAGCGTTTCATGGATTCGGGTGGCAGCGCACTGCTCGCCGAGCTCAAGAAGGCGCCGATCGTCCCCGAGCTGGAGATGGGCAACAAGGTGATCGGACCGTAAGGCGGGCCGATCACCCGCCGCCGCGGCGGGGCGCATACGAGGGGGATGGCCGGCGGGCTGTTCCCCCTCGTCCATCCCGCTCGTCCATTCGCCCTCGTGTGCCGGAGGAGGCAGTCATCAACGACGTGCTAGTACCCCATCAAACTGTAGTTTGGGGGTGCGTGCAACGGGACTCGACCTCGTGCGCGCTGTTCCAGCGTGCTTGAAGCTCGTGGAGCCACCTATTGTGACCCGTCGACATCAGTTTGATGGGGTACTACTGCGCGCCGATCTCAGGGTAGAGATCGACCCGCGTGCCGGGGTCCCGACACCGGTGCGCATGCAGATCGACTTCGCTCCCCTGCTCGGCACACGCTCTGCGAGCCTCCTGATCGATCCGCACACCATCGTCGTCAAGCGGCGGGCGGACGGCGGCACGCGCGACTATCCGGTGCAGTTCGCCGAGACGCTGTACACGTCCAACCGGGGCTGGGTGGCGTGGATGGTCGACGAGGCGCCGGACGGCTGCGCGTGGTCGATCGAGTGCTCGCTCCGTGCGGAGGACGGCAGCATGGCCGTAGCTCCCCATCTGCCGATCGTGGGGGTGGGCGAGGAGCTCTGCTACAACGGATCGCGCTGGCAGCCGATCGACTCCCCCGGCATGCACTCGTTCCCGATCGCCGTGGATTGGGACGGCGACGGCCGCATCGACGTCATGTGCGCGTGCCACCACAGCAACGTGATCGACATGCCGTGGGGGGCGGTGTTCTTCTGGAGGAACATTGGCAGCAACGCCGAGCCGCGCTTCGCGCCGCCGCTGCGATTGTCGGCGGACCTCATCGATCAGCAGCAGCTCAACGGGAACATCGAGCGGTTCTCAGAGCCGCGCTGCGGCTTCATCAGCGAGGACTACATTAGTTGCGACACCTTCGACTGGTTCGGCAGCGGCCGGCCGGACCTGATCACCATCAGCCGCCACGGCGGCATCAAGGTGTACCGCAACCTCGGGACGCTGGATGCGGCAGGGCTGCCGGAGCTGGTTCTGGCCGCCCGTGTGCCGTTTCCGGACGGCTTTGCCGTCGGGCGCTACCTGCACGTGCGGGCGGTCGACTGGGACCTGAGCGGCCGGCCGTCGCTGGTGATCGGATCGCGCGTGAACGACAAGCGGACCCATGCCCAGCGCGAGCAGATCTTCCTGATGCTGAACGCCGGCGCCGATGCAGCGGCCGGTGGCTGGAGCTTTCGGTCAGGTCCGTTCCCGATCTCGGGAGGGCGCATCTTCGGGTCGGACAATCTCATCTCCGACTGGCGTACGTGCAACTTCACCAACGGGCGCGCGCTCAGCTTCGACGTGGCCGATGTCGACGGCGATGGCATGCAGGAGCTGCTGTGCTGCCACGCGGATCGGATGCTGGGACCCCGTATCGAGGTGTGGCGCAACGCCGGATCGCCGGAGGAACCGCGGCTCATGCTGGACGGCTCGCTGCCATGGAGCCGGGACGACATGGCGTTCGGGTTTCGCTTCGTGGACAACGCCGCGTTCCGCGGTTGCCTGCGCGCGAGCTGGTACAGCGATCACGGTTTGCACTACTTCCGGCAGGTGGGCTCCGATCCGTGGCAGCCGGAGAGCTTCCAGGACACCGGGCGGCTGCTCGGCGAGGGCTGCAAGGTCAAGCACGTCGGCATGGTCAAGGGCGATCCGATCGACCCGCGCGGCGATGGGGCGTTCGACCTCGTGTGCGGCAACCTGGCCGGCTACGTCACCCTGGTGCGCAACCTCGGCACGCGCGATGCGCCGGCGTTCGCGGAGCCCGAGCGGGTCACCGACGCCGGCCGCGTGCCGGTGCGGGTCTATCGCGAGGGTCTCATGGGAGACCACAACTCCGAGGGGCTGTGTGGACAGCTCAAGCCGCTGGTGTGCGATTGGGACGGGGATGGCAGGCTGGACATCATCGTGGGCAACAACAGCAACCGCATCGTCTGGCTGCGCGGCTACGACCCGGCCGAGAATCGCTACGACGCGTGGCTGCAGCTCAAGGTACGGGGGCTCCACGACCCGTTCGGCTTCAGGAAGGGGCCCGCAGCCGCCGACTTCGACGGCGACGGACGGCTCGAGCTGGTGGCGATCGACAGCAACGGCCGACTCTGCACCTTCGCGCAGGGGCCGGGCGCGAACGGTTCGGAGCTGCTGGAGCCGCCGGTGCCGCTGCGCTTCGCCGGCGGCGCGGTGATCATGAACGGCGACATCGGCAAGGCGCTGGCCGACGCCGAGGGCGTGCCCTTTCCCAGCGGCCTTCCCGGAGTCTGGAGGGAGCCGGCCGTGGCGCTGGCCGCCTGCGACTGGACCGGGACCGGTACGCTGGACCTGATCGCTTCCTCGAACTGGCACACCTTCGTGATCGAGAACCTTGGCAGCAACGCGGAGCCCCGGTTCGACCGCCCGCAGCCGATCCGCGACGAGCGCGGCACGCCGGTGAAGGGGTCACAGCACGAGAGCCACGTGACCGCCTATGACTGGGACGGCGACGGCACCCCCGATCTGATCGTGGGGGGAGAATCGGGCGGGCTGTACTTCTTTCACCACGACTGGGTGTCCGGCATCTACCACCGGGCCGAGGTCGCCGACACAACGGCCAGGAGGCACTCATGAACGACACGACCGCGCGCGCCGACCTCAACGTGGAGATCGACCCCCGCGCAGGATTCCCGACGCCGGTGCGCATGGAGATCGACTTCGCTCCGATCCTCGGCGAGCGCTCTGCGAGCCGCCTTGTCGATCCGCACACCATCGTCGTCAAGCGGCGCACGGCAGCCGGCACGCGCGAGTATCCGGTGCAGTTCGCGGAGACGCTGTACCACTCCAACCGGGGCTGGGTGGCGTGGACGGTCGACGCCGCGCCGGCCGGCAGCGCGTGGTCGATCGAGTGCTCGCTCCGTGCGAAGGACGGCAGCATGGCCGACTCACCGCACCTGCCGATCGTGGGGGTGGGCGAGGAGCTCGCCTACAACGGATCGCGCTGGCAGCCGCTCGACGCTCCCGGCCGCCATCCGTTTCCGATGGCCGTGGACTGGGACGGCGACGGCCGCGTCGATGTGCTGTGCGCCTGCCACCACAGCAACGTGATCGGCATGCCGTGGGGAGCGGTGTTCTTCTGGCGCAACATCGGCAGCAACGCCGAGCCGCGCTTCGCGCCGCCGCAGCGGCTGTCGGCCGGCGGCGTCGATCAGCAGCAGCTCAACGGGAACATCGAGCGATTCTCGGAGCCGCGGCACGGCTACATCAGCGAGGACTACATAAGCTGCGACACGTTCGACTGGTACGGGAGCGGCCGGCCGGACCTGATCACCGTCAGCCGCCGCGGCGGCATCAAGGTGTACCGCAACCTCGGGACGCGGGACGCCGCGGGCCTGCCGGAGCTGGAGCTGGCGGGCCGCGTGCCGTTCCCGGAGGGCTTCGGCGTCGGCCGGTACCTGCACGTGCGGGCAGTCGACTGGGACGGCAGCGGGCGGCCGTCGCTGGTGATCGGGTCGCGCATGAAGGACAAGCGGCACCACTCCGAGCGCGAGCAGATCTTCCTGATGCTGAACGCCGGCAGGGACCCGGAAAGCGGCGACTGGCGTTTCCGATCCGGCCCGTTTCCGATCTCGGGAGGGCGCATCTTCGGGTCGGACAATCGGATCTCCGACTGGCGCACCTGCAACTTCACCAACGGGCGCGCGCTCAGTTTCGACGTGGCCGACGTCGACGGCGACGGCAAGCAGGAGCTCCTGTGCTGCCACGTGGAGCGGTTCGACGGACCGTGGATCGAGGTGTGGCGCAACGTCGGCTCGCCCGAGGAGCCCGAGCTCATGCTGGACGGTACCCTGCCGTGGAGCCGGGACGACATGGCGTTCGGGTTTCGCTTCGTCGACGACGACGCGTTTCGCGGGTGCCTGCGCGCGAGCTGGTACAGCGATCACGGGTTCCGCTACTTCCGGCAAGTCGGCGACGACCCGTGGCAGCCGGACAGCTTTCGCGACTCGGGCCCGCTGCTCGGCGAGGGCTGCAAGGTCAAGCACTGCGGGATGGTCAAGGGCCATCCGATCGACGTGCGCGGGGACGGTGCGTTCGACCTGGTGTGCGGCAACCTGGTCGGCTACCTCACCCTGGTGCGGAACCGCGGGACACGGGGCGCGCCGGCGTACGCGCAGCCCGAGCGGGTCACCGACGCCGGCGGCGTACCGGTACGCGTGTATCGCGAGGGCCTCATGAGAGATCAGAACTCCGAGGGCCCGTGCGGACATCTCAAGCCGCTGGTCTGCGACTGGGACGGGGACGGCAGACTGGACATCATCGTCGGCAACAACAGCAACCGCCTCGTCTGGCTGCGCGGCTACGATCCGGCGGAGAACCGCTACGAAGCATGGCTGCAGCTCGGGGTCCGCGGGCTGCACGACCCGTTCGGCTTTCGCAAGGGCCCGGCGGCCGCCGACTTCGACGGGGACGGACGCCTGGAGCTGGTTGCCGTCGACAGCAAGGGCAGGGTCTGCATCTTCGCGCAGGGGCCGGGCGCCGGCGGCGCGCGGGTGCTGGAGCCGCCGGTGCCGCTGCGCTTCGCCGACGGTGAGGTGATCATGAACGTCGACATCGGGCAGGCGCTCGCCGACGCCGAGGGGGTGCCGTTTCCGCAGGGGCTGCCGGGCGTCTGGAGGGAGCCGGCGGTCACGCTGGCCGCCTGCGACTGGACGGGAACCGGCACCCTGGACCTGATTGCCTCCTCGTGCTGGTACACCTTCGTGATGGAGAACCTCGGCAGCAACGCGGAGCCCCGCTTCGACCGTCCCCGGCCGATCCGGGACGAGCGGGGAACGCCGGTCAAGGTCTCCCAGCACGAGAGCCACGTGACCGCCTTCGACTGGGACGGCGACGGCACCCCCGACCTGATCGTGGGAGGCGAATCGGGGGGGCTGTACTTCTTTCACCACGACTGGGTGAGCGGCATCTACCACCGGGCGGAGGTCGCGGGAAGCGCGTGATGGGGCCGATGGAGGTCGTCCGCGAGGTGACGGTAGCCGCCGGCCCCGGCGCGGCTCACCGGGCGTGGCCGTCGATCGAGCGCGCGAACGACGGCGGCCTGGTGGTCGCCTACAAGGTCGGCCCCGACCATCACAAGACCGATGACGGGGTCGTCTGGGTGGCCCGTTCGGAGGACGGAGGGCTGACGTGGCCGTTCCGGCGGCCGGTGGTCGCCGAGCCGGGGTGGGACGTGTTCACCCATCACGGCCTGACGCGCCTGGCCGACGGCAGCCTGCTGCTGCACTGCGTGCGCGCCCGGCACCTCGGCGCACAGGAAGCAGGAGACGCAGGCGAGGGTGCCTTCTTCGCGCGCGGTGCCTTCATCCGTTCGGCCGACGGCGGTCGGACCTGGGGTCCGTGCGGTCCGAAGCTGGAGATGCCCTTCATCAGCGCTACCGGCCGCGGGTTCTGCTACGGGAAGGTCCAGGAGCAGGCCGGCGGCGCCCTGATCGTCCCGTTCTACGGCACGCCGGCCGAGCGCACCGACGAGCTGCAGCGGATCCTGGCGATCGTACGTTCGGACGACGGCGGTCGCTCGTGGCGGGAGTACTCGTTCATATCCGCGGACCCTTCCTCGCCCCTGCGGCCGAGCGAGACCGATCTGCTGCGGCTGGGCGACGGCCGGCTGCTTGCGGTGGTGCGCGCCAACGGCAGGAAGCGGCTGTACCGCGCCTGGTCCGCGGACGACGGGCTCTCGTGGAGCGGGCTCGAGCCCACGCCGATGCCGGGCCAGTCGCCGGCGCTGCTCGCGCTGGAGTCCGGCGCCATCCTCTGCGCCTACCGCGCACGAACCGCGGAGGCGTTCGGCATGAGCTGTGCGGTGAGCGAGGACGAGGGAGCGACCTGGCAGGTCCTGGGCAGCCTGTACTCCGGCGACAGCAGCGACTGCGCCTACCCGTCGATGGTGAAGCTCCCCGACGGCACCGTCTGTTGCGCGTTCTACACCAGCCCGCGCCAGACCGCCGACGGCCCCGACTCGGAAATCCGCGGACTCGTCATCGCCGATCGCACGTCGATGTAGTGGTTTTGGGGCGCTAACTGAAGTTCGCCAGCACGTACTCCGCGATCGCGTCCTCGATGCTGCGCGTGACGCTCTCCAGAATGAACGTGCGACCGCCGACTCCGTAGCGGCCGAAGTTCCAGTCGTACACCAGGTCCGGTCGTTCGGTATCGCGGGGCGGACTGAAATGTACTTCCTGACTGAAGATGGGAGGCTCGTCCTCCTGCAGGAAACAGGACAGGGCGACCTGCAGGTGCGTCTCCACGAACGCGAACTGGGATCTCGTCAACTCGTTGCGGGCCATCGTCGCGTCGACGATCCGCTCGACGTCCCGCCGGCCGATCGGGCAGTCCAGCTCCACGAAGACCCGGTATCCGAGCTCTTCGGGATTCTCCTTGCGGATGGCTTCATGCAGCCATGACGGGGCGTCGGCCGACACGCCCGCGGCAACAGGGAGAAAGGCCGCCAGGGTCGCGACCCGAAAGGCGTTCTGGATCGTCATCGCTCGGGCACCTCCGCCTTTGGGGGGCGGGCACTCAGCATACCATGGAGGTGGCCGCGCCGCGGTTGGCCGGCTTCTGGAACAGGATCTGCTGGCGCGGGGTAAGGGCGACCGAAGCGGGCGGCGGCACGCGGCGCGTCGACCACGCGATGTGCGACTGGCAGTACTTGTAGATGAGGGTGCGGCGCCGGTGGGCGCCCTTCCAGGGCGCGGTGCCGTGGGTCAGCGCCTCGGAGAACAGCACCACCGACCCGGCCGGCGCCTCGGGTATCACCACGCCGGGCGCCAAGTCGTTACCATCCATCATCTCCCAGTGTCCGTGCGTCGTCGCGGAAGTCGGATTGGGGCGGACGAAGTTGCTCTTGTGGCTTCCCGGAACGCAACAGAAGCCGCCGGACGCCGGGCCGGTGTCCACCAGGTTCCACGACACGACGGTGAAGTCGTTCTGAATCGTGCCGTCGCGCACGTGGTAGGACTCGCCCGGCGAGTACGGCGCGTTGCCGCCGTGGAGCTGGCCGAAGTCCATGCCGGCGTCCATGTTGATGCCGAACAGACGGTCGAGGTGGAACCAGTCGCCGAGCGTGAGCTGCAGCAGCGGCATGATCCGCTGGTGGTCGAGCAGATCGCAGAACGGTGTGCCCCACTCCAGGAATCCCGCGTACGGCGGGGCCTTGCCGGGCGCCAGGCCGAAGCGGATCTCCTCGCGCGGCGGCGGCAACGCCTGCGCGTCGATGAGCCGGTTCAATCCGTCGAGCTCCGCCTGGCCGAGGACGTCGGGAATCACCAGGAACCCCGCCAGGTCGAACAGGTAGCGCTGCATCTCCAGGTCGTGGGCCATCATTCCTCCACCGCCGGGACGCGGCCGCCGAGCCGCTATCCCGAGTCGGACGCCACTCCGGTGTCGCCGGCGTCGATGCCGAGTCCGGACGCCGCGGCGGCGAAGCGGTCCCAGATGTCGCGCGCGATCGGGATGCCGTGTCGCTGCCGGTGGGCGCGCGTGCGCGCCTCCGAGAGCCCCGGGTAGAGCACCCGATCGTTGCCGGCGGCGGGTGCACTCTCACGGATCGCGGCGAGCAGCGCGTCGTTGCCGTCCAGCACCGCCGAAAGCGGCTGGAACAGGTCGGCGCGCAGCAGCAGGAAGGTCGCGCCCTGGTGGCGCATGAGCGGCACGCCCTCGTCCGGCACCGCGTGCGCGTCGGCGCCGGTGAACAGCCGGCCGAGCAGCTCCACCGCCAGCATGATCGCGAAGCCCTTGTGGCCGCTGGTCTCGCCGCCGAAGGGCCGGTAGGCGCCGCCCGCGAAGAAGTCCTCGGGATCGGTCGTGGGGCGCCCCTCGGAATCGACGATGCTGGCCGGCGGCAGCCGTTCGCCGCGCGCCTGCGCGTTGGCCACCTTGACCCCGGACAGGGCGGTGGTGGCGAAGTCGATGACCACCGGCGCCTCGCGGTCGGCGGGGAAGCCCATACAGAACGGGTTGGTGTCCAGCAGCCGGTCGCGGCCCCCGAACGGGGCGGCGCGCGCGCCGGTGACCCCGAAGCCGCCGGCGCAGATCAGCGAGACCAGCCCTTCCGCGGCGGCAAGCTCCGCGTAGTGGCCCAGGCGGCCGATGTGGTTGGCGCGCACCAGGCCGCCGACCGCCATGCCCGCCTCGCGCGCCAGCGGGATCGCTGCGCGGGTCAGGTGCTCGGCCGCGACCTGCCCGAAGCAGAGCTCGCCGGACACCAGCAGGCGGCCGGCCGAGCGCTCCCGCACGCGCGGCTCGGCGCCGGGCACCAGCTCGCCCCGCTCGATCTCCCCCAGGTACTTGGGGATGTGGAAGATGCCGTGTGTCTGCACCCCGGCGAGCTCGGCGCCGATCAGGTGGGTCGCCAGCGTGTCGGCGGCCTCCGATCCGGTGCCGACCGCGGCCGCGATGCGCGTGACCAGCCCGTGCAGGGATTCGGCCTGTACGATGACGGTTTCCATGGCCCAGGGTGGATCGTATCACGGGCAGCCCGCGGGAGCCGGATGCGGTACCCTGTCGCGGCGTTCGGGCCGGCATGGCGGCCCGCGCCGGGGAGGAGCGATGCCTTTCGATCAGAGCGTGCCAAACCGGGGAACGACCGCGGATACGGTCCTGACGGCCGAGCCGATTCTGCTGGACGACCGGCAGATGTGGGAGTTCGTCACCCGCGGCTGCCTGACGTTCCGTCTCGACCTGCCGGAGGCGTTCCACCGCCAGGTCCGGGAGCGCGCCCTAAAGGACATCCGCCGCTACGAGGATGCCGGCATCCGTTCGCCGCTCAACAACGCGCTGCCGCGCATTCCCGAGCTGCGGCGGGTGTTCGACCATCCCCGCGTCGCCGGGGCGCTCACCAGCATCCTGGGCGCCGGCTACTACCTGCACCTGCACCGCCACGTGCACGACAACCGGCCCGGCAGCGACGCGCAGACCATCCACCAGGACAGTCTGGGCAACAGCCGCTACGCCGTGGACGGCAACCGCCGCCACCACCACTGCCGCTGGGCGATGGCCTTCTACTACCCGCAGGACACGACGCTCGACATGGGTCCGAGCGCGGTGGTGCCGTGCTCGCAGTACCTGACCGAGGGAGCGGGGCTGGACGCCGAGCAGGCGCTGGAGGGGCCGGCCGGCACGGTCACCATCGTCCACTACGACCTGTTCCACCGCGGCCTGGCCAACCGGAGCGCGGACACGCGGCTGATGATCAAGTTCCTGTTCGCGCGCATGGAGGAGCCGGTGCGGCCGAGCTGGAACGCGACGCAGGCGGCGTGGCCGGAGGACCAGGGCGAGAGTCCCCGCGACCGGCAGCCGGTGTGGCGCCATCACTGGCGGTGGTTCCACGGCGAGTCCGCCGCCAACGGTGCCGGGGCGGCCGCGACGGCGGACGTGCGCGCCCTGGAGCGGGACCTGGACCACGCGGACGAGTGGCGCGGCCTTGCCGCGGCCTACGGGCTCGGCGTCGCCGGTGCCGCGGGTGCTCCCGCGTTGCTGGCAGCGCTCACCGGACGCGATCCGGTCGCGCGGCGGCGCGCCGCGTACGGGTTCGGGCCACTCGGCCGGGCCGGCGTCGGCGGACTGGTGGCCGCTGCAGGACATGACGAAGCCGTGGTGCGCGCCCGCGCCGTGGACGGGCTGGGTGGCGCGGGGCGGGCCGCGGGCGACGCGGTGCCGGCGCTCGGCGCGCGCCTCCGCGACGAGTCGTCCGACGTGCGCGCGCTGGCCGCCGATGCGCTGGGGATCGCCGGCCAGGGCAGCACCGCGGCCGGAGAGGCGGCCGCCGGCCGTGCCGCCCGGGAGCTCACCACGGCCATGGAGGACGCCGACGCCGTCGTGCGGCGCAACGCCGCGCTGTCGCTGGCGCGCCTGGGACCCGCGGCGGCGG
>JAPOQV010000553.1 GCA_026710565.1 Spirochaetaceae bacterium | reverse complement strand
TCCTGCCGGGCGGGCCCATGACCGCCCGGCCCCGGCTTGGGTGTGGGCTGCCCCCCCGCTTGGTGGTCCGCATAAAGCCCAGCGGGCACCCGCCGCAACGCCTGCCGCACGGGCCGTTGCGGCGGCGGCCGGCACCCCCGCCGTCCGCAGGCGGGTGCTGTTCGCGGTGCTCAAGAACTGCGCGCGGATGCACGACACCTACGTGCCGGCGTGGGCCGGCCTGTGCGGCCGCGCCGATCTGCAGGCGCTGATCGGGCGGGCGCGCCAGGCGAGCAGAGACTCCCAGCGCCGGTGGAGCAGGCTCCGCGAACGAAGCAACCACGCCTTCGCCACGGCGCGGATGATCGAGGGCCAACTGCTCGGCGAAGCCGACGCGGACCGGAGACGGATTCTGCAACAGCGGCTGCAGCGCGCCCGCCGGACGGCGACCAACGCCCGGACCGAGCTCCGCGCGGTGCGGCGGGGCCCGAGCAACCGCCAGATCGCCCAGCTCCTGGGCATCCCCAAGGGAACGGTGGATACCGGGCTGTGCTGGTTGAAGCACCGTTTCCCCCCGCGGTAGCCTGCACCTCACTTGACGCTGCTACTGGCCAGCACCAACGCCGGCAAGGTCCGCGAGTTTCGCCGCGTGTTGCCGGAGGTGCAGGTGCTCACCCCCGCGGACCGCGGCCTGCCCTTTGCCTTCGAAGAGCGGGGCGTCACCTTCCTCGACAACGCGCTCGGCAAGGCGCGCCACCTGTTCGCGACGGCCGGTCAGGCCGCGGTCGCCGACGACTCCGGGCTGGTCGTTCCGGCGCTCGGCGGCGCGCCGGGCGTGCGGTCCGCACGCTACGGAGGCGACGTCACCCAGGTGCAGCGCAACCTTCTTCTGCTCGACGCGCTCGCAGGCGCCGCCGACCGTTCCGCGAGGTTCGTCTGCTGCCTGGCAGTGATGCTGGCCGAGCAGCGACTGCTGGTCGTCCAGGAGACGATCGAAGGCAGCATCACCTCCGCCCCGCGCGGCACGGGCGGGTTCGGCTACGATCCGATCTTCCAGCCCGTCGGCGCCGCGGAGACCTTCGCGGAGATGGACGGCGCCGCCAAGGACGCTGTCTCGCACCGGGGCCGGGCCCTGCGCCGCGTGCGCGCGGTGCTGCTCGATTCGATGAGCGATGCGGAACGGACCGGGCGCCAAGGCTAGACAGGGCGGGCGCGATCAGCGCCTGTTCGTCTGCGCCTCCTGCGAGCGGCGCGAGCCCAAGTGGCTGGGGCGGTGCCCCAACTGCGGTGAATGGAACAGCTTCCGCGAGGTCGATGCCCGCTCCGCCACCGCCGCGGCTGCCGGCGAGGCGCCGCTTGCGGTACCGCTGGCCGCGATCGAAGCCGATCCCGGGCTCCGGGTCGCTTCCGGCAACGGCGAGCTGGACCGCGTGCTCGGGGGCGGGTTCATGCGCGGCTCGACCACGCTGATCGGTGGCGAGCCGGGGGTCGGCAAGTCAACCCTGCTCCTGCAGGTCGCCGCGAAGCTGCAGACCGCGGGACGCGTGCTCTACGTGAGCGCCGAGGAATCGGCCGAGCACCTGAGGCTGCGCGCCGATCGGCTGCGCCTGGAGGCACCGAAGCTGGAAGTCTGGGCGGGGGCGGAGCTGGGCGACCTGCTGCGGCTGCTGGACACCGCGCGGCCGGCGGCGGTCATCGTCGATTCGCTGCAGGCCCTGACCGCGGCGGCCTCTTCCGCCCAGCCGGGCGCCGTGAATCAGATCAAGGAAATCTGCGACGCGCTGACGGGCTGGACGCACGCGCGCAACGCGATCACGGTGCTGGTCGCGCACGTCACCAAGGAAGGTGGCATCGCCGGCCCCAAGGCGATCGAGCACATGGTGGACGTCGTCCTCTCCTTCGAGACCGGCAGCGCGGAGCTGCGCTTTCTGCGGGCGTCGAAGAACCGCTTCGGCCCGGTGGAGGAGGTGGCGCTGTTCGAGATGACCGGCCGGGGCCTTCGGCAACTCGCCGATCCCGAGTCACGGTTCGTCGAGCACGCGGACGGCGGGCGACCGCCGCCCGGCGTGGTGATCGCCGCGATCTACGAAGGCTCACGCGTGCTGTGCGTGGAGGTGCAGGCGCTGGTCGTGCCGGCGCAGCGCGCGAGCCCGCGGATCGTCTCCGACCGCATCGACGGCGGGCGGGTGGCTCGAATCGCAGCCGTGCTGCAGCGCTCGGTGCAGTTCTCGTTCCTTGACCGCGACATCTACATGAACGTCGCCGGCGGTCTGCGGCTTCACGACGTGGCCGCCGATCTGCCGATCGCGCTGGCGCTGTACGGCGCGCGCACCGAGCTCACCCCGTCCGCGACGCTGGCGGCCTTCGGGGAGATCACGCTGGCGGGGCAGGTGCGGCGCGCGGTGGGCACCGAACGGCGCCTGCGGGCGACCGCCGGGCTCGGCATCTCCACCGTTCTGGCTCCGGGGCCTCTTCCCGCCGATCACGCCTCCGGCTCGCGGGCGGTCGCAGATGTGCGGCAGGCGGTACGGGCGGCCATGGTTCCGGCCGGCGCCGGCGTGTAGGCGGCTCAGCGGAACAGCAACGTCCCCAGCAACGGAAGGCCGATGAAGGTCCCGGCGGCGCTCCCCAGGGTTGCGCCCAGGAACACCACCAGCGCGTGGCTGATGCGATTCCGGAAGAAGCCGCGCACGCTCATCAGGTCGTCCTGAAGCGACTCGAAGTCGCTCACCCGCGGCTTGCGGATCACGGCCTCCAAGGCGCCGCTGACGAACCCCACGCCGATGGTCGGGTTCATCGACGTGATCGGCGCCGCCAGGAACGAGACGATCACCGTGAGCGGGTGCGCCAGGGCGACCAGCGCCCCCAGGGCGGCGAGCGATCCGTTGATCAGGACCCACCGGCCGAGCATCGTCAGGGTCAGGTCGATCCCCGACCGCGCGAAGCCGACCCCGATCACGGCGGCGACGACAGCCGGCACCAGCCACGGCAGGATCCGGCCGACCGTCGACCTCGGCGGCGGCGCGCCGAGCTCATCGGTATCGGGCAGCTCGCCGCCGGCGTCGATCTCCTGCAGCGCGCGTACGACGCCGGCCTTGTGGCCGGCGCCCAGCACGGCGACGACCGGTCCGCTGCCCGGCCCGGCGGCGCGGGCCGCCTGCGCGATGCGGGCGGCCAGAAAGCGGTCCCGCTCGTCGATCAGCACCGCCTTGGCCTTCGGCAGGTACTCGGCGAGCTCGGAAATCATGGTGGTGAGCGCGCCGTCGGTCTTCAGCCGCTCGATCTCCTGTGGGTCCGGCTTCTCGGAACTGAACCCGGTGACCAGCAGCGCCGAGAGCAGCTTCGAGCGGCCCCACAGCCCGCTCTGCGACCAGGCTCGGCGCAGAGTCACCTGCACGTCCCGATCACAGAGCTCGACGCGCGCTCCGGCCGCCTCGGCCTCCTCCACCGCCGCCACCATCTCCGCGCCGGGCCGC
>JAPOQV010000552.1 GCA_026710565.1 Spirochaetaceae bacterium | reverse complement strand
GGCCGGGGCGGGGGGGGGCGGGCCGCCCCGGCCCCGGGGGTAGCGGCGCTCGGGCCCCGCCGTTACTCTCCCTGCCATGGTTCGCATAGGAGTCATCGGGGCAGGCGGCATCGCCCAGGGAAGCTGCAGCGCGTTCGCCGATCATCCCGAAGCCGAGATCGTCGCCGTGGCCGAGCCCAACGCGGAACGGGCCGCGGAGTTCGCGCTGCGCTACGACACCGTGACGCAGGTGGTGGTGGAGCCGGAGCGGCTGCTTGCCATCGACGAGGTCGACGCGGTCTACATCGCCGTGCCCAATCACCTGCACGCACCGCTGTCGGCCCTGTCACTGCAGGCCGGCAAGCACGTGCTGCAGGAGAAGCCCCTGGCGCTGAGCCGGGAGGACGCCGAGCAGACGGCCGCCGCCGCGCGCGCGGCGGACACCCACTTCATGCTGGGCATGAACCAGCGCTTCACACCGGAGGTGCAGCGAGCCAGGCAGCTCATGGAGGCGGGCCGCATCGGACGCGCCTACTATTGCAAGGCGTTCTGGCGGCGCCGATCGGGAATACCGCGGATCGGGAGCTGGTTCACCCGCAAGGAGCTCTCCGGCGGCGGCGGGCTGCTGGACATCGGCGTGCACATGCTGGACAACGCCCTCTACCTGCTCGACAACTTCCGGCCGCGTTCCGTGTCGGGGGCGACCTACACCGAGTTCGGCAATCGCGGCCTCGGCGAGGGCGGCTGGGGGGTGTCCGAACGCGCGGGCGGGCAGTTCGACGTCGACGACTTCGCCACCGCGGTCATCAAGCTCGACGGCGGCGCCACCGTGCTGCTGGAAGCGGCCTGGGCCATGCACTTGGACCGGAGCGGCGACATGAACGTGGAGCTGTACGGCACCGAAGGGGCGATCGACACGTACGGAGAGCGGCTCTGCCTGCAGGCAGCCGATGGCTACCACGTCATCCAGTCACCGGACGCAGGCGAGCTCACCTACCCGCACGCCAGCCGCATGGACCACTTCATCAACGTCATCCTGGGCCGCGAGGAGCCCTGCGTCACGCTCGACCAGGTGCTCAGCGTGCAGCGCGTGCTCGACGCGGTCTACCGGTCGGCCGCCACCGGTCGGGAGGTCCTCCTCGACTGAACGCATCGACACACGATGACGGTCCGCGCAACGTGAGATCGACACCCTGATCGGCGACACGCTGATCTCCGTGCTTCGCCAGTTGCGGGCCGGCTACCACCCGCGGCCAGCCGTGGCTGGTGAACGCGCTGTGTCGCAGAGCGTGCTTCGACAGCGAGCCGGGCCGCGACCGCTCGCGCGCGATCACCGCAGAGGACCTCCTCGACGCACAGGAGCGCCTCATCCTGACGCGTGTGACCCACCTCGACCAGCTCGCCGACAAGCTCCGGGAGGAGCGCGTGCGGCGCGTGGTCGAGCCCCTGCTGAGCGGCGGCGACGAGCGCCCGTTCACGGACCGAGACCTGGAGTACGTCCGTGACCTGGGCCTGGTGGCGCAGGAACCGCCGGTGCGCATCGCCAACCCCCTGTACGCGGAAGTGTTGCCGCGGGAGTTGACCTGGATCGCGGCCCGCAGGGCCTGGAGCGCACGATACGCGAGGGACTGGCGCAGACGGCCGGCTACATGGACCGTTGCGCGGCGCAGTCGGGCCACCTGGTGATCTTCGACCGAACCGAAGGGAAGCCGTGGCCGCAAAAGACCTTCCGTCGCGATGAGCATGCCGATGATGGCCGCGCGATCACGGTCTGGGGGATGTGACCAGGCAGGCGTTCCTCAGACGATGCGGTTCGGCAGCTCCTTGCCTTCCAGCCCGGCCAGCAGGTTCCGTACCGAGAGGTCGGACATCGCCTGGCGCGTCTGCTCGGTGGCGCTGCCGAGGTGGGGGATGACGATGAGGTTGTCGAGCGCCAGCAGCGGGTGGTCGCGGGGCAGCGGCTCGGGCTCGGTCACGTCGAGGGCAGCGCAGTGGAGCTTGCCGGCCCGTAGCGTATCGAGCAGCGCGTCGTGGTCGACCACCGCGCCGCGTGCGGCGTTGACCAGGACGGCCGTTTCCTTCATCAGCCCCAGTTCCCGCGCTCCGATCATCCCCCGCGTCTCGGCGGTCAGCGGCATGTTCAGCGCAACGAAGTCCGACTGCGCCAGCAGCTCGTCGAGCGTCGCGTAGCGCGCGTCGAGATCCGCTTCGGCTCTCCGGTTGCGGGTGCGGTTGTGGTAGAGCACGGTCATGTCGAAGCCCAGCGCCCGCCGCGCGACCTGGTAGCCGATATTGCCCAGCCCGACGATCCCCAGCGTCTGGTGGTGCACCTCCTGGCCCAGCATGAAGCTCGGGTCGTACTCCAGGAAATCCGGCCCGCGGGCGAAGTGGTCGCCCTTGACGATGTTGCGCGCCCCGGCCAGCAGCAGCGCGAAGGTGATGTCGGCGGTGGCGCCGTCGAGGACGTGGGGGGTGTTGCCCACCGGGATGCCCCGCTCCTCTGCCGCCGCCAGGTCGACGTGGTCGCAGCCGACGCCGAAGTTGCTGATCACCTTGAGCCGGGGGATGTCATCCATCAGCTCGGCTGAGACCGTGACGTGCGCGTACGTGTAGATCCCGTCGATCTCCGGAAGCTCGGCCCGCCAGGCGTCGTCATAGGGGCGCCAGCGCACGACCCGGCACGATTCCTCGATCATCGGCAGGATCGCGCGGTAGGGCTCTACTTCGGCCATTACCAGTACGTTATGAGCCATCGCCATGCTCCTTCCTACTGCCAGTCGCGGGAGTCCGGCACGTCCAGCCAGGCGCCGCCCTGCTCGATCGACTGCTGGCTGACCAGTCCCGGCAGGGTCATGTCCATGGCCGCGTCGATGCCGAACTCCGGCTCGGTGCCACCGCGCACCGCGTTCACGAAGTCCAGCATCTGGATCAGGTCGCCCCCACCATGGCCGGACCCGCTCGCGGCCTCGCCCCAGACCCGCCAGCTCGCCGGCAGGAACTCCTCGGCCAGATCCTCCAGGTTCCGCCACTCGGTGCCTGAAGACCGGGCGCGCACCCAGATGCGGTCGGGTTCGCCGTGCGCCCGGGCTGACTCGTAGCAGCCGTCGGTGCCCTGCAACTGGTAGTTGTGGGGCGCGTGCGGGCGATCCGACAGCATGTCCACCCGGATCTTGACCAGGCCGCCGGAGCGCATCTTGCCCAGCATCACCGACGAGTCCTCGGCTTCGTACTGCCGGCCCTCGTGGTCGAGGTAGTGATGGCCCGTACCGGCGCAGGAGACCTGCGCCACGCGATCGCCCGGCATCCAGCTCAGCAGCGGGCCGAGGCTGTGGGTGCCGTAGGTGATGCCGTTGATGCCCTGCTGCCAGCGCCGCCGCCACGGCGTGGGGTTGTGCTGCGGCGCGCCGCGCAGCTCGTGCAGGTACTCGCCGTCGCCGAAGTAGACGGTCCCGAACAGGCCCGCGGCGACGATCTCCTTGACGATCTGGTTCTGCCGCATGCAGATGTAGTTCTCGGCCATCATGTAGGTCGCCGAGCTGGCCCGGCACGCCGCCACCAGCCGCCGGCACTCGTCGACGGACACGGCCGCGGGTACCTCGGAGACGACGCTCACCCCACGCTCCAGCGCCGCGATCGCGTGCTCGGCGTGAAACGGCATCGGGGTGCCCACGATCACGGCATCGAGCCGCACCGAATCGAGCATGTCGCGGTAGTCGGCGAACGACCGCTCCGCTCCCAAATCCCGCTTCACGGCTTCCAGCGGCTCCGCGCGGGTGTCGCACACCGCCTGCACGTGCACGTCCAGGCCCTCCTGCACGCGCAGCAGGCGGCCGCCTCGCCCTGCCGCGCCGATGACGCCGATGATCAACCGTTCGCCCATCCTCAATCCTCCTGCCCGTCGCCGGCCCAGTTGCCGGCCCTCTCCACCGCGCGCTCCCACGACGCGCGCAGCCCGGTCACCCGGTCCTCCGGCAGCGACGGCTCGAAGCGCCGCTCCGCGCGCCAATTCTCGGCCAGCTCCTCGACGCTTTGCCAGTACCCGACCGCCAGGCCGGCCAGGTAGGCGGCGCCGAGCGCGGTCGACTCCGTGACTTCCGGCCGCACCACGGGCAGCCCGGTGACATCGGCCTGGAACTGCATCAGCAGGTCGTTGCGCGCCGCCCCGCCGTCGACCCGCATCTCCGCCGGCGCCGCGCCCGCGTCCGCAGCCAGCGCGTCCAGCAGGTCGGCGACCTGAAAGGCGATCCCCTCCAACGCCGCGCGCGCCAGGTGGCCGGCGCCGGTTCCCAGGGTCAGGCCGACGATCGTTCCGCGCGCGTGCGGGTCCCAGTGCGGAACGCCCAGCCCCGTGAACGCCGGCACCAGCACGACGCCGCCGGAGTCGGGCACGCTGGCGGCGAGCGGCTCCACTTCCTCCGCCGAGCGAATCAGGCCGAGCCCGTCGCGCAGCCAGCGGACGACCGCTCCGCCGGTGAACACGCTCCCCTCCAGGGCGTAGCGCGGCTGTCCGTCGGTCGAGCAGGCGATCGTCGTCAGCAGCCCCCGTTCCGATGGCTGCGGCGCCGCGCCGGTGTGCAGCAGGGCGAAGCAGCCGGTCCCGTAAGTGGTCTTGACCGCGCCGCGCTCGGTGCAGAGCTGGCCCATCAGCGCCGCCTGCTGGTCGCCGGCGATGCCAGCAAGCGGCACGCCGGCCAACGCCTCGATCCCGGTGATCTCGCCGTAGACGGCGCTCGACTCCCGCACCTCGGGCAGCAGCGCGCGGGGTACGCCAAACAGGTCGAGCAGCTCGTCGTCCCAGTCCCCGGCGTGGATGTCGTGCAGCAGGGTGCGGCTGGCGTTGGTGGGGTCGGTGACGTGCAGCCGCCCGCCGGTGAGCCGGAACGCCAGCCACGAGTCGACCCTGCCGAAGC
>JAPOQV010000551.1 GCA_026710565.1 Spirochaetaceae bacterium | reverse complement strand
CCGCTCCCCCCCCGCCCTGCCCCCGGCCCAGAAGTGGCCCCTCCTGGTCCCCCCCGCCCGCGGCCGCCGAGCCTGGGGGCGGCGCGCCGCCGGCCGCGAAGGTCAGCGAGCCCAAGCCGGCCGCGCGGCGGATCAGCCCCTCGTAGGGGCCCAGCCGGGGGCGGCCGCCGCCGTCGCCGGTGGGCCGGATCACGGCGTCGAGCGGCTTGCGCGCCTCCACGCCGTGCCGGGCGCGCAGGTCGCGGACGGCGCGGGCGACGCCGCGCAGCCGGCCCACGTCGGCCTCCAGCGCCGCGTCCTCGATGCGCCCGTCCGGCCGCGGCCAATCGGCGACCGCCAGCAGCTCCGAGTCGTCCGGCCGCCAGCCGGCGATGCCGCGCCGCGGCGCCAGCTCGCGCAGGCGCGCCCACAGGGTCTCGCTGATGAACGGCACGAACGGGTGCAGCAGCCGCAGCACGCCGTCCAGCACGACAGCCAGCGTCTGGCGGGCGGCGCCTGCCCCTGCGCCTGCGTCGTCGACGCGGTCCGCGGCGGCCTGCTCCGGGGATGCCACCCTCGGCTTGATCAGCTCCAGGTACCAGTCGCACAGGTCGCCCCAGAAGAACTCGCGCACGGCGGCCAGCGCCGCCGAGGGGCGGTAGCCGGCGAGCTGCTCCTGCACCGCCGCGCAGGTGCGGGACAGGCGCGACAGGATCCAGCGGTCCTCGGCGGCAAGCTGCTCGAGCGCCAGTTCCCGGTAGCGGTAGCCGCCGAGGTTGATGAACGCGAAGCGGGCCGCGTTCCAGAGCTTGGTGCAGAAGGAGCGGCCGACGTCGAAGCGGTCGCTGATCAGGGTCGCCCCCGGCAGGTCGGGCATGGTGCCCAGCACGTCGAACTCCTTGCCGGTGTCCGGGCAGAGGTAGGTGAAGATCGTCCGTCCGTGCTCGGCGGTGGCCAGCTCGATGGTCTTTCCCGTGAACGGCGACACCGCCTGCACCGGCAGGCGGATGTCCTGGCTGCCGGTCTGCAGCTCGCACATGACGTAGCGCAGCGCGTCGGCGCCGTAGCGCTCGATGATGTCGACCGGGTCGATGCCGTTGCCGGCCGACTTGCGCATCATCTCGCCCTTGCCGTCCAGGATGTTGGCGTGGATGAAGCAGTGCTCGAACGGCAGGTCGCCCAGGTTGTACATGCCGGCGATGACCATGCGCGCCACCCACAGGGTGATGATGTCGCGGCCGGTCACCAGGCAGGAGCCGGGGTAGTAGTAGCTCAGGCAGTCCTCGCCCGCGGCGGCGCCGAGCGCAGGCTGGCCGGGGTCGACGGGGGCGCTGCCGGGGTCGGGCCAGCCCAGGGTACTGTGCGGCCACAGCGCGCTGGAGAACCAGGTGTCCAGCACGTCGGGGTCCTGCTCGAAGCCGAGCTCGGCCAGCTCCTCGCCCAGCCCGCGCTCGGCGTCCGCGTCGCGCAGGCAGACGTCGATCTCCGCGTCGGCGGCGGTGCGCGCCTCGTCAACCGTCAGGAAGCCGCCCTCCTCGCCGACGGCGTCGGTCACGGCGCGCATCTGCACGGCCACGTCGTCGCGCCCCTCGACGCGCGCGGCCAGCTCCAGCGCGCGCCGCAGCCGGTCGCCCGCGCAGCGCGCGGTCCAGATCGGGATCTGGTGCCCCCACCAGAGCTGCCGGCTGATATTCCAGTCGCGCTTCTCGCCCAGCCAGTCCAGGTAGGTGCGGGCGTAGCGGTCGTCGGGGAAGAAGGCGAGCTTGCGCCCGGTCGGCGAGCGCCAATCGCCGGCCACGGCGTCGATCGCCACCTGCGCCAGGCCGGGGACGGTCGCCTCGTTGGCGGTGCCGCGCCCCACGGTGACGCCGCCGGGCACGTCGCCCATGCGCAGGTACCACTGGCGGGACAGGTATGGCTCGATGGCCGTGCCGGAGCGGTCGGAGTGGCCGATCTCCACCCGGTGCGGCTCGATCCGGTCCAGCAGGCCGGCGCTCTCCAGGTCGGCGACCACGCGCGTGCGCGCCTCGGAGCGGTCGAGCCCGGCGTACGGGCCGGCCGCGCCGTTGAGGGTGCCGTCCGGCTCCAGGATGTTGATGAGGCCGATGCGGTCGCGGTGGCGCTGCCACACCTCGTAGTCGTTGGGGTCGTGGCCGGGCGTGATCTTCACGCAGCCGGAGCCCACGTCCGGCTTGGGCCAGTCGTCGGTGATCAGCGGGGTCGGCCGGGGGGGCGCGGG
>JAPOQV010000550.1 GCA_026710565.1 Spirochaetaceae bacterium | reverse complement strand
GGGTTGCGGTGCGGGGTGAGGCGAACGCCTGCTCATCGTCGTGGTGCTGGTCTTTACGGCCAGCGCCGCGGAGGGGCAGCCCGACGGCCTTTTTATGGCCGTGAAGTCGGAGGGGGAGTTGGCGGTTGTTGGCCACGCCAGTCCAGAGATTGCGGGTCCGCCGACAAAGCGTTGGCGTATGGTCACGGTTGACTTCGCCAAGCTCACATCGGCCGCGAAGACCCTGGAGCTGAATCTGTTCAACGATAGGATATTCCTCGGACATGTGGATCGCATGGAGCGAACACTCTCGGGTGGCTATGCGCTGTCGGGCCACTTGGCTGGCGCTGCGATGAGTACCCTGACGCTCGTGGTACGCGGTGAATCCGTTACAGGGACGGTGCGGACACCGATGGAGACCTACCGCATCCGCCCGACGCAAGAGGGTCCGCACACCATCAGCCAGATCGATCCCTTGAAGTTCCCACCACCCGGGGAGTCAATCCCCACTTGCGGGGTGGGTGCGCAGCGGAAGCCGTGTGACGAGCACCGGAAGCAATGAGCGGCAATTGCGAATTGCCGAGAGTCGAGGTCGCCCGACGGCAGACGACAATGGCACTCGACAGTCTCGCAATCTCCCGCAGTTGACGGACGCCGGTATCGAGCCGAAGCAGACCCACGCGATCACGAGGGCCGTCCGCCAGGAGTCTGCGCCGCAGAAAAATAGGCCCCCAATATGAAGTGGTTACGTCAAGTGATAACCACAACATGTGGTAGCCGACCGGGCCGAAAATCGTTCCACGGCGCAGACTCCTCGCTCAGCTAGCCGGCGAAGCGTCAGCCCTCCTGGTCCACCAGGGCCGCCCTCAAGGCCGATCTCGCGTTGCTCGGGGTCGATCTGGTGGATCCGATGCGGTCGCAGACCAACACCATCATCGGGGGTGTAGCGGCGATCGTGATCGGGGGCGCCGGGCTCGTGCCGGTCGCCCTGCCAGTGTACTCGTAGGGGGCGCCTACGGGAGGAATCACCTTCCGTGCGCTGTCAGGCAGGCGAAGTCGCCAGATGTAGTGCCGATGCTGAGATTCTTCGCCGCGGTAGTCGTGGTTCTCGCGGTCCTGACGGCGGGGGCTCTGATCGTCGCGGCGGTTGCGTCGAGGCTGGCGCCACAGGCGGCGAGGCTGGAAACCCGGGGGGCTCGCCGCGCCCCGGCGGCAGGGACCGCCGGACGGCGGGACAGGCAGGCCGACGCGGGTGCCGGCGAGGAAGCCGCGACGCTCGCCGTGCCGCAGGGCGGCGATCATTCCAAGGAACCGCTGGAGTGACTCGGTGTTTCCTTCACGTGACAAGTGCAAGACCGCTCGACGGCTTCCGGGTGGAAGTGTGCTTCGACGACGGTCGCGAAGGCGTCGCCGAGCAGCTCGAGGTGCACGTTCTCGAAGCGGGCGCATACCGGTGGGCGCAGGCGGCGCGGGCCGGAGACACGGTACGCTCGGCCCTGCTGCCCGATCTCGGGTTCGACGTCGACGAGCTCTTCACGCCCCTGTAGGAGTCCCGCGCCGTTCCGTTCTCCCGGTGTCGAGCGGAATCTCTCCGGTACCCGTCCGGGGTCGGGTCCGCCGGCGCGCCTTGGTATGATGCAGGCCCCGGTGGCGCGAGCTTCCGGGCGCTGGGAGTCTGCCGCTGGAACGGTACAGACTCCCAGCGGGTTGGCCGGACGACGAGCGGAGCCATGGGCGACGCTTTCCCTGGAGGAGTTCCGGGATTCCCGCGGCGGTGTCGGCGGGCGGGCTTCGGATCGCTTGACGAGAGGAACGTGACGATGCTG
>JAPOQV010000549.1 GCA_026710565.1 Spirochaetaceae bacterium | reverse complement strand
GCGCGGCCCGGGCTTAGACCAACACCCCCGACACCCCGCGCGAGCGGGCCCCCGTCGACCCCCCCCGCCGCGGCATGCGGCCGATGCTGCGGCTCGGGTCGGCCTGGTACGACGTGGCCGCGCAGATCACGGCAATCACGGAGCGGGCCCTCGACCCGCGCCAGTTCATCCTGTGCACTGACGACGTGCACGCCGGCACGCTGGTGGCGGAGGGTCACATGGACCGCGTACTGCGCCATGCGATCGGGCTCGGCCTCGACCCGTTGATCGCCCTGCAGATGGCCACCATCAACACCGCCCAGAACTTCGGCGTCGACCGCGATCTGGGCTGCCTGGCGCCGGGCCGTTACGCCGACGTGGTGCTGGTGGAGGATCTCGACGAGTTTGCTGCCGGGACGGTGATCGCCCGCGGCGAGGTGGCGGCCGAGGAGGGGAGGCTGCTCCTCGACCTGCCGCCCTGGAAACACGAAGAGCGCTTCCGCCGCTCGGTCCGAGTGCCGCGGCCTCTCGCCGCCGAGGACTTCGCGGTGGACGCCGGCGGGCGCACGGGCTCGGTGACGGCCAACGTGATCGGCGTGATCGAGAACCACGCCGCCACCCGCCACCTGACCGCGACGCTAAAGGTGCGCGACGGCGCCGTGCATCCCGACCCCGCGCAAGACGTGCTGCCCCTGGCGCTGGTGGAGCGCCACCACGGGACCGGCAGGGTCGTGAACGGCTTCGTGCAGGGCTTCGGCTTCGACGCTGCGTGCGGAGTGGCCACCACCGTCGCACATGACTGCCACCACCTCCTGGTGACCGGGACCTGTGCCGCGAACATGACGCGGGCCGCGAACGCGCTGATCGACGCCGGCGGCGGCGTGGCCGTGGTGAGCGACGACACGCTGATCGCGCTGGTCGAGCTTCCGATCGGCGGGCTGATGTCCGACGAGCGGGCCGGCGTGGTGGCGGAGAAGTCGGCCCGCGTCATGCGGGCGCTCACCGAATGCGGCTGCGCACTCAACAACGGCTACATGCAGCTCAGCCTGCTGGCGCTGGCCGTGATCCCCGAACTGCGCATCTCCGACCTGGGTCTGGTCGACGTCTCCCGCTTCACCCACATCCCCGTGATCCAGTAGGGGTTGTCCCCAATTCGGGGCATGCCGCGCTGGCGGACAGTAGCGGACGATGCTTGAGCAGCCTCTGCAAAAGGAGAACGAAATGAAGAGCAAGATGATCGCCCTCGCCGCGGCCCTGACGGCGGCCGGCATCGTCCTGGCCGGGTGCCAGGGGACGGCCGTCCCCGAAGTCAGGTTCCCGGCCAAGGGCCTTACGGTCGCGATTCCGGGAATGACTGTCGGGAAGGAGGTCTCCTACCCCCTGCCGGCCGCCACGGGCGGGGAGAGCCTGGTGTACTCGCTGTCGCCGGCCGTGCCGGGGCTCGCGTTCGACCCCGCGACCAGGGTTCTGAGTGGGACGCCGACCACGCCGGGCGTCTACCCGATGACCTACACGGCCAAGGACCCGGCGACGGGCGGGACGATGGAGTCGGTGCGGTTCACCGTCACTGTGGCCGCCAGTCCCCGAACAGACAGAGATCGCATTCTCGGCACGTGGCGTGTCGAGAGGGGGTGGGGAGACGATAACCGCGGAGTCGAGGACGGCACGATCGTGGATTATGTGACGTTCACGGCATCCCGGTACGTTCTTGAGCGCGGGCATTACGACGATTTCGGCGCCTTCGTCTACGTATGGCATAGCGAAGGGACGTGGGAGCTGGGCGACGAGGAGATCGTGCAGATCTTGTATGGCAACCACGACGACAACGACGAGACGCCACACACGGAGCGGCGATTGGCGAAGCCCTACTTCCTGATCTCCGACGACGAACTGATCGTGGGAGAATGGGCAGACGACTCTCCACCTGGCTCTGCCTGGAACACGGACTGGATGACTCGGGTGAATACGTCAGCGTACATTCCGCCGATTGGCGTGTGGAATCGCGAGGACGAAGTGAATGTCCACACGATGACCGTGTCAGCGGACGGCTCGTTCTCCTGGAGGACCGATGAGCCCGATGGCGTATGGATGCTCACGGCCTCCTGGACGCACGACCCTGACCACCTGTTCCTCAATCTGTCGAATGTAATTGAGACATGGACCCCGCACGGAGGCCCGCCGGAGGACATCGGTGACACTGATCCGGCTCCGCGCATCGCGTATGTCCCGTCTCGCTTGATCGCAGGACAGGTGGCCATCAGGACCTCCAGCTTCTACCCCGAGTCCATGCCCGACGAGTTCCCGCACGGGGGCTACTGGGAGATCTGGACGCTGCAAGCGCCGTGACCCAGGCGGGCGCCCCTCGGTATTCAATGTCGTGAGAAACGACGAGCCCTGGCTGTATTCAGCAGCCAGGGCTCGCAAGGAGGTGATGCCCCATGAATCGGGATCTTGGCCCGGCTCGCGAGGTAATGTAGCTCAGGCGGGCGCGGAGGGGATGCTTTCGCGCCCGCCCGACTCACCCTGCCGGCAACCTTAAGGCCAGCCGCCATTGCTCCGTCAACCCCCTGGCGGCCCCCTGCAACCTCACAACCACCAGTTCAGCCCGTGGGCCTTGCCGGCCACCACCGCGGTGACCAGCGAGTCCAGCTTCTCGTTCAGGTTGCCGTGCCACTCCTGGAGCCGGATCAGGGGATCGGTCGATGCGGACCAGCCGCATCCTGCTCATCGACCAGCCGGGTCAGGGCCTCGACCATGAGCTGGGTCTGGTCCTCAGTCATCGTCCATGAAGCCCGGCACGCCGGTCGGCTCCTGGTCTTCGTCGTCCTCGTTGGGGATGTCCAGGTACTGGGAGATGGCGTGGAGGGACTGGCCCACTCCCGCGAGGAGCTGGATCACATGGTCCAGCTCCTGCCGTTCTCTCACGCCGCCTTCGCAGCTTCCATCGTGCAGACACGCCGTCACCCCATCGCCGGACGACTGCCGGAAACAAGACCGCGGTACAACGTGGGGATGGTCGATGCTCTACCGGGTACCTCGGCCCCTGGCCGCCCGGGATGTCGCGGTGGACGCCGCAAGCCGAGCCGGCACGGTGACCGCGACCCTGGCGGTGCGCGACGGAACGTGATCGCCCTGGTCGAGGTCTCGGGCTTCTTCACCGCATCCCGGTGATCCAATAGCGGTTGTCCCCAATTCGGGGCATGCCGCGCTGGCGGACAGTAGCGGACGATGCTTGAGCAGCCTCTGCAAAAGGAGATAGCAGACCCATGCCAATCATCAGACGCATCGCCATGATCGTGGTAGCCGTAGCCACGACGGCCCTGCTCGCGAGTTGTGGGGGAACGACCCCCAAGATGGACGAGCCACCCCCTGAGCCGGACACCAAGCCAAGCTTCGGAACCCAGACCATCCCCGAGATCCCGCCCTTGCCGGTCCGCGTCGCGCTCCCCTTCCCGGTACAGCTTCCGGCGGCGACTGGCGGGAACGGCGATCTGACCTACACGGTGACGCCGATACCTCAGGGGCTGAGCTTCGATCCGGCCACGCGAACCGTCAGCGGCATGCCGGTCGCTGTCGGTAGCCATGACCTGACCTACAGCGCCACCGACGAGGACGGCGACACTGTTCCGCTGAAGTTCGCGGTTGTAGTCATGCACACCAAGGTGTACTGGACCGACTTCCGCTTCACCGAAGGAGCAATCATGAGCGCTAATCTCGACGGCACTGGCGTAACGAAGATCCTGTCGCTCAGCACAGTCGAGCCACATGGAATCGCGCTGGATGTCCCAAGCGGCAAGATGTACTGGACCGATTACATTACGGGTATGATTCGACGGGCTAACTTGGACGGTTCCGAAGTAGAGGAAATCGTAGACGTAGATCTGAATCTGAGATCGCTCGATTTGGACCTCGCAGGCGGCAAGATGTACTGGTCCAGCGATGAGGGAAGCAATATCTATCGCGCCAACCTGGATGGGAACGAATATGAGGAGATCGTCTCCGATCTGTCGTTTGTCACCGCAATAGCCCTTGACCCTATTGGCAGGCGGATATACTGGATAGACGATGGGGGTGATGCTATCCAGAGCGCCGAGCTCGACGGGTCTGACATTCGGACGGTAACGACCAGCGGTTTGGCAGCGCCCTATGGCCTCGCGGTCGATCCAGTGAACCAGAAGCTGTACTGGACTCACGGACGGTCAGAGATGAACGTTACACGGGCCAACTTGGACGGATCGGAGATTGAGCAAATTGTGACCAACAATGCGGACGTGGATGAACCAGCAGGAATCACCGTAGATGCAATCTCCAAAAAGATATATTGGGCAGAGCGTGGCGGTACTATCCGACGCGCCAACCTTGATGGAACTGGCATCGAGGTTGTTGTGGGAACTGCGCCGGGCGCATACGGCATCGCCCTTCACTAGCGGCCCGGACACACCTGGCATCGACGGCTCTTCGGACTTAGTACGTACGCGTTCGTTTCGGTGCCCTTGAGCCCGCCTGCAGAAGCCAGCGGGCGGGCTCGCACTTACTGAGAAGGAACCGCATCCGGTACTTCCCGCTGACGTAGGCGACCTCGACACCCGCGCAGGTACGTGGCGGACCTGTGACGGCGAGCGGCAGACCGCGCACCCGATCGTGGCGGATCCGGCCGGGTGGCCTTGGGTGGTGTCGCCTATCTCACCCCCGACTCGTCGACTCAGGAAATAGTCTTGGCCGTCCCCAATTCAGGGTACGACACGTCTCCGCATGGGCCGCAGAATAACCGGGCCCTGGGGGTGTGCGGGGGGAACACCCGTGAGGAGAGATGAGCCGACGACGAAACGAACGGTGCAGCCCGTTGCCTCGATACCGGCGGCGCTGCCCACTCCCAGAGGCCAAAGGAGATGGAGCGATGAACGTGATGCGGGTCGATGTGGTGCCAATAGTCGGCGCCCTTGTCCTTGCCCTGGTTCTCGTCGGGTGCCCGGCTACGACGCCGGTCAAGGACACACCGGTGGCTGCGGAGGATCTGGTCGGCCGTTGGAGCGCCCACTACGCAAACGACGACGGCGATGGGGTGACCGTGACGTACGACCTCTACGACGACCGGACATTCAGGCGGGTGACGACCGTCACCCACGCAGCCGCGTCGATGGCGCGGCACGCCGGACACGATGGCGAGGTGCTGAGAGCAACCGTGGTGACGGGCACCTGGGAGGTGGAGCCCGGTGAGGCAGGAGGCGGTGCCGTAACGCTAAAGATCACGGGTTGCGTTGGCGACGACTGCGGCACCGTTGTGACCGTCGGGGATACGTTCGATCTGACCGTTGCGGCTGCCGATGACGGGATGATCCACCTGACGGTGGCGCCCGGTGCGACCGCCACCAGCGAGCCGCTTCCCATGATGGATCCGGCCCGCGGTCTGATCGGCACGTATCGCGCGCAGATCGACATCGACGAAGGCGGCGATATCGAGACCGTGACGCTCACGTTTACGGCAAGCCGCTGGATCTGGCACGCCACCGATGTGGGCTACCAGCAGAGCGGAGGCTGGAGCATCTCCGGATCCACTTTGACGAAGACGTGGTACGACGGCGAAACGCAGTCGATACAGTCCGTTGCCAAGCAGTTCACGTTCGATGGAGCCGACTTGGTGGTCGACCCGTGGGATTGGGGTGATCCTGCTCCGATGACTGTCGACCGCGAGCGTTACACAAAGGTGGAGAACCCGCTCCCGGCGTCGATGATCGGCTCTTGGGCAGGTCCGAGATACGAGAACGTGGAAGGAACGTGGACGTTCACAGAGACGTGGCGGTTCATACTGCGCGCGGACGACACCGTGACCATGGAGGTCGTGTCGGAGCCTGAATTCGCGTCAAGGCCCTCCCCTGGTGCGGATCCGTACCCGCCGCAGTGTTTCCACGGCACGCTGACCCTGGATCAATCCGAACTGTTCATCACGTTTACCAATACGACGTCGAATGTCCGCGAGAGACGCGCCGTCAACGTTGAAGTGTTCGACAACAAGACATGGCGCAACGCCTATGCGCCTACCGACAGACAGGACGTCATCGTCATGTCCACATGGTGGTCTGAACAGCTCTGGCCGGGGCACGCCCTGCCGGTACAGGAACAGATTGCAGCCGTGTGGAAGGACAATCCTCGATTCCCCTACGGTGACTACTGGCTCACGCTGACCCGCGAGCCGAGTTCAAACCGGGAGCCATGCAAATGGTGACAATCATGACCGCCGCCCGAATTCAGCGGTCTGGGTCTTGGAGTCATTGCGCGCAGTACGCCTCTGGGCCTGAATATCTTCGCGTTACTGGGAGACCCCGACTGGATCGATTCGGAGCGAGTGAACTACGTCAACCAGGTGCGCTTCAGCCCGAACGGCATCCTCGGGCCGAACAACGTCTGTGTGTTGACGCAGTCCTTCGTCAACGCTGTCGATGGTGGTACCGATCTACTCGCCGCGAATGGGGATTTCATGCACGAATCGATGACCCTGTTCGGGCAGATCATTGTCGGCGAGCAGCCGGTATCCGCGTATCAGGACTGGATCGATCGCTACAATGCCGGACCTGGTGCAGCGATCGAACGCGTGGCGACCAGGAACTGGGCCCATCTCGTCACCGAGTGTCCGCCACGATGACCGTACGCCGCGACGCTGAGTCACGGTAGCTGACGAGCGCTTGGCGCGCCAGCGCGGGGTGCCTGAGTCCGGAAGACTCGAAAGGCGGGTCGCGTAGGGTGGGGAGGGTAGTGGGGTCTTGTGAAAGACCTCGCTACCGGTGGGCGATTGACGGAGTGCTCTCACTCCCATAGCGTATGGGGAGGAGTAGCCGATTGTGCTCGTCAAGGTCGCCGCAACGCGGCAGCTCACCACTCCAGCCTACGGCATAGAGGGGAGCACGGAGGGGTTTCTGCTGCGTGCCCGGCGTGTGGAACACGCTCGCTTGGTCCCGTTGCACGCCAGGATTCGCCGTGGGCGCGGTACGTTCGACCTCGAAGCCTGCCGAGACCAACCGCGCGGCACCGAGCGACGGGATTGAGCGTCGATCCATGCCATTCGTTCGACAGCGCTACGGAAAGGCCAACGTCCGTGTGTTGCGCGTGCAGCGGGACGGGCATCGTCACCAGGCGCGAGAGGGCCGTGTCAACGTCATCCTGGACGGCGAGTTCTCCCGAGCCTACACGGACGCCGACAACGCATCGATCGTGGCAACCGACACCATGAAGAACCTGGTCAACGTTCTGGCGCTCGAGCACCTGGACGCGGCCAACGAGTCGTTCGCCCTGACCATCGGGCAGTGCTTCCTGGACCGCTACCGGCAGGTTTCCGAAGCGTGCGTCCGGGTCGAGGAGACGGTCTGGGGTCGCATGCGTGTTGACGGCCGCGAGCACGAGCACGGCTTCGTGAGAGCGGAAGGCGGAACGCCGTTCGCCTGCGCGACCGTGAACCGGTCTTCGCGGGAGGTCGAAGCCGGCTTTCAGGACTTCGCGATCATGAAGACCACGGGCTCCGGGTTCGTCGACTTTCTGCAGGACGAGTACACCACGCTGCCGCCGACCACCGACCGCATCCTCGCAACCCGCATGGCGGCCACGTGGCGGTTCGAGGGCGGCACGCTCCATGAACGCGGAGACTATGACGCGGTGGCCGGCACGATCCGGGAGGCGTTGCTTCGCGTCTTCGCTACCACCTACAGCCCCTCGGTGCAGGACAGCCTGTATCGGATGGGCGAGGCGGCGCTCGCCACCGCGCCCGAAGTCCGCGAGATCACCCTGCGGATGCCCAACGTCCACTATCTGCCGATCGACCTCTCCCCGTTTGGGAAGGACGCTCGCGGCAAGCTGTTCGTGCCCACTGACGAGCCGAGCGGCCAGATCGAAGTGACGCTCCGGAGAGAGTGATGGGCGCACTCACCACGCACGTGCTGGACACCGCGCAAGGCAGGCCGGGCGCGGGGATCCTCGTGGAGCTCTTCGACGTAAACGACGTCCGCCGCCCGGTCAACGCCGTCCGCACCAATCAGGAGGGGCGGTGCGACGCGCCGCTCCTCGAAGGCGATGCCTTCCGTACGGGGCAGTGGGAGCTGGTGTTCCACGTCGGCGAGTACTTCGCGGCGACGGACCTGCCGACGGCCGATCCGCCGTTCCTGGACCGGGTCACGATCCGCTTCGGCATCGCAGCCGACACCCACTACCACGTGCCGCTGCTCGTGGCGCCGTGGGGCTACACCACCTACCGCGGTAGTTGAGCCCGCGCGCGGTCGCGGACTCCTCACTTACAGGGAGCCGACGTACACAAGCCAGGTCGGCCGTGCCGAGCACACGCTGGTCGTCGAAGTCTGCTCCTGCGCGGGGAGTGTGCCTGTCTCGGGCAGATGGGATGTCCCCATATTGGGGGACAGTCTCAAGAAACATGAACAGCGCATAGATAGAAAAATTGTAACTTAATCTCATATTGCTGTAGACACACAGGGTTCAGCGTACAATTCTTGGTAACCTCTTGGTCGGCCAAAGGTGCAGCACCGTTACCCCCCCCCCCCAATAAAGATACATGCTAAGAACGCCTTGTTTGACCGTGTCATCGATTCGCTGCACGAAGCGATGCTGGACGGCGGTCGCTGGCGGGAGGCATCCGCGCTGATCGATCGTGCGTGCGGGACTACCGGCACTCATCTGGCGATCGGGGGTGCAGCGAGTCGCGAAAACAAGCCTGTACGCGGCGACGGCCTGAGCATCCGCGTGGATGGAGCGAACGGATTGCAGGTCATCTGGGCCCTCGCCAACGCGACGACACGCGGCGGCTGGACCCCGGAGCAGACGGCGATGATCGAGCGTCTTGCACCCCACGTCCGCCAGTTCGTGCGCGTCCGCCAGGCGCTTGTGGGCGCGGAAGCCGTCGCTGCCTCGCTCGCCGGACTGCTCGACAACATGATGGTCGGGGTGATCTGCCTGGACTGGCGGGGCCTGATCGTTCAGGTCAACACCCGTGCGCGGGAGATCTTGCGCGAGGGCGCCGGGCTGGTGGAGCGGGGCGGGTCCCTGCGTGCGAAGCAGACGACCGACGATGAACGCCTCTCGCGGTTACTCGAACATGCCCTGTCGCAGCCCGGGCGTTGCGGAGCCAGCGACTCGATGACGGTGGCTCGGTCGCCTCAAAGGCCGCGCTTGGCCGTGCATGTGATCCCGGCAGACATCCGCGATGCGGGGTTCGCGTTCGGACTCGTCGCCGGGTTGGTCGTGGTCGTCGACCCGACAGCGAAACCCGGCATCGATCCGGAGAGCGTCGCCGCGGGTCTTGGACTCACGCCGGCGGAGGGCCGCGTAGCGGCAGCCCTGGCCGAAGGCGCGACGATGCGGGACATCGCATCCGCCACGGATCGCGCGGAGAGCACCGTGCGCGAACTGGCCAAGCGCATCCACCTGAAGCTCAACATCTCGCGGCGTGCGGACCTGGTGCGCATGGTCCTGTCGCTGGCGGCGAGGCAGTCTCCCCGGCGGGAACCGACCTACCGCGGCAGTTGATCAGGAAACCGCGGCCATCCTCTTCATGGATTGGCGCGCAGCGCGCTGCGCTTCCGAGACCTGCTTTCGGGTCATCTGCTCGGCCAGGTGGTCGCGCATATGGCTCGCCTCATGGTCCCCGGTGGCGACGAATTCGACCCACGTCGTCATGAAGCGCGGTACGGCCCCGGATTCGGCGCGCGCCGCCAGATCGAACCACACGTAGGCGGCCACGAGGTCCTGGGCAACTCCCTGACCGTGCAGGTAGGAGAGCCCCAACGCGAACTGCGCTTTCTCGTCCCCCTGGTCGGCAGCGCGACGGAACCAGCGGACGGCCTCGGCGTAGTCATGGGGGGCGCCCACGCCGAGCCAGTGCATGAGGCCGAGGTTGAACTGGCCGCCCGAATGCCCCTGCTCGGCCGCGCGGTGGTACCACTTGGCCGCCTCCACGTAGTCCTGGCGCACGCCGTAGCCGTCATGGTGCATGCAGCCGAGCTCGAACTGCGCTTCGGCGTCACCCGTCCTCGCCTCGCGTCGTACGTCGGTTCCCAGCATCACTTTCCGATGATCGTCAACTCGCCGCCTCGGCCTTAGCTTCTGGGATCAAACGTGAGCGAGTAGGGGGCCTGTGAGCGTCGCGTCTGTGCCGGGCACACAGCGGTCAGGTCAACCGACGCCGTCACGGTGCCGCGGGAGAAGCTGATCTCTTCGTTGTGACGGCCCGCTCCGGTACCGGCCGTGTCTTCCAGCGTGCAGCGTCCTGGTACCCTTGTCCCGCATTTGGGGCATGACGCCTATGTCTCCGGACGCTCATGTATGGCGTTCCGCTCGAGGAGGAGACGATGAGCCGGGGTCACATCGGATTGATAGTGAGGTACGTGGCGTTGGCACTCATGGCGAGCGCATTGCTGGTGATCGGTTGCCGGAACGCTCCGGTCATGATGGTGGTATAGCCGCCGCCACCGGCCACGCCGGATCCCAACGCGGGCATCGCATGGCGGCTGGTCCGCACCGGCGGCGGCCTGGAGTCCCCCTCCGGGACGACGGGAGACCAACTCCGCAGCCAATCGGTCAAGTCGATCCGAGTACTTCGAGTGGTTGGCCATGAGCAGTCGGCGGCGTGCTTCGTCTCATGTCTCCCCGGTGCAGGTCGAGCAGCACGCGTTCCGGAGTCATGGGGGCGTCGAGGGTCAGATCGGCGTCGGGGCGGAAGGCCTTCATGGCGTTGCGGAGGGCGAAGAAGACGCCGATGCCGTACATCAGCGGCGGTTCGCCGACCGCCTTGGCGCCGAGCGGGCCGTAGGGGTTGTCCTCCGGCTCAAGGAACTTCACCGCCATGTCGTCCGGCATGAAGTAGACGTCGGGGGCCTTGTAGGTGGACAGCGCGTGGGAGAGGCAGCGGCCTTCCGAGTCCCACTGCAGGGCCTCCATGGTCATCCAGCCCATGCCCTGCGCCAGCCCGCCCTCCACCTGGCCACGATCCACGGTGGGATTGATGGTGCGGCCCAGGTCGTGGACGATCTTCACTTGGTCGACGGCGTAGGTGCCGCGCAGGCAGTCGACGGTTACCTCGAACACGGCCGTGCCGTAGACGTGGTACGCGAACGGGTGGCCGTGCTCGCGCTCCTGGTCGTAGTGGAGGCCCGGCGTCGTGTAGTAGCCATGCGCCGAGAGGCGCTTGCGTGCGCGGTAGGTGAGGCCGACCAGGTCGGTCCAGCTCATGCCCGCGGGCTCGCCCCCGGCCCGGACCTGCTCGTCGGCGATGGTGATCGCGGCAGGGGTCGACGCGCCAAGCTCGCCCGCCGCGACCTCGCGCATGCCGTCGAGGATGGTCTCGACCGCGATGATCGCCGCGTTGCCGTTCAGGTCGGTGGTGGCGCTGGCGGCGCTCGGCGACATGTTGGCGACCCGCGTGGTGTTGGTGCTCTCGACACGTACCCGTTGCCGCGAGATGCCGAAGGTGCGCGCCACCACGGCGGCCACGTTGCTGCTGATGCCCTGGCCCATCTCGATGCCGCCGGTGGTCATGCTCACGCTGCCGTCGAGGTAGACGTGGATCAAGGCGTTGCCCTGATTGAGGTGGGTCTTGGTGAAGGAGATGCCGAAGCAGACCGGCATCAGCGCGAACCCCTTCTTGACCGCGAAGTTGCCGCGATTGAACGCCGATACCCGCCGGCGGATCCCGTTCACGTCGAACGCCGACGCCAGCTCGTCCCAGGTCCGCTCGGCGCGGCTCCGCTCCACCACCTGTCCGTAGTGGAAGACGTCGCCGTCGCGCAGCAGGTTGGCGCGCTGGATCGCGGACGCCTCGATCCCCATGGCGTCGGCGGCCTTGTTGATGGCCGCCTCGATCACGTACATGCCCTGCGGGCCGCCGAAGCCGCGGAAGGCGGTGTGCGGCTGCAGGTTGGTCCGGCACGGAGCGGCGGTCACGCGCACGTTGGGGATGAAGTAGGCGTTGGTGGCGTGAAACAGCGTGCGCGCCAGCACCGGCGGTGACAGGTCGGCGAATGCGCCGGAGTTCTGGTAGAAGGTGGCCTCGTAGGCCAGGATCTTGCCGGCAGCGGTCAGCCCGATCCTGAAGTCGGCGGAGTAGGGATGGCGCTTGCCGGTCATGCTGATGTCGTCCAGCCGGTTCAGCACCAGCTCCACCGGCGCGCCCAGGTGGTCGGCGGCCAGCGCGGCCATCGCCGCCCAGTGCGTGGCTTGGTCCTCCTTGCCCCCGAAGCCGCCGCCGAGCCGCTTCACGTCCACCTCGATCTTGTGCATCGGCCGGCCGAGCACGGCGGCCGTGACGTGCTGCACGGCCGCCGGACCCTGGGTGGAGGAGAACACCCGCATCGTCCCGTCCTCCCCGGGCACGGCGCGGGCGCGCTGCGTCTCCAGGTAGAGATGCTCCTGGCCGCCGATCTCGCAGCGCCCGTCGACCACCACGTCACAGTCGTCCCAAGTGGCGCCGACGTCGCCCGTGACCATGGCGCGCGGCGGATGGATCAGGTCACCGTTCGCGAACGCCTCGCGCGGGTCGACCACCACCGGCAGATCGTCGATCTCCACCTCGACCAGCTCGCGCGCCTGCCGCGCCTGATGAGCCGTGCGGGCCACCACCAGGGCCACCGGATGGCCGATGAAGCACACCTCGCGCTCGACCAGCAGCTCCTCGTCCTCGAAGATCGGGCCGAAGCGGTTGGCGCCGGGGATGTCGGCGGCGGTGAGCACAGCCACCACGCCGGGAGCGGCGCGGGCCGCAGTGGTGTCGATGCCGGTGACGATGCCGTGAGCCTTCGGGGAGCCCGCCACCGCGGCATGCAGCATCTCCGGCGGGGGCGGGACGTCGTCCACGAATTGCGACTCGCCACGCACGTGCAGGTGGGAGTCGATGTGGTTCACGACAGGCCCCCGGCGTAGAACGCTTCCGCGGCGAAGCGCTCGGGAAACAGGGTCACGAAGTGGGCGATCAGCAACTGCCGCGCCAACAGGCGCTTGTACTCGGCCGATCCCCGCACGTCCGTGATCGGCGCGATCTCCTGCTGGGAGAGGCGCAACGCATCCCACGCCGCCTCCTGGTCGAGGTTGCGGCCGCGCAGCGCCTGCGACGTCTCGTGAAGGTAGAGCGGGATCGGCGCCACGCCGCCAAGGCTGACGTGCGCGTCGATGATCGTGTCCCCGATGCAGCGGATCGCGCAGGCGCTGTTGACCGACGCGATGTCCAGGCAGGTCCGCTTGGAGACCTTCTCGAAGTTGACCCGGGAATCGGCCGGATCGGCGAACGCCACCTCGGTGACCAGCTCACCGGGCCGCAGGTCCATCTGCTTGTAGCCGTGGTAGAAGTCCTTGAGGGAGACCGACCGCCGCGAGCCGCCGTCGTCCAGCACGACTCGTGCGTCCAGGGCCAGCAGCAGCGCCGTGAAGTCTCCGATCGGGGAGGCGTTGACGATGTTGCCGGACAGGGTGGCGCGGTTTCTGATCTGCCAGGAAGCGATGAGGTGATTGAACGCCCCGATGCGGGGGATCGACTCGGTCACCTGCTGGTCGGCGCCGAACTCCTCGAAGGTGGTCAGGGCGCCGACGCGGAACTCGCCGTCACGGACGCGGATGCCCTTCAACGCCGGCCGCCGGTTGAGCACCTCCACACGGCGGTCCGGGATCTCCTCTCCCCCCTGCTGCACGTACAGGTCGGTGCCGCCGGCGATGCGCACTTCCGGCTCTGCTTCGGGTTCGGGTGCGTGCGACTCCCCGCGCAGATCCCGTAGCCGCTCCGGGATGGTCGTGAAGTAGTCGGGAAGCGCGCCGGCGGATGCCATCACCGCCACTCTTCGAGTGAGGTTCGCTCCGCTCACTCCATCGGCACCGCCGGTCCCGTTGAGCCGGCTGCCGAACCGGCGGTCCAGCGTTTCGGCGCAATCCTTCAGCGAACGGTACCCGGTACAGCGGCACAGGTGGCCGCTCAGGGCGTACTTCACGTCTTCGAGGGAGAGCCCCTTCGCGTCATCCAGCAGCAGTCCATACAGGGACACCACGATGCCGGGCGTGCAGAACCCGCACTGCGTGCCGCCGTGCT